>NZ_JBHRWL010000024.1:71649-85160 GCF_042647945.1 Streptomyces lusitanus
CGCCCCCTCGGCCCGCCCGGTACGCCCGCAGCCGCTCGTACGCCGCGAGCCCGTCCGGCACCCACTCCCAGTGGCCGAGCCGCCGCTCCACCTCCTCCTCGGGCAGGAAGGCGTGCCAGGCCACCTCCTCGGCCTGCGGCCGCACCGGGAGGTCGCAGCGCACCTCGTACACCGCCGACCACCAGGTCCGGTTCCCGCCGTCGTCGTACAGGAAGGTGAACAGGTGCCGGGGCGCGGGCAGTCCGCTCACGCCCAGCTCCTCCTCGGCCTCCCGCAGCGCCGCCTCGTCGTACGACTCGCCCGCGCCGACCACCCCGCCGACGAACATGTCGTACAGCGACGGGAAGACCAGCTTCGTCGGGGTGCGGCGGTGGACGAAGATCCTGCCCTCCGCGTCCCGCGCCAGGACGAAGGCGCAGCGGTGCCGCAGCCCGCGGGCGTACGCCTCGCCGCGCGGGGCCTGTCCGGTCACCCGGTCGTTCTCGTCGACGATGTCGAGAATCTCGTCGGCGCTCCGCCCGGTCACGCCCTCTGCGCGCTCACTGGTCTCACCGTTCTCGTCCCTCTCACCGTTCTCCCTCATACCGCCATCAAAGCAGCGTCCGCGCCGTCGCGGGCGCCGCCGACCTGCGCCGTCCTGCGCCGTCCGGTTGTTCACGGGTGACACAAGTTGCCCGTTCGTGACCGCAGTTGACGCGTGTAACGACCCCGGTGCCCTTGACGTGATCCGTTGGCTGACGGTTTGCTGTCCGTGATCAGCTCATGGCATTCGGCAGCCGACCACTGCCACCGACCACCGCCGTGAGCCGTGTGACAAGAGAAACGCGTGAGGAAGTCCCGCGGTGTCCCCACCCCCGCCTCCCCTCGGCCGTGCCCGCAAACGAGCGGCACAGGCCTACGACGAGGCTCTCGACGACGCCGAACTCGTGGCCGCGCGGGCCGCACTGGCACAGGGGCGCTGGCAGAACACCCGCTCGCTGCTGGTCAGGACGGGGGACGACTGGGACCGCCGCGGACACCGGATCACGGTGCTCGCGAAGGAGTCGTACTGCGCCGCGTGGGCCCGCGAGTGGCTGCTCGCCGAGCCCGACTCCGGTGACGCGACCGTGCTGCTGGCCCTGGCCCAGGTGCGGCGCGCCCTGCGCGGCAAGGAGAAGCCGGCCCGGGTCCGCGAGGCGTGCCGCAAGGCCGCCGAACAGCTGCCGCACGACCCGACGCCCTGGCTGGGGCTGCTGATGCTGGAGTGCTCGCTCGGCGCCGAGGGCGACGTGGTCCGCGTCTTCGAGCAGGTCCGCACCCGCTACGCCGACCACCATCACGCCCACCACCTGGTCGTCGGCTGGCTCGCGGAGCGCCGGGTGGAGGCGGGCCCCGACCCGCTGCACGAGGTGTACGACTTCGCCAACTGGGCCGCCGAACAGGCCCCCGCCGACTCGCCGCTGGCCATCCTGCCGGTCATCGCGCACGCCGAGCGCTACCGCTCGCTCGCCGCCGCCGGACACGAACCCGCCGACCCGGCCGCCTCCGGCCACTGGGTCGGGCGCCGCGCCCGGCTGGTGATGAAGGCGGCCTTCGACTGGTGGCTGGAGTGGGAGCACGAGGGCCACCCGCGCCGGCTCGTCGACCTCAACTTCCTCGCCCACGCCAAGGTCTGCGAGGGCCGGGGGGCCGAGGCCGCCGCGCTGTTCCACCGCATCGGCGACCACGCCACCGCCGCCCCCTGGTCCTATCCCGACCGGGACGGGCTCACCGCCTTCCGCACCGCACGGGCCGCCGCCCTGGGCACGGCCTGACCCCACCCCGAACGCCGCCCCCCGCACCCACCACCGACCCAAGGACGGTCTCGAGATGACGACGGACAGTTCGAGCACCAACAGAGCCCCGGCCGAGGGGATCAGCACCTTCAAGGGGCGGGAACGCGCCCTGCGGGCCGACCGCCTCGGCACGGGGGGCCTGCTGCTCTCCGTGCTGGCCGCTACCGCCCCCCTCATGGTCGTCGCGGGTGTCATGCCCACCACATTCGCGGTGATGGGCATCGTCGGCCAGCCGCTGCTCTTCGTGGTCCTCGGCGCCGTGCTGATCCTGTTCAGCGTCGGCTACGCCGAGATGAGCCGGCACGTGCACAACGCGGGCGCCTTCTACGCGTACATCTCCCGCGGGCTCGGCGGCACCGCGGGCGCGGGCGCCGCCCTGGTCGCCCTCGTCGCCTACAACGCCCTCCAGGTCGGCATCTACGGCATCTTCGGCTTCGAGGTCTCCGGCCTCTTCGCCACCTACGCCGACCTCGAGGTCGCCTGGTGGATACCGGCGCTCGTCGCCGCGGTCGCCGTGGGCGTGCTGGGCCTGCTGAAGATCGACGTCAACGCGAAGGTGCTCGGCGTCCTGCTGGTCATCGAGGTGCTGCTGGTCGTCGTCTTCGACATCGCCGCCGTCGCCGACCCCGGCAAGGAGGGCCTGTCGCTGCACGCCTTCAACCCGGACACCCTCACCGGCGCGGGCGTCGGCACCGCCCTGTGCTTCTGCATCGCGGCCTTCCTCGGCTTCGAGCAGGCGCCGGTCTACGCGGAGGAGACCAGCAGGCCGCACGTGCTGGTGCCGCGCGTGATGTTCCTCGCCGTCGCCGGCGTCGCCGTCTTCTTCGCCCTCAGCAGCTGGGCGCTCACCGTGGCCACCGGCCCCGCCGCGATCGTCCCCACCTCGCAGGAGCAGAGCGCGGGCCTGCTGTTCTTCCTCACCGAGGACCGGCTCGGCTCCACCTTCACGGACGTGCTGCACGTGCTGTTCGTGACCGGGATGTTCGCGGCCATGCTCAGCTTCCACAACGTCGTCGCCCGCTACGCCTTCGCCATGGGCCGCGAGGGACTGCTGCCCGCCGCCTTCGGCCGCACCACCGGCACCAGCGGCGCCCCCGGCACCGGCTCCCTGCTCCAGACCGGCATCGCCGTCGTGCTGGTGCTGGCCTTCGCGCTCACCGACGACAAGCCGACCGGCGACCCCACCGCGCCCGTGCTGCACCTGTTCACCTGGGGCGGCAACATCGGCGCGCTCGGCGTCATCGTCCTGATGGCCATCGCCTCGCTGTCCGTCGTGGTCTTCTTCGTACGGCGCGGCGCCGCGGGCGCGCAGGCCTGGCGCCTGGCCACCTCGGCGGTCGCCGGGATCGCCCTCGTGATCATCGCCGGCTACACGGTCAAGGACTTCGACGTGCTGGTCGGCGCCGGCCCGGACTCCGCCCTGCGCTGGGTCCTGCCCGGCGTCATCGGCCTCGCCCTCGTCGTCGGCCTGGTCCAGGGCGCGGTCCTGCGCGCCCGCGCCCCCGAGACGCACGCCCGCATCGGCCTGGGCAACGAGGCGTTCCAGCTGGAGAAGGAGGCCGAGCGCACGCCGTAGAACGGGCCTCACCGGAATCCGGCGTCGGGTTCCACCGTAATCCGGCGTCCGATTACCGAAGTCTGACGAGCACCCGCGTTCCCTGGTCCCACCGGGGCCGCGGGTGCTCGAATGAGGGGGTGAAACCCGAACACCCCTCGCAGGACCGGGACGCCCCGGGCGCCGGCGACCCGGACACGCGCGGCGCGCCCGTCGGCCGGCGCGTCCTGCTCGGCACCCTCGGCCTCGGCGCGCTCGGCCTGGCCGGCGCCCCCTACCTCCAGCGCGGTCTGGAGTCCTTCCTCGCCGGCGCCGCCGACCGCGACCCCACCGGCCTGACCGGACTCCTCCCCAACGGCGGCGGCTTCCGCTACTACTCGGTCACCGCCTCCGTCCCGCGCAAGGACGCCCGCAGCTACCGGCTCACCGTCGACGGCCTCGTCGACCGCCCCGCCTCCTACACCCTCGCCGACCTCAAGGCGCTGCCGCAGACCCGCATGGTCCGGGACGTGCAGTGCGTGACCGGCTGGCGGGTGCCCGGGACGCCGTTCGAGGGCGTGCGGCTGTCCCGGCTGCTGGACGCGGCCGGGGTGCGCCCCAACGCCCGCGCGGTGCGCTTCACCTGCTTCGACGGGGCGTACACCGAGAGCCTCACCCTCGACCAGGCCCGCCGCGCGGACGTCCTGGTCGCCCTGCGCATGCAGGACGAGGACATCGGCCACGGCCACGGCGGCCCGGCGCGGCTCTACGTGGCGCCCATGTACTTCTACAAGTCGGCCAAGTGGCTCTCCGGCATCACCGTCACCGAGGACGTCGAACCGGGCTACTGGGAGGTGCGCGGCTACGACGTCGACGCCTGGGTCGGCCGCTCGAACGGACGCGACGATGCCCCCACGAGCTGACGCCCCGCCCGCCGCCACGACCGTACGGCGCTTCGGCCCCGCCCAGCGGTGGGCACACCGCGTGACGGCCCTGCTCATGGGCGTCTGCGTGGCCACCGCCGCCTGTCTCTACCTCCCGCAGCTCGCCCAGCTGGTGGGCCGCCGCGCCCTGGTCGTCACGCTCCACCAGTGGTCGGGCCTGCTCCTGCCCGTCCCCGTGCTCGCCGCCCTCGTCTCCCGCGCGTTCCGCGCCGACCTGGGCCGGCTCAACCGCTTCGGCCCGCACGACCGGGTCTGGCTGCGGGCCGCCCTGCGCCGCGACCGCGATCCCGCGTCCCGCCCGGCCGGGAAGTTCAACGCCGGGCAGAAGCTGTACGCGGCCTGGATCGCCGGGGCCACGCTGGTGATGCTCGGCACCGGGCTGCTGATGTGGTTCACCCACCTCACCCCGCTGGTCTGGCGCACCGCCGCGACCTTCGTGCACGACTGGCTGGCGCTGACCGTCGGCATCGTCCTCGCCGGGCACGTCGGCATGGCCCTCGCCGACCCCGAGGCCCGCCGCGGTCTGCGCACCGGCTCGGTCGGCCGGGAGTGGGCCGAGCGCGAGCACCCTCTGTGGCGGCCCTGAACACGACGGCGGCCCGTGCACCCCTCCCATGAGGGTGCACGGGCCGCCGTGAGCCGAGCCGGAACCGGCTAGATGATCAGGGACAGCAGGAGCACGAGCGCTCCCGCGACCACCGAGATGATCGTCTCCATGATCGACCAGGTCTTGATCGTCTGGCCGACGTTCAGGCCGAAGTACTCCTTCACCAGCCAGAAGCCGGCGTCGTTGACATGACTGAAGAACAGCGAACCGGCGCCGATGGCCAGCACCAGCAGCGCGGCGTGCGTGGTCGACATGTCGGCCGCGAGCGGCGCGACCAGACCGGCCGCCGAGACGGTCGCCACCGTCGCCGAACCGGTCGCCAGCCGGATCGCCACCGCGATCAGCCAGGCCAGCAGCAGCGCCGGGATCGACCAGTCCTCGGAGATGTCCAGGATCATCTGGCCCACGCCGGTGTCGATCAGCGTCTGCTTGAAGCCGCCGCCCGCGCCGACGATCAGCAGGATGCCCGCGATCGGCGCCAGGCCCTTCTCCACCAGGGAGGAGATGCGCTCCTTGCTGAACCCGGCGGGCATGCCGAGGGTGAAGATGCCGACCAGCACGGCGGCGAGCAGCGCGATCAGCGGGGAGCCGATCACGTCGAAGACACGCTGCACGTTGTGCTCGGGGTCGTCGATCACGATGTCGACCAGCGCCTTGGCGAGCATCAGCACGACCGGCAGCAGGATCGTCGCCAGGGTGGCGCCGAAGCCGGGGCGCCGCTCCAGGTCCTCGGAGGGACGCTGCGGAACCATCCGCTCGGGCGCCGGGACGTCCACCCAGCGGGCGGCGTACTTGGAGAACAGCGGACCGGCGATCACCACGGTCGGGACGGCGACGAGCACGCCGAGCGCCAGCGTGACGCCCAGGTTGGCGCCGACCGCGTCGATCGCGACCAGCGGGCCGGGGTGCGGCGGGACCAGGCCGTGCATCACGGACAGACCGGCCAGCGCCGGGATGCCGATGCGCATGAGCGAGTAGTTGCCGCGCTTGGCGACCATCAGCACCACCGGGATCAGCAGCACCACGCCGACCTCGAAGAACAGCGGCAGGCCGATGACCGAGGCGATCAGCACCATCGCCCATGGCATGGTGCGGCCGTTCGCCTTGGCGAGGATGGTGTCGACGATCTGGTCGGCGCCGCCGGAGTCGGCGAGCATCTTGCCGAGGATCGCGCCCAGGGCGATCAGCACGCCCACGCCGGCGACGGTGGAGCCGAGCCCGGTGCTGAAGCTGGTGATGACCTTGTCCAGCGGCGCGCCGGCGAACGCGCCGAGCGCCAGCGACCCGATGGTCAGCGACAGGAAGGCGTGCAGCTTGAACTTGGTGATGAGCAGGACGATGACGGCTATGCCCGCCAGGACGGCGATGCCCAGCTGAGCGTGGCCGGCCGAGGTGATCGGCTCGGGTGCGTCCGCTGCCAGCATCTCGACGCTGAGTCTGGTCACGGTGGATCCCTTGGGTGTACGGGGTCGGGGGAGGGGGCGGCCCCGGGGGAGAGGGGCCGGTGGGGGGTGGGGCCTACGGGGTGGGCTCGGAGAGCGCCGTCAGGGCGGTGGCCGCCCGTTCGGTGATCTCCTCGGGGCTGCCCGTCACGTTCACGGCGACCCCGGCCTCGTCCGGCTCCAGCGGCTGGAGCGTGGCGAACTGGGAGTCGAGCAGTGCCGTGGGCATGAAGTGCCCCTGCCGGTGCGACATCCGGTCCTCGATGAGGGCGCGGTCGCCGGTGAGGTGCACGAAGACCACGCCGGGCGCGGCGGCCCGCAGCCGGTCGCGGTACGACCGCTTCAGCGCCGAGCAGCTGACCACGCCGCCCAGACCCGCACGCCCGTGCGCCCAGTCGCCGATGGCGTCCAGCCACGGCCACCGGTCGTCGTCGGTGAGCGGGGTGCCCGCCGACATCTTGGCGATGTTGCTCTGCGGGTGGAAGTCGTCGCCCTCGGCGTACGGCACGCCGAGGCGAGCCGCGAGCAGGGGACCGATGGTGGTCTTGCCCGTTCCGGCGACGCCCATGACCACGACGACGTGGGGGGTGTTCATCGCTGCCTCACTGTCTGCTGTCCTCGTCGACACCTTGCCGATGATGCCGACCGCAACTGAAACTTATAAGTACGACAACTTCAAGAGGCTGTGATGAATAAGTCTGACTTTTTGTGCGAGTGATCCGCCCCCGTACTCTGAGTGCATGAGCACCACGGGCCGGGGGCTGCACGGCCGCGTACTGGACACCCTCGGCCCCGAGATCACCGCCGGCGAGTACCCGCCCGGCAGCGTCCTGCGCACCGACGAGCTCGCCCAGCGCTTCGACGTGTCGCGCTCCGTGATGCGCGAGGTGGTCCGCGTCCTGGAGTCCATGCACCTGGTGGAGTCCCGCCGCCGCGTCGGCGTCACGGTCCTGCCGTCCCGCGAGTGGAACGTGTACGACCCGCAGGTCATCCGCTGGCGCCTGGCCGGCGCCGACCGCGCCCGCCAGCTGCGCTCCCTCACCGTGCTGCGCTCCGCGATCGAACCGGTCGCTGCGGGCCTGGCCGCGCGCCATGCCACGGCCGAACAGTGCGCCGAACTCACCGAGTGCGCGCTGGGAATGGTCGCCAACTCACGCGGCCACAAGCTGGAGGGCTACCTCTTCCACGACGTGGCGTTCCACCGCGTCATCCTGACCGCCTCCGGCAACGAGATGTTCGCCCGCCTCGGCGACGTGGTCGCGGAGGTCCTGGCCGGACGCACCCACCACGACGTCATGTTCGAGGACCCCGACCCGGCCGCCGTCACCCTCCACGTCCAGCTCGCCGAAGCCGTCCGAGCCCGCGACGCCGCCCGCGCGGAACGACTGACCCGCGAGATCACCGAGGGCGCCCTCCAGGAACTGGACATCCTGGCACCCTGACGACCGCGTCCCGGGACCTCAGCCCAGCAGTGCGAGGAGCCGGTGCACGGCGTCCACGGCGGGCCGCCCCACCTCGCCGACGGTGGCCGCGATCTGTGCCAGGGACGCCAGGACGGTGCGGCGCTCACGCAGGGCGTCCCGGTCGGCAACCAGCTCCGGCAGTGTGTCCCCGACGGTCCGGTCCTGGTCCGGCGCGAGGTGCGGGCGCAGCTCCCCCAGCAGCCCGGTCAGCTCCGCGACGGCGGCGCGCAACTCGCCGTCCTGGCCCGCACCGCCGACGGTGCCGTAGTTGATGCCGACGTTCTCGCGGCCGCCGGTCATGTTGACCACGGGCCCGTAGTAGTTCGACTCGCCGCTCACAGCTTGAACCCCGTGTTCTCCCGGCCGCCGGTCATGTTGACGACGGGCCCGTAGTTGTTCGTCTGCCGGCTGTTGTACTGCTGCACGACGGCGGTGAACTCGGCCGCCGGGTTGTCGATCGCGTCCACGATCCGCCCGGCGATCGCCCGCAGCTCCTCCACGGTCGGCAGGGTCGTGATCACCCGTGAGCCGCTGTTCATCTCGACGATCAGCACCGGCTTCCTCGACGAGAACAGCTCGGTCATGGTGACGACCAGCCCGATCACCAGGACGACGACCGCAGGGCTGCCGCCGTCCCCCAGGCGGGCCTCGCCGTCGCTGCCGTAGTAGATCGCGGCATAGACCAGAAAGGCGCCCACCAGCCACTTCAGGATGCGGAGGAAGGCCGCGCCCCAGTCGGGTTTGAGCTGGAAGGCGTCGACCCAGGCGATGTTGTGCAGTGGAATCGCGGCCGTGCCCGCCCACAGCACGCGTCGGCTGACCCGGAGAACCAGAGGACGCCCCTTGTGCGGTGCCGTCGGCACCGGAGGAGGCTGGGACGGCGGCTGGGGCGGCGGCTGGGGCAACGGCGCGCCGACGCTTCCCGTGTGGTTCATGGCTGCCCCCCGACTCGCCGTCACCCGCGCCCGCGTATCGCGCGGGAGCACCATTAAGCGCCTGAAGGGGGTGGTGAGACAGACGAGAAAGAGCCAATCTGCCCCGCGATGGCCGGTGGACGACCTGTCAGTCGAGGAAGTCCCCGTCCACGTACACCCAGGCCCCGTCGACCCGCTCGAAGCGGCTTCGTTCGTGCAGGAAGCCGCCCCGGTACGAGGCGCGGAAGGTCACCGTGCCGGCGGAGTGGAAGGCGGAGCCGTTCTCCGTGGCCAGGATCTCCAGGCCCGTCCACCGCGTACCGGGGTCGAGGTCGAGCCGGGCCGGGCGGGTGCGCGGGTGCCAGGTGCGGAGCAGATACGCCGCGTCCAGCCGGACGAACGCCGCGTACCGCGACCGCATCAGCCGCTCGGCGGTCGGCGCGGCGGCCGCTCCCCCGTGGAAGCGGCCGCAGCACTCCTCGTAGGTCTCGGGGAGGCCGCAGGGGCAGGGCGTGCGAGACGTCATGGGGCACCTTCCGTGACAACGCGTGAGGGCCGCGACCTCGCGGTCACGGCCCTCACGTTCCAAGTGTCCGAGGGGGGACTTGAACCCCCACGCCCGATAAAGGGCACTAGCACCTCAAGCTAGCGCGTCTGCCATTCCGCCACCCGGACAAGGTGTCTGTCGCGCGGGTTTCCCCCCGCGGCGACGACATAAACATTACCAGGTGTTCCGGGGTGGCCGATCACCCCCGGCGCGCGCCGTCGCGTGAACGGCGTGTGACGGGCCGGGCCGGGTCTTGGGGCCGGCCCGCGCGGGAGGGAGGATGAGGGGGAACCCACCAGCGGGAACACCAGCAGCGGGAGGAAGCACGTGAGCGAGACGGACCCGGCCAAGGGCGTCACCGGTGAGGACGAGGTCGTGGACCTCTGCCGCGAGCTGATCCGGATCGACACCAGCAACTACGGCGACCACTCGGGCCCCGGCGAGCGCAAGGCGGCCGAGTACGTCGCCGAGAAGCTCGCCGAAGTCGGCCTGGAGCCGCGGATCTTCGAGTCCCACCCGGGACGCGCCTCCACGATCGCCCGGATCGAGGGCGAGGACCCGTCGCGGCCCGCCCTGCTCATCCACGGCCACACCGACGTCGTCCCCGCCAACGCGGACGACTGGACCCACCACCCGTTCTCCGGCGAGATCGCCGACGGGTGCGTGTGGGGGCGCGGGGCCGTCGACATGAAGGACATGGACGCGATGACCCTCGCGGTCGTCCGCGACCGCATGCGCAGCGGCCGCAAGCCCCCGCGCGACGTCGTCCTCGCCTTCCTCGCCGACGAGGAGGCCGGCGGCACGTACGGCGCCAAGCACCTGGTGCACAAGCACCCCGAGCTGTTCGAGGGCGTCACCGAGGCGATCGGCGAGGTCGGCGGCTTCTCCTTCACCGTCAACGAGAAGCTGCGCCTCTACCTCGTCGAGACCGCCGAGAAGGGCATGCACTGGATGCGGCTCACCGTCGACGGCACCGCCGGCCACGGCTCGATGACCAACGACGACAACGCCATCACCGAGCTGTGCGAGGCCGTCGCCCGCCTCGGCCGCCACAAGTGGCCGGTCAGGGTCACCAAGACCGTCCGCGCCTTCCTGGACGAGCTCTCCGACGCGCTCGGCACCGAGCTCGACCCGGAGAACATGGACGAGACCCTCGCCAAGCTCGGCGGCATCGCCCGCATGATCGGCACCACCCTGCGCAACTCGGCGGCGCCCACCCAGCTCGGCGCCGGCTACAAGGTCAACGTCATCCCCGGCCAGGCCACCGCGCACGTCGACGGCCGCTTCCTGCCCGGTCACGAGGAGGAGTTCCTCGCCGACCTCGACCGCATCCTCGGCCCGCGCGTACGGCGCGAGGACGTGCACTCCGACAAGGCGCTGGAGACCGACTTCGACGGCCGGCTGGTCGACGCCATGCAGACCGCGCTGAGCGCCGAGGACCCGATCGCGCGCGCCGTGCCCTACATGCTCTCCGGCGGCACCGACGCCAAGTCCTTCGACGACCTCGGCATCCGCTGCTTCGGCTTCGCGCCGCTCAAGCTGCCGCCGGAGCTGGACTTCGCGGGCATGTTCCACGGGGTCGACGAGCGGGTGCCGGTGGACGGACTGAAGTTCGGTGTCCGTGTGCTCGACCGGTTCCTGGACGCGTCCTGAGGCGTGGTCCCCGGAATGCCGGCGGTGTCAATATTCGGGCAGGCGTACGGAGTTGACCGGGAAGAGTGAATGCGACCATAAGCTCGTAGCCTCATTACTTCCTCCTCGTTACCCGTGATGTGATCCGCGACTTTGGATCACATTGCCAACTAGGAGGAATACATGCTGAAGAAGGTCGTCGCCGTCGCGGCCGCCACCGGTGGTCTGGTTCTCGCGGGCGCGGGCATGGCCGCCGCCGACTCGGGTGCCCAGGGTGCCGCCGTGCACTCCCCGGGCGTCCTGTCCGGCAACGTCGTGCAGGTGCCGGTTCACGTGCCCGTGAACGTCTGCGGCAACACGATCTCCGTGATCGGTCTGCTGAACCCCGCCTTCGGCAACACCTGCGTCAACGCGTGATGTCGTGTCTCGCCCTCTAGGCAACGCCCGCTGAGGGTTCGAGCCCGTCGGCCCCGGAGCGCGCGCCATGCGCTCCGGGGCCGACCGGTTCCTCATTCGTCGAGAACCCGGGACACGGCAGGCGCCGTCTCCCGGCAGCAGGTCCGAGGACAGGAATTCAGCAATGCGACAGGTCACCCGCAAGGGCTTGATGACCATGGCCGCCGCCACCGGTGTGCTCGCCGCCGCGGGCGGCGCCGCCGCCCACGCCGACTCCGGGGCGACGGGCGGGGCCAAGGGCTCGCCCGGCGTGCTCTCCGGCAACGTCGTGCAGGCCCCGGTGCACGTGCCGGTCAACGTCTGCGGCAACACGGTCAACGTCGTCGGGGTCCTCAACCCGGCGGTCGGCAACGCCTGCGCCAACGAGGGCGGCTCCCGCCACCACGGCGGCGGCGCGGACGCCCACGGCACGGCGAGCGACTCGCCGGGCGTGGCCTCCGGCAACGTCGTCCAGGTGCCGGTTCATGTGCCGGTGAACGTCTGCGGCAACAGCGTCGACGTCATCGGCGTGGGCAACGGGGCGGCCGGCAACGACTGCGCCAACACGGGGCACGGGGGTGGGCACCCGGGGGAGCCGGGGGAGCCCGGTGAGCCGGGTGAGCCGGGCAACCCTGGGGAGCCCGGTAACCCGGGAGAGCCGGGAGAGCCCGGCAATCCGGGGGAGCCCGGTGAACCCGGCAACCCGGGTAACCCTGGGGAGCCCGGCAACCCCGGCGAGCCTGGCAACCCGGGTGAGCCCGGTACGCCTGGCACCCCCGGCAACCCCGGCACCCCGGTCACCCCCTCCACCGGCAACCAGCCGGGCCCGCAGGGCGACGCGCAGCTCGCCGAGACCGGCAGCGAGCTGCCGCTGGGCCTCGCGCTGCCGGCCGGCGCGGGCGCGCTGCTCGCCGGCGGCATCCTGTACCGCAGGGCGCGCGCCGCGGCGTGATCTCGGACACACGGAGCGGACCCCGCGACCGACGCGGGGTCCGCTCCGCCTGATGACTCCGGTCGGGCGCGCCCAGCTCACCAGGTGGCGCGCACCTGGCGGATGATCCGCCGCCGCAGCCGCACCCTGCGGCTGCCGTCACGCATCAGCGTCAGGCGGTACAACTCCCAGTGACCGTACTCGGCATGGTCCGTCAGCAGACGCGCCGTCTCCTTGCGGGAGACCCCGCGTGGCACGTACACGTCGACAAATTCGTATTCCGGCATCGCATCTATTGTGCGGGCCGGGCCCCGGTACGGATAGCGTCTGCACTATGTCTGATGCTGCGCAGCCCACCGCTGCCGAGGTACGCGCCGCCGCCGAGGCGGTGAAGACCGCGCTCGACCGCCACCTGGCCGCGGTCGAGAGCCGGTCGGGTGACGACGACCCGGCCGTCTACGAGGCCTTCAACCAGCTGGCCGCGGCCGCGGAGACGTACGACGAACTGCTCTACGACCGCTACGACGAGGTCACGCCCTTCGAGATCCCCAGCGCCGAGGAGGCGCTGCCGCCGTACGCCGGCCCCGAGGAACCGAACGCGCTCAGCGTCCTGATCCGCCGCGACTACGCCGTCGTCGAGCCGCAGCGGCTGCTGGCGCACGCCCAGCGGATCGAGGAGGCGGACGACGAGAGTCCGGAGGCCTCCGGCACCGTCCACGGCGCGCTGGGCCTGCTGTTCGGGGAGTACGAACCGGACGAGATCGCCTCCCGGCACAAGGAGTTCGGCCTGGAGGAGGGCGACTCCACGCTCTGGGTGACGGCGTCGGACGAGATCCCGGACCCCGGCGAGTGGCTCGAGGCGCCCTTCGAGCAGGTGGACCCCGAGGCCGTGGTGTGCCGCTTCGACGTCAGCGCCGTCTTCGACGACGACGAAGAGGACGACGAGGACGACGAGCTGGAGACGGCCCTCGACCCCGACGCGGACGAGGACCTGGAACCGCTGGACGCGGACCGCTGACTCCCGCCGACGGCGGCGACCCCCTCAGGGGCCGCCGCCGTCGCGCCCCGAAGACGGTTCTCCGGCTTCCACCGCCCGGTGAGCCACGAGAGAGTCGGTGTTGCCGCACACCGTCCGCACCTCGGGGCGCCCCCAGCCCCGCCGACCTCGCATCTCGCAGCGCTTGCTGCTCAGACCTGGCGGCGCCCTGGCGCGGGCGCCTGTGCGAGCGGCGGCGAAGCAATGGCCGT
>NZ_JBHRWL010000025.1:0-6078 GCF_042647945.1 Streptomyces lusitanus
GCGCTCCCCCGCCCTGCGGTCCTTCCGGCTGCGCCTACAGGACCGTTGGGGGCCCGCTGACGCGGGCCAGCCGACTGCGGAAGTAGGGGCTGCGCCCTGATGCCAGGGTTTCGGTGGTAGTGGGTGACTTCCGCTGCGCTCCAGCCACTTAGGGCGCTACGCGCCCTGGAGGCCGGCCCGAGCAGCTACTAGGAATGCAGTTGATGGTAGGGGGTGGTAGCCCTACCATCAGGTGATGCAGCATGTAGCATTGGCTAAAACACGGTAGAGGCGTGACGATGGCGGTTGGTGAGAGAATCCCTGGACGGATTACACGTAGGGCTCAATATTTTATTGGGTGTCATGGACACTGGACTGGTCGTAGCGATATAGAGCAGTACAGGGCTCGGTGGGTGGAGCATGGGATCTCCGAGGCTTAGATCGACCGGGTGGTCACCTTCGAGACTGTCGGGGGTGGCCTGGCCCTTCCTCCTTCTCCTCACCATGACGGAGGACCTCGGACGCTCAGCGGGGACGTCCCTGAGAGGCCCGGTCCTGACTGGCACTTCGGAGCCGGTGAGCAGCGTACGGCTCTTCCCTACTCGTTCATGATCGGTCCGGGCGGGGAGTTCGGGCTTCATGCCGGGAAGTGGGTGAGAGGTGTGAACGTACCACCACCACGTTGACGGGTGCTGCTGTGGACGACCTCGAGCTGGTCGGGTTCGAGGAGGTGCCGGAGGTCGCCGGCCTCGCGGACACCTGGTGGCGCGGCAGCGACTCGCTGATCGCCGTCTATCGGGGCGAAGCCGAGGTCATGGACGCGCCGCAGTGCCGGACCGCCACCATCTACGCCGGACTCTATGAATGGGGACTTCGAGGACGCGACGACATAGTCAGGCCTTCGAAGTAGCCTCGCCGCCCGAAATCGCGTCCAGGGAAGAGAAGAAGAATGCAGGGTATCTTGCTCAGGGAACACCAGGTCGACCAAAGGTCGGCCTTCCGTAAGTGGGTGGGATTCCCTGCAAGATCATCCGTGCCACCGCAGGGTGCCCGGGGCACAATCGTGTCAGCGACCGGTTCAGGCAAGACGATCACAGCCGCCGCGTGCGCGCTGGAGTCGTTCGCGGACGGCCGGATCCTCGTGACCGTGCCCACCCTGGACCTGCTCGCGCAGACCGCCCAGGCATGGCGTCTGGTCGGTCACCGGGCACCGATGGTGGCGGTGTGCTCGCTGGAGAACGACCCGGTGCTAAGGGCGCTAGGCGTGCGGACCACGACCAACGCGATCCAGCTCGCCCTGTGGGCCGGGTCCGGGCCCGTGGTCGTGTTCGCCACGTACGCCTCCCTGGTGGACCGTGAGGACGTCGACGCTCCCGAGGGGCAGCGGAAGGTTCGCGGGCCGCTGGAGGCCGCTCTGGCGGGCGGGGAGCGGCTTTATGGCCAGCGCATGGCGGGCTTCGACCTCGCGATCGTGGATGAGGCCCACGGAACCGCTGGTGATCTTGGTCGTCCGTGGGCGGCGATCCACGACAACCAGCGGATCCCGGCGGACTTCCGGCTCTATCTGACCGCGACCCCGCGCATCCTCGCCTCGCCCCAACCTCGAAGGGGCGCGGATGGCCAGGAGGCAGAGCTCGCGTCGATGGGCCAGAACTCAGCGACCTACGGCCCCTGGCTTGCCGAGCTCGGGCTGAGCGAAGCGATCGAGCGGGGTATCCTCGCCGGATTTGAGATCGACGTCCTCGAGATCCGCGACCCCTCCCCTGTTCTGGGGGAGTCGGAAGAGGCACGGCGGGGCCGACGCCTGTCCCTTCTGCAGACCGCGCTCCTGGAGCACGCCGCCGCGCACAACCTCCGCACCGTCATGACCTTCCACCAGAAGGTGGAGGAGGCAATGGCGTTCGCTCAGAAGATGCCGCAGACGGCCGCGCACCTGTACGTCAATGACGCCTCCGATGAGGACCTGGCGAAGGCGGAGGAGCTGCCCGCGTCGACGATCGACGCGGAGTTCTACGAGCTGGAGGCCGGCCGTCATGTCCCGCCGGACCGCGTGTGGTCGGCGTGGCTGTGCGGCGACCACCTCGTCAGCGAACGGCGCGAAGTGCTGCGTCAGTTCGCCAACGGCATCGACGCGGCCGGGCGCCGGGTGCATCGCGCCTTCCTCGCCAGCTGCCGCGTCCTCGGAGAAGGCGTGGACATCACCGGCGAGCGCGGAGTGGAGGCCGTGTGCTTCGCCGACACCCGCGGCTCCCAGGTCGAGATCGTGCAGAACATCGGCAGGGCGCTGCGACTCAACAAGGACGGCAGCACGAAAGTCGCCCGGATCATCGTGCCGGTGTTCCTGGAGCCCGGCGAGGACCCGCAGGACATGGTCGCCTCCGCCAGTTACCGCCCCCTCGTCGCCATCCTCCAAGGCCTGCGCTCGCATGACGAACGACTCGTCGAGCAGCTCGCCTCCCGCGCGCTCACCAGCGGCACACGCACCGTCCACGTCCGGCGCGACGAGAAGGGGCGCATCGTCGAAGCCGGCAGCGCGGATGACGGCGGGGACGTGGAGCAGAACAGCGCCGCTGCCGCCGCCGCATCCACACTGCTGCACTTCTCCAGCCCCCGCGACCCGGCCACCATCGCCGCCTTCCTGCGTACCCGGGTGTACCGGCCGGAGTCCCTGGTGTGGCTCGAGGGCTACCAAGCACTGCTGCGCTGGCGCAGGGAGAACGACATCACCGGCCTGTACGCCGTCCCGTACGACACCGAGGTCGAAGTTGGCGTCACCAAGGACTTCCCTCTGGGACGCTGGGTGCACCAGCAGCGCAAGGCACTACGCGCCGGCGATCTCGATCCCCACCGCAAGGAACTGCTGGACGCGCCCGAGGCCGGGATGGTGTGGGAACCGGGCGAAGAGGCGTGGGAGAACAAACTCGCCGCGCTCCGCTCCTACCGGCGGGCCACCGGACACCTCGCCCCCCGTCAGGATGCGGTGTGGGACGACCCGGCCGTCGGCGGACCCGTGCCTATCGGACAGCACATGGCCAATCTCCGCCGCAACAGCGGACTGGGCAAGGACCCGGAGCGGGCCGCCGTACGCGCGGCGCAGCTGGCTGCGATCGACCCGGACTGGGACTGCCCTTGGCCACTGCACTGGCAACGCCACTACCGCCACCTCGAAGGCATCGCCGCCGACGAACCCGGAGGGAAGCTGCCCGACATCGCCCCCGGCGTACTCATGGACGGTGACGACATCGGACGGTGGCTGGAGCGGCAGAAGCAGCCGGCCACCTGGGCGCAACTGTCGACCGAGCAACAGCAGCGACTGTCCCGGCTGGGTACCGAACCCCTTGATGCACCGTCTCCCGCCCCCGCGGCCGAGCGGACGGCGAAGGGGTTGGGGAAGACGTCAGCGGCTTTCGAGCGCGGTCTGGCAGCCCTCACACAATGGGTGGAACGCGAAGGTGACCGGCCGGTGCCACGGGGCCACAGCGAACGGGTCGCTATCCACGGTCACCCGGAGCCGGTGACCGTGAAGCTGGGCGTGTGGGTGTCAAACACCCGGGCAAGGCGCGGCAAACTCACCCGGGAGCAGTTGGACGCACTTCAGCAGCTAGGCATGCCATGGGCGTAGCCCCACTCCACCAGGCCCCGTCTGGCTGGCTCAGTATGCAGTGGTGGCCTGGCTGTCCCTGTGCTGAATGAGGAGATCCAGCATTTTGTTGAACTCATCCGGCGGCATCCTGTTGATCAGGTAGTGGGCAGCAGACTCACCGTCCCCATAGGGAAACTTCTTCAACTGCGGACGAGCGGTCTGGTCGGCTTCGGCTGCCACGTCGTTGGGAACTCGCGGCTCGTCGGCCGTGCGGCCAGGCGGACTCGGCACAGGTGAACTCGTACGAGGCTCGGGAACCGCTTCACCGGACGGCCTGTGGGTCTCAGCCTCGTTGCTGGGGGCGCTCGCGGACCCGCCGGTGATTACGCCGTAATCACTGTCTCCGTTCTTCCCCTGCTCCGGCCTTCGGGGTGTCTTGGCTTCTCTCAGCGCTTCTTTGTGAGCCCGCTCGGCCTTGAGGTTTTCCAGGGCAGCGGCTTGCTCGTCGTGCGGCCTGTTGCCGACAGCACGGAGCAGGTCAATAGGTTCCTCGCCGATCCGGGCCTGCAGTTCGGGTGTCAGGTTGAGCAGGGCGAGACGCTGTGAAACCCAGCCTTGGGAGCGGTGGAGTCTCTTGGCAAGGGCTCGCTGAGTGCCGTGGATGGCGAGCAGGCGCTGCAGCGCACGGGCCTCGTCGAGTTCTTCGAGGTCCTGGCGGTGGATGTTGGCTACCAGGGCGGATTCGAGGAGTTCCTCGGATGTGGATCCCTGGTCGTCGCTGACCATCACCTTGACGGTGGTGAGGCCGGCTTCGCGGGCGGCAGCGAGCCGGCTGCTGCCGTCGATGACCACGTGGGTGGTGTCCGGTTCCAGGTCGGTTTCCCGGCTGGGGTTGGCCTGGATGTAGGCGTCGCGGTTCATGACCGTGATCGCTTGTTTCTGGCCGTGGGTCTTCAAGCTGCCCGCGAGGTCGCTCAGGTCCCCGAGGCTGGACCGTGGGTTGTCCGGGTTGAGGCTGATGCGGTCGACGGGGAGTTCAGATGGAGGGGCGACGCCATCGGTCGGGACTCCGGTGGCTGCGGCGACTGCCTGGCGGCGTGCGCTGACGGGGCGGACTCCCCCACCGAAGCGGCCGGCGCCCAGTTGGTCGGCCTTGCTCACAGCACCTCCCTGGCAAGGGCACGCATGGCCACCGCTTGCTGCGACTTGGGCGCGTAGGACAGCAGTGGTTGTTTCACTCGGACGGCTTCCTTCTGTTCCTTGAGGTCTCCGATGAGGCCGACGACTCTCGGATCTTTTATGTCGACCCACCCTTGGAGGGACGAGGTCGCGATGTAGCCGCGGCGGGAGTCGTAGAGGTTCACGACGATGCCCAGGTATTCGATGTCGATCTGGAGGTCGTTGCGCAGGTCGTCGATCTGGGTGGTGAGGAGCTCGTAGGCGTCCGCGGAGCTGTCCTCGGCCTGGACGACGATGAGGGCGCCGGACTGCCCGTGCCTCTCGCCGTCGCGGCGTCGGCCGTAGTAGGCGGCGGCGTCCATGCTGAGGCCGAGGCTGGGCGGACAGTCGACGATGATTACGTCGTAATCACCCTCCAGCGGGGCGAGGGCTCTTTCCAGGGCGGCTTCCCTGGCGCGCACTGCGGACAGGCGCACGTCGAGCAGGAACGCGTCGTTGCACGCGGGCAGGAGGTGCAGCCGGCCGCCGAAGGTGTCCTCGTCGATGGAGACGATGAGATCGCGCAGGTCGCCCTTCGGGTCTCCGGCCATGTGGTTGGTGAGGCTGTCGCCGTTCATCGGCAGGGGAGTGGCGCCGAGCTGATTGGTCAGGTGGCACTGCGGGTCGAAGTCGACGAGCAGGACCTGCAGACCGGGGCCGGGGAGGTTTTCGATGTCGAGCGGGTCGTCAGAGGGCGTCGTCTCTCCGGCGTGAGGCTCGCTCGCCCGGAGGGCCTTGGTGAGTGCTTTGGCGACGCGCACGGAGTACAGGGCGTTGGGGTCTTCGGCGAGCGCCTCTCCCAGGCCGGCCGTGATGGCTGTCTTGCCGACGCCGCCCTTCTGGTTGCAGACGACGATGCGGCGGGTGATTTCCGGTCGCGCCACGTCCGGGGCGGGGTTCGTGTCGAGCCACAACTGGACGGACTGGGCCAGGCCCTGGATGAGGGAGACGCGTCGTTCTGCTGCGATGCCGCGGAACTCGTCCCACTGGCCGGGCGGCAGGAACGTGGAGAACGAGTCGGCGCCGGCTGTGTCGATCGATGCCGGCATTGACGCCAGGCTGCACCAGTCCCTGATGCCCTGTTCGACAGCGGTCTGGATTTCGATGCCGTGCTGCGCGGCTCTGACTTTGAGGCTTTGCCGGAGCCATCCCGGCAGCTTGGAGACGACCTTCTCGCGGTCGCCGGCGGTGGTTGGCGAACTCATGAAGGACACCATACTAACGCGCAAGATCTTTTGTGAGGTCGACACGTTAGCTTCGCAAAACTGGTGGGTCAGCTGGGGGACTTCGTCGGCGCG
>NZ_JBHRWL010000025.1:6088-18735 GCF_042647945.1 Streptomyces lusitanus
CCCCCCGCGCCACCACGAGCTTCCAGCGGAGTGCCGTAGCCGGCTCGGCGAGTTCCTTCGGGTTCCTGCGGCCACTGCCGGTGCCCGAGATGATTACGGCGTAATCACCTCCCTCCCGTGCGGCGGTGCCGTTCGGGCCGGGAGCCGGGGGGTTCCTCGGAGGATCTTGAGCTCGGTGCCGCGTCGGCGCGATAGTGAGCGGCGGGGGTCAAGCACGTGGGGGAGGACGGGTGGAGAGACGGCGACGGCAGAACGGCGGGGCGTCGTGAGGGAGCCGGCGCGGTGGGAATGGGAACTGACGCCCTTGGAGAGCGTCGGGCCCCTGGGGTTCGGTCTGCGGGTCGGTGAGGTCGCCGCCGTGTTGCCGGACATGAGCGAGCTGCGTCGGTTCCAGGCCGATCCCTGGTTCCCGAAAACCCTGGGTGTGGAGTTCGGCGCGGGGCGTGGACGGCCTGCCGTGTCCTGCTACTTCATCGACGGCCGGTTGTTCTGCGTCGCAGTCGATGCGGTGCACGGGCCGCAGGTGACGTTGCGGGGGAGGGAGTTGGCCGCCTGCGCTCCGGCCGATCTGGAGCGGTTCCTCCTGCATGCCGACGAGCGCGGGGTGCTCGACGTGGCGTACGGTCCGCGGGGCAACCCCGGGGTGAACGGGCTCGGCCTTGTGCTGCGGGTGCAGGAGGCCGGCGGTGGTGTGGTGACCCGGCCGGTCATGGTGGGCCGGGGCTTTGCCGACCGGTGCACCGACGACTGGGAGGGTGCGATCCCGGAGTGTGAGTGGCGGGGCCGACCGTGGCCCCCGGCAGACAGCTCGGAGTCTCGATCCTCGTCCGGAGGCCGGACGTACTGGGGCGAGGGGAATTCCGCCAAGCCCGCCTCCTAGGCCGGCCGGAGAAGGCGCGCCCGGTGCTGCACGAGCGGGCCTCGAGCAAGTCTCGAGTACTTGGGGCCGAGCGGATGTTGTACTGAGCACAGGGACCGGCCTCGACCGAGCGCAGCGCAGGGTCGGTCTTTCTGACCCACGGGCTGGAGTGACCATGAGCGGTACCAAGAAGAGCGAGTACGAGGGATTCACGGCCGAGGAACGGGCCGCGATGAAGGACCACGCGGCGGAGCAGAAGAAGGCCGCGCGGCGGGGATCGGCGGCGGAGAAGGCGGCGGAGGCGGAGCGGGACGTCCTGGCGAAGATCGCCGAGATGAAGGACGACGACCGGATCATGGCCGAGCGCGTCCACGCCGTCGTCACCGACAGTGCTCCGCAGCTGGCGCCGAAGCTCTGGTACGGCATGCCCGCCTATGCCCTGGGCGGCAAGGTCGTCTGCTTCTTCCAGAGTGCCGCGAAGTTCAAGGCGCGTTACGCGACGCTCGGCTTCAACGACGCGGCTCGCCTGGACGACGGGAGCATGTGGCCGACGGCCTTCGCCCTGACCGAGGTCACGCCCGAGGTGGAGAAGCAGATCGCGGCGCTGGTGAAGCAGGCGGTCGGCTAGGGTCTGTCGTCCCGATCAGCCCGGCCAGGGGCCGTCGGCCCTCTCCCTGGGCCGCCCCGTGGGCCGTACGCCGGTCCGGTGGTTGAATGCCTGCTGCGGTGCGCCGGGGGAGTGCTGGGTATAGTGGGGGTACGACCTCTACTCAGGCATCGAGGCCCCGCCGGTTTTCCGGCGGGGCCTCGGTTTTTGTCGCAGGCGGTCAGTCGGCCTCGGGCCGGAAGACCTCGGGTCAGGCGACCTTGAGGTTCGGGCGTCCGTCCGCAGTGGGGGGCACGGCCGCGTAGGCGGGCAGTTTCAGGTTCGGGAGGTCCCCGGCCTTGATCCTGGCGATCGCCGTGCGGAAGGCCGCTTCCATGTCCTGAGGGCTGGCGTACTTGGCCGCCAAGGGGTGCAGGCGGTACGAGTTGCCCTTGCCGCGGCTGCCGTCCTCGTTGGTGGGGCGCAGGACGATGTTCAGCTCGCACAGGGGTGCGATGAGGTTGCTGACGGCCTGCGGAGTAACACGGTACTCGGTGGCCATGTCCTTCTGCCTGACCGGCAAGTGGCCTCCGACGTCGCTGCGGTAGAGCAGGTACTGCAAGAACTTGACGGTCGCCCCGGACACGGGCAGGGCCCAGATACGTTCGGACACGACCGGTGACATGACCTCAGCCATCGGTATCCCTTCTGCGTGCCAGTGGGCGGAGCGCTTGCTGCTTGTGTATCACCCTGTGCGCCTCCCCGCTTCGTAGTCGGGGTGCTCCTGGGCGACGAAGTCGAGGTCCAGTTCTTCCTGGAGGGCGTGGGGGCCGATGTCGTGGGGGAAGGCGTCCGGGTCCCGGTCGTGCTGGGTGGCGAGCTGCTCCAGGACGGCGTGCTGGGCGTTGCTGTTGCCGTGGAACCACAGGCGGACGTTGAGCTGGATCATGCCGTTGCCCAGCTGCTCGATCCACTTGTACCCCACGAGGGCCTTGATGGCGCGGTTGACCGTGGAGCGGGTGATGCGTTTGCCGCCCTTCTGGTCGGCCATCTTGTTGAGGCCGTCGGTGATCTCCTGCTGCGTGTACTGGGCGACGCCGGTGCCGCGCTGCTGTCCTCCCGCGACGTAGAGGAACACGCACAGCTGCGACTTGGTGATGGAGTTGGCGACGGCGAGCTGGGCCAGGAGCTGGGTGAACCAGTTCGAGGCGAGGCTGTAGCCGGCGTCTCCGGCCATGTCGTGGACGGCTGCGTGGTCGGGCTCGTACTCGAAGGTGACGTTCTTGAGCTTGCGGCGGGTGCGGGGGTCGGTGTTCTGGGTGGCTTCCCCGAGTTGTTCTCCGAGGACCTGGAGGAGGTCGTCGAAGCCCGCGTCGCCCGATGCGGCGTCAGGGACGGCTCGGGGCCGTCGTCGTGCTGGTGGATCGGCTGTCACAGGACCTCCTTCATTACTCAGGCGGTCCAGAGACTAGCCGAAAAATCAAGCTCTGGTTGTTTTTTGGGGGGACGGCACGCCGGGCGTGGCCTCGCAGGGGCTTCGACTGCGGGGGTGGCTCAGAACTCAAGTACAGCTTGAGTCCTGCGACCGCCCACACCGGGAACTCAAGCACAGGTTGATAAAACGTGCCCTCATCACGACACATCTAAGCGCTTGGTCATGGCCAGAGGTTGACTGTTCGGCATCTCCTCGGCATCGGGCGACACCCGCCTGACCTGCACCTTCGCAACCGGCCTCGAGCGCTGCGAAAAATCAACCACAGCTTGAGTTTTTCGGTGAAATGTGACCGCCGCATTAACATTTCGAGTCGCGAAATGTGCTCCCCAGGACACCATGGCCTTCGCAAAACCGCAGGTCAAAGGCTTGCGCGGGGCGGGGCCTCTTATAAAAGAGGCAGCAGCCCGACCCACGGTCCATGCTTCGGATCCCTCACTCACGACTCCCCCTCACTGACCCGCGCCACAGAAAGGCAACCCCCACGGCGAGTCAGCCGACCGCCGGCGAACGGAGGTACCTCAGCCACCCACCCGGCCCAGCCACGCTTGTCCGGGAAACACCAGCCAGCGACGCACGGGTGGTGCTGCACGACCGCTGCAAGGTGGCTTGAGTCGCTGCTGCGAGTACGACAAGAAGCCCGGTAGGACCATGTTCGCTGTCCTCACGTCACCGGACCTGTCACAGCGACTCAAGAACCAGCGACCGAACGGGGGTCGGGTCGCTTCCGGTCGCTGATGAGAAGTACCAGGTCAGAGGGTATCCAGGGTAGGAAGAGCGACTGAAGCGACTGAAGGTCCGGGTATATGAAGACATTCGCGCGTGCGTGCGTGCGTCATAGATAGGAGGCTTGAGTCGCTTCAGTCGCTCTTTCGTTCCTGTAGTGGCTGTGACCTGCGAGTTCTTTCGAGACCGACGAAGCTACTGAAAAAGCTTGGGTCGCTGGGGCAGCTGTGCTTCGGTCGCTGGGGCCGCCGGGAGCCGGAAACTTTTGTTGCCGCGTGGCCGTTTGACCAACCGTCTGCTCGCTAGTCTGTCCTCGTTGTTCAGTCGCTTGGGTCGCTGACGGGGGGATGCGATGGCCTCTGAGCTGGGGGACTGTCTGAGATTCGCACCAGGAGAAGCGTTCGGCGTACGGTCGCTGGCGGTCGTACGCGGGTGTGCCCTGGGGGACCGGTTCGCCCATCGGCGCGCGGTGGGCCAGGGGGCCCGTGGCCGGAAAGTCGGCCTGGGGGGACCGGCCGAGGGTTCCCGCACGGGTGACTTGGCCGCGTTACCTCTGCGCCACAAGGCCGTCAGCCGCGCCGGACTGACCGCCAGGGCGCTGAGGCAGCCGGAAGGGCGCTCATGACGTCAGGGAACGGCAACACGCTCTTCGACCCGCAAACCCTGCCTGCCAAGCTGCTCTACCCCCAGCCCCGCCGGCGGTCCCGCAGCGGCGTGAACTCCGAGGAGGCGGACGAGCAGGGCGAGATGACCGCCGAGGGACTGCTGCCGGACACCCTCAGCGATCGCGGCAACGCCAAGCTCTTCGTCAGGCTTTACGCCGGTGACTACCGCCACGTCCCCGGACTCGGCTGGTTCCGGTGGGACGGCACCCGGTGGCTGCTGGACGAGGACGACACCGTGATGTGGGCCGCCGGTGATCTGGCCGAGTCCCTGGCCGCGACGGACCCGAGCGGCCACTTCAGCGCGACGGCCCTGCAGCAGCACCGCCGACGTGCCCTGAGCACCAGCGGCATGACCGCGATGCTCGTCCAGGCCAGGTCCGCTCCCGGGATGGTCCTCAACGCCGCGCTGATGGACGCCGACCCGTACTCGTTGTGCACGCCGGCGGGCGTCGTCGACCTGCGGACGGGGGCGGTCAGGACCCCCGACCCGCACACGGACTTCCACTCCCGGTCCACCACCGTGGCCCCCGAGCCGATGCCCACGCCCCGCTGGCACCAGTTCCTCACCGACACCTTCGGGGACGGGCCGGAGGGCAAGGAGATGGTGGGCTTCCTGCACCTGCTGCTCGGCTACTCGATCACCGGTGACGTGGGCGGGCAGGTGATGCCCTTTCTGTTCGGCTCCGGGAAGAACGGCAAGTCGGTACTGCTGGACGTGCTGATGAAGCTGCTGGGGGACTACGCCGACGCGGCTCCGCCGGGCTTCCTGATGGCCCGCCCCTACGAAGGTCACCCCACAGACCTCGCGGAACTGCACGGGCGGCGGGTCATCGTGTGCAGTGAGGTCAAGCACGGCGACCGGTTCGACGAGGCCCGGGTGAAGCTGCTCACCGGTGGGGACCGGATCAAGGCCCGCCGGATGCGCCAGGACTTCTTCAGCTTCGCCCCGACCCACAAGCTGTGGCTGCTGGGCAACCACCGGCCCGAGGTCGGCACGGGCGGCTTCGCGTTCTGGCGCCGGATGAGGCTCATCCCGTTCGAACGGGTGGTCTCCGACGTCCGCAAGATCGACAACCTCGCGGACGTCCTCGTCACCGAAGAGGGCCCCGGCATCCTCAACTGGCTGGTGCTGGGCGCCCGTCGGTACCTGGGGGGCGAGCGCGACCTCACCGGACCCGAGCAGGTCAGGATCGCCACGACCGCCTATGCCGAGACGGAGGACCACACCGGCCGCTTCCTGAGCGAATCGTGTCGGCTGGAGTCCTCGCTGCGGACCGAACAGGCCCATCTGTACGCCGCTTACAAGGCCTGGTGCCAGAATGACGGGGCACCGGCCGTCTCGTCCCGCGCCTTCGCCGCGCGGGTCCGGGAGGTCGTGGGACTGGCTTCGCCCAAGGAGATGATCCTGTCCAACCAGCGGAAGTACTACCCGGGCATCGGACTGGTCGCCGACGAGGAGACGGCATGAGCGCTCTCATCGGAGAGGACGAGATCCTTCACGAGGCCGAACTGATCTGGCTGGAGGACATCGCCGGCCTCGACTACGTCCGCCAGAGCCTGGACCGGCTGCCGACCCGGCGCGGCAAGCCCGCCTACCACCGCGACGGACGCATGGTCGGCTACGCCTTGCTCGGGCCGCAGGCCAAGCCGTCCCGTTCGTCGGGCACCTTCCGCCGCCGGGTGTTCTGGCTGCTGCCCCACGACCGGGACACCGATCCGCAGGGCCTGTACGCCACCGGGGCGCCGGCCGAGGCCGTGGACCCGCGCACGCTGTCGCCAGGGCGCAAGGGGCGCAAGACGGAGCGGTCGGAGGGCGGCCCGCTGTCCTGTGCGGCCCGGGAGCCGCAGAACGGGCTGCCGCTCTGACGGTCGCCGCCGGGCGTTGCGGCTGCGGCGAGTCGGGAGCGCCGTAGTCCGCCGGGTGGACCGTGGCACACCGTCGGCGGGCTGCCGGGCTGGTCACCGCGCCGACGCGGGGGCGTCTCGGAAAGGACCGTGAACAGACGGCAAGCGGCCGCAGTCCGAGCGGGGGCGGCGGGCTGACGGCCGTGCAGTGGTCAAGGTACGGCCCTTGAAAAGAACCGTCCACTCGGTATATTTCTTGGCGTCAGCCGCTCGCATCTCCTGGGGAGACGGGTCGGCTTCGCTACGCCACACCAGGGGGAGGGGCGTGCATCAGGGGGTGCTTCGAACCCTCCGTGCCTCAAAACCCTGCCACTGCGCATCGAGGTCAGGGGAGGTCCTACGGTGAACAGTCGTCTGCGTGCACAGGTCGTGATCGTGGGGGGAGGCCCCGTCGGCATGCTGCTGGCGGCCGAGTTGGGGGACCGCGGGGTGAGCACGGTCCTGCTGGAGGCTCAGGCGTCGGTCTCGGAGCGTCCCAAGGCCTCCGTGGTGCACGCCAGGGCGCTGCAAGGGCTCGTCAGACGGGGGTACTTCGGCGAGATGGTGCCGAGAACCGCCGCGGCTGGTGAGGTGGAGGCCCCGTTCCGGTTCGCCGGCATGCCCGGCCTGTCGATCTGCGCCCCGGCCTCCGAGCCCGGCCCCGTCCTGAAACGTCCGCAGGCCGACCTTGAGCGCCTGTTCGAGCGGCGGGCGCGGGCGGCACGCGTACGGGTCCTGCGGGAGCACCGGGTGACCGAGGTCGACCAGGACCAGGACGGTGTCCGGGTCGCCGCGGTGGGGCCCTCGGGGCGCGTGGAGTGCACCGCCCGCTACGTCGTGGGCGCGGACGGCGGGCGCAGCACGGTCCGGGACCTGACGGGGGTCCCCACGCAGACCTACGGTGCCACGACGTCCGGGCTGGCCGGCCTGGTGACGCTGGAGCGTCCGGACGACCTGCCGTCGGGCTGGCACAGCACCCCGCGCGGCTGGATCGTCGTACGGCACACGCCGGGCGCCGGCACGCACATCAAGACCCTCGACTGCTCCGGCGCCCACCCCGACCGGAGCCTGGAGCCCACCGCGGCGGAGCTGCGCGACGAGCTCGCCCGGATCACCGGGAAGGAGATCGCCTTCCGGGAGCCGCGCTGGCTCAGCCGGTTCAGCGACTTCGCCCAGCTCGCCTGCTCCTACCGCTTCGGGAAGGTGTTCCTGGCGGGCGACGCGGCGCACATGCACTTCCCGGTCGGCGCCCAGGGCCTGAGCACCGGCCTGCAGGACGCCCTCAATCTGGGCTGGAAGCTGGCGTACGCGGTGCGGGGTCCGGCGCCGGACGGCCTGCTCGACACCTATGACGCGGAGCGACGGCCGGCCGCCGCCCGCGTGATCGACAACACGCGGGCGCAGCTGGCCCTGATGCGCTGGGGGCCCGACACCGAGGCCCTGCAGGCCCTGTTCGCCGGAGTGGTGGCGGCCGACCGCGTGAGCCGGCACCTCAGCGACCTGATCAGTGGTCAGGACGTGGTCCTTCCCCGGCGTGCCCAGCAGTCCTCCCCCTGGGAGGGAAGGTTTCTGCAGAACGTGTCCCTGCGGACCGCCGAGGGCCGGCGTGACGTGGTCGAGCTGCTGCGGGCCGGCAGACCGCTGCTCCTCGTCTTCGGCGAGGCGGACGGCAGCCACCTGTCCCAGGTCCAGCACTGGTCGCAGGTGGTGGACACGGTCCGTGCCGAGCCCACCCCCCAGATCACGTGCGAGGCGCTGCTGCTGAGGCCGGACGGATACGTCGCCTGGGCCGCCGCGCCGGGCGGGGAACGCCTTCAGGACGCGCTCGAGTCGTACTTCGGCGCCTGCCCGGGCCGGCCCGTGCAGCAGCCGGCCATGGCGGGCGCGGGGACGCTCAGCTGACGGCGGCCGCGGGCTGCTTGTCCTGCAGGCGCAGGATCTCCTCGTAGACCTCTTTGCCGCGTGACTCGGAAAGGTCCAGCAGGGCCACCAGGGAGGGCACGCCGATGCCGGGGAACAGATGACGCAACAGCTCGGACGTCCTGGGCCGCAGGTCCCGGTAGTCGCTGACGACCTGGGACATGGACTGCACGCCCGCGAAGGTGCTCACCACGACGTCGGCGGTCACCGAGGGCACGATGTGGGGCAGCAGCTCGTTCTGGGCCTGCGCCTTCTCCAGCAGCTCCCGGCAGACGCCGCTCCAGCGCACGAAGGGCCCGCTGCGGTCCAGGCCCTCCGCATGCTGGTCCATGCTCAGCCGTACTCCCGCGCGCACCATCGGGTCGGACTGCAGGCGGTAGGCGTGCAGCAGCACCGCGTCCGCCAGCTCCTGCAGCTTGTGCTCGCGGTCGGGGACCACGAGCTGCTGGTCCTGCTCGTTCAGCACCCCCTTGGCCAGGTGCTCCTTCGAACCGAAGTGGAAGTACAGGGCGCCCTTGGTCACTCCGGCGGTGCTCAGTATCTCGGCGATGGTCGCGGCCTGGTAGCCGCGCTCCTCGAAGACCTTCGCCGCCGCCTGGAGGATGGTCCTGCGCGTGCGGATCGCCCGATCCTGTTTCACCACGTGGTGGTCCTCCTGCTTCTCGAAGATCACATCGACCGGTGGGGACGCCGGGCCGGCTCCCTCAAAAAAACCGCCCAGTTTGTATCTTACAACCGGTGGTGTGCACCGCCTCAAGACTTCACGCCCGGCGGCACACTCTCCGGTGCCTCGCCCATGGAGGAGGACATCGGTGATTCTCGTGACAGGCGCCACCGGAACCCTGGGGCGGGAGGTGCTCGAAGGACTGCCCGCCGGCCTTCCGTTGCGGGTCCTGGCCCGGGACCCCTCGCGTCTGGACGACGCGGCCCACAAGGCCGAGATCGTGGCCGGCGACTACGGCGACCCCCGGTCGCTCGACCGCGCCCTGCGGGGAGTGAGCCGGGCGTTCCTGCTCACCAGCCGGGTGGGTGGTGACGACGACGCGTGCTTCCTGCGCGCCGCGCGGTCGGCGGGCGTACGGCATCTGGTCAAGGTCTCCGCGGCCGCTGTCGAGGACGAAGGAGCGCACGACCTCATCACCCGCTGGCAGCGCACCAACGAGCGGCTGCTCCTCGGCAGCGGCATCGGGTGGACGCTGCTGCGTCCGCGCGCCTTCATGTCCAACACCCTGTCCTGGGCGGCGTCCATCGCCTCCGAAGGGGTCGTACGCGCCCTGTGCGGCACGTCGCCCAACGCGTGCGTCGATCCGCGGGATGTCGCGGCCGCGGCGGTGTGCGCGCTGACCGAGGACGGCCACGAGGGGCAGACCTACACCCTGACCGGGCCGGAGCCGCTCAGCGCGGTCGAGCAGACGGCCCGGCTCGGCCGACTGCTGGGCCGTCCCTTGCGGTTCGAGGAGTTGTCCCCGCAGCGGGCGCGCGTCCTGCTGGGCGCGCGCCATCCCGCGGCGGTCGTCGAGGCGTTGCTGACGGCGGCGGAACGGCAGCGGGCGGGGGCGAAGGCGGGTGTGACGGACACCGTCCACCGCCTGACCGGCCGCCCGGCCCGGCCCTTCGGAACATGGGCCGAGGATCACCTCGCGGCGTTCGGAGCGGTACCGCGCTAGGCCGGTCGGCGCGCGGATCGACGTCGCCCGGGCCCTTCGGTGGGACGTGCCCGGGCTGACGCCGTTTCATGACCAGCCCCTGTACGAGCGCGCCGACCTGGTGGCCTCGGCGGACCGGTCGCGGCTGACCCCGACGCCCGTGCCGGACATCTCCGAAGGAGGGGAGGTGGCCGGCCTGCGGGATACGCTGCGTCATCCCGCGGCCGTCGTACGGGACTTCATCGGCAGCCCTGCGGGCAGTTCTCTCCGGCTCGGCCCCCGGCGCGCTCCTTGCCCCGGAACACGGCGCCCCCTGCCGGACGGTCGAGGGCGCGACGGGTGACGTGTGCGGCGCCCGCTCCACGGACGGCATCCGCGTCGGCGGTCGGCCGGCACGGGTGCTCCGGGGCCTCCGGCCCCCCGGAGCACCTCGACGCCTGGAGCGCCTGTAGCCGCTGGGCCTTCCCGGCCGCCCGGAGTCGGTCCGGCCGGCCGTGCCGCCCTGGGCGGCCGGTCAGTCGGACGCTGCCGTCAGGGTCGCGCGGAAGGCGGGCTGTCCGTCCTGCAGGCCCGTGACGAGGATCGTCTCCGGGGCGCCGGGCGCGGCCTCGGGCAGGCGCACGGCGTCGATCAGGCAGGGGACGTCCAGCTCCACGTACTTCTCGAACTCGCAGTCGAGGACTTGCGGGAGGAGCGCGGGTCTGCCGAGTTTCGCGGTCGCCGCCTGCCGGGCGGCCTCGAGGAGGGCCATGCCGGGGACGTGGTCGACCTGGTGGTCGAAGAGGATGGGGTGGCGGGTGTCCGCGCGCAGGAGCCAGCGGTCCGGTTCGCCGGTGGGGGAGAGGACCACATCGGTGGGCGAGAAGCGTCCCACGGTCTCCGGGGCCACCGGGGCCGTCAGCGGCAGGGGACGGAAGCCGGCCTCGAGCACGCGCGGCGGACGCAGCCGCCGGTACACGGCCGGGGTGATGACGGTGAAGGAGATGCGTCCCGACGCGGTGAGCCGGCCCTCACGCCGCACCGTGGTCTCGTAGCACATGCCGGTCAGCCGGTGACCGCGTCGCTTGACGTCCGTACAGATCACGTCGATGTCCAGCGCGGCCGGTGCGTGGCCGGTGCGCAGCGCGTCGGGGTGGACCGTGAGAGCGAGCTTCTCCATGAGGAACTGGTGGCCGAAGGGGACGCCGAACTCGGCGTGAGAGAGCAGGGAACCGACCTGGCGGATCGTTTCAGCTGCGATCAGCGGGTCGTGGTGCGTTTCGTTCACCGGGGTGAAGAAGCTGTGTCCCCGCGGCCACTGCGCGGACAGCGTGAAGCGGATGTCGTCCAGGCGCTGCCAGCCGGTGAGCATGACCTCGGCGACGGCTGCGCGGTGCACCAGCTCCCTGGGAACCGTCGTGGTCAGGTGGCTGGTCAAGTGGCCGGGCAGCAGGGTGACTGCCCGGAAGGGTGACTGAGCGGCCTGGACCGTTGTCTTTGTGATCGACGGACCTTCCACCTGGAACGTGCTCGCGGTCATCGCTCCCCCTGGACGCGATCGGAGATGAGCCGTGCGGAGAGAAGAAAAATAAGGGCCAACCGGTTTTTGCTCCAGAGGAAGAGAAGCCTCCGCACATGTTCGAGCGCGGCGTCGGCTCCTGACCGGGCGTACGGCGGGGCGGAGCCCGTCCGCGCCGCTCCGTTCGTCCAGCTCACGCCCGCGATGCCGGATCAAGTCGCTGAAACCGTCCGCCCCGGCGTCTCTCAAGCGGCGTTCGAGCGGCTCTGTAGCGCCGTGCCACAGGGTGATCACAACCGAGAGGAGCGGACATGGGCGCAGCGGACGTCATCCCCGTCGAGCTACGGGTGGAGCGCGGACAGGCGGACGACGACGAACTGGCCGCGGTGGCCGTCGTTCTGTGCTCGGTGCTGGCGGCCGGCCGCACGGCCGCGTCCCGCCTGAAGGCTCCGCCCGCCGACGGCGCCCCGTCGTGGCGCTGTCCCGAGCGCGCGGATGCGCGGTGGCGCTCCCCGCACTCCTGGCGCTAGGGCGTCCGCGGAGTGATGTCGTCCACCCGAGACGAACGGGACCCCGCAGGGTCCAGAGCTTCGGCCCGTGGGCCGGAAAGGCGCATTTTCCAGGGCTGATTCATGTGCGCGCCCCTCTTGAGCCTTGTAAACCGCGCGCGCGGTTTATTAATCTGGGAGCAGTTCGGCCGCGCTCATGAGGGAAGGAGGCATGGTGACCGTCCTCAATGACATTCCCCGAACGGCGACCGAACCGTCGAACGCCCGGGGGCGGGTGGCCGAACTGCACGGGATTCGTGCGCAGGCTCTGGCCGGCCCGAGCGAGAAGGCGACCCAGGCGCAGCACGCCAAGGGCAAGCTGACGGCGCGGGAGCGTATCGAGCTGCTGGTGGACCCGGGGTCCTTCCGTGAGGTCGAGCAGTTGCGCCGGCACCGGGCGACCGGTTTCGGTCTGGAGGAGAAGAAGCCGTACTCGGACGGTGTGATCACCGGCTGGGGGACGGTGGAGGGGCGGACGGTCTTCGTCTACGCCCACGACTTCCGGATCTTCGGCGGTGCGCTGGGCGAGGCGCACGCCACGAAGATCCACAAGATCATGGACATGGCCATCGCGGCCGGTGCGCCGCTGGTGTCGTTGAACGACGGCGCCGGCGCCCGTATCCAGGAGGGTGTGTCCGCGCTCGCCGGCTACGGGGGGATCTTCCAGCGCAACACCAAGGCCTCGGGTGTGATCCCGCAGATCAGCGTGATGCTCGGCCCGTGTGCGGGCGGTGCGGCCTACAGCCCCGCCCTGACCGACTTCGTGTTCATGGTCCGCGACACCTCGCAGATGTTCATCACCGGCCCGGACGTGGTCAAGGCG
>NZ_JBHRWL010000026.1:0-110348 GCF_042647945.1 Streptomyces lusitanus
TCGCGGCGGCCAGTTCCCGCAGCAGCCGCAGCGTCTCGTCGGTGACCAGATGCTTGGAGTAGTCGACGTACAGGTCACCGACCCGGAGGGTGTACCCGGTGCCGCGGTCCGGATCGGCCTCGAACAGCTCGCGCAGCCGCACCTCGCCGAGCTCCTCGCGGTGCTGGGCCAGTGCGGTCCACTCGGGCCTCTGGTTGAGCCTGCTACGGCCGTCTGCGTTCATCTCGGACTTCAGCCTTCTTCCTTGGATGTCCCCGCTGTGCCGACTGATCCCAACCTAATTGATCAGCGGTGACGGGGACGGAAGAGTCCGGAGAGCGAACCGGCGGCAGGCGGGTGCGCCCGGCGTCGGCCAGGCGTCAGATCTCGCCGCGCAGCTTGGCGAGCGCCTCGGCGAGGATCGCCTCGCCGTCCGCGTCGCTGCGCCGCTCGCGCACATAGGCGAGGTGCGTCTTGTAGGGCTCGGTGCGCGGCGGGTCCGGCGGGTTGTCGCGGTCCTGCCCGGCCGGGAAGCCGCAGCGTGGGCAGTCCCAGGTGTCGGGCACCTGTGCGTCGCTCGCGAAGCTCGGCTGTGTCTCGTGCCCGTTGGAGCACCAGAAGGAGACGCGCAGCCGCGGCGCGGACTCGCCGCGCTCGGCCTCGCCCATCGGCCCCGCCCCGACCCGGCTTCCCCGGATCGCGTTGCCACTTGCCACGGTCGTAACTCCCTGCGTAATGGTGCCGCGAAGCGAGTCGGCGTACCGCTTCGCTGCGAGCGCCTCAGTCTACGTAAGGCCCAACGCGCGTCCAGTGATAGGAGTTACCTGTCTCCGCATCCAGACGCAAGCCCCATGATAGGCCGCGCTCAGCTGCGCGTACCGAACATGGGGCGTTACGTGGGGATTGCGGGCGGATCGCGCCGCGCGGGTCAGTTGCTCATCTTCATCGTGATGCCGAGCACCACGATGCACGCGAACCAGAGCAGACCGATCACGACCGTGATCCGGTCGAGGTTGCGCTCGGCGACCGAGGAGCCGCCGACGGACGACTGCATGCCACCACCGAACATGTCGGAGAGGCCGCCGCCCTTCCCCTTGTGCATCAGCACCAGCAGCATCAGCAGCAGGCTGAAGACGATCAGGGCGATGGAGAACCCCAGAACCACGGCTGGACCAACTTCCTCGGAAACGGATGGACGACACGGGGTCCAGCACCGGACTGGACCCCGCAAGAGTACGACGGATCGGCCCTGCGGCCTACTCCCGTCCCGGGGGTGCGCCCGCGGGCGGGCGCACCCCGGTCACTCACTGGTCGCGGAAGCGGACGATCTTGACGAACTCGTCGGCGTCCAGCGAGGCGCCGCCGACCAGGGCGCCGTCGATGTCGGCCTGTGCCATGATCTCGGCGACGTTGCCGGACTTCACGGAGCCGCCGTACTGGATGCGGACCTTGTCGGCCAGCTCCTGGGTGTACAGCTCGGCGAGCTTGCCGCGGATCGCCGCGCACACCTCCTGGGCGTCCTCGGCGCCGCAGACCTTGCCGGTGCCGATGGCCCACACCGGCTCGTAGGCGATGACGACCGTCTCGGCCTGCTCGGCCGGGACGTCCTTCAGACCGCCCTCGACCTGGGCGAGGGTGTGGGAGACGTGGTTGCCCGCCTCGCGGACCTCCAGCTCCTCGCCGACGCACAGGATGGGGGTGATGCCGTGCTTGAAGGCCGCCTTCACCTTGGTGTTGACGACCTCGTCGGTCTCGGCGTGGTACTGGCGGCGCTCGGAGTGGCCGACCGCGACGTAGGTGCACTTCAGCTTGGCCAGCATGGGCCCGGAGATCTCGCCGGTGTAGGCGCCGCCGTCGTGGGCCGAGATGTCCTGCGCGCCGTACTTGATCTTCAGCTTGTCGCCGTCGACCAGGGTCTGCACGGAGCGCAGGTCGGTGAACGGCGGCAGGACGGCGACCTCGACGGAGTCGTAGTCCTTGTCGGCCAGGGCGAAGGCGAGCTTCTGGACGTGGGCGATGGCCTCGAGGTGGTTGAGGTTCATCTTCCAGTTGCCCGCCATCAGCGGCGTACGGGTGGTCATTGAGGGTCAGTCCTCCAGTGCTGCGAGGCCGGGGAGCGTCTTGCCCTCGAGGTATTCGAGGGAGGCGCCGCCGCCGGTCGAGATGTGGCCGAATGCCTGCTCGTCGAAGCCCAGGGTACGGACCGCGGCGGCGGAGTCCCCGCCGCCGACCACGGTGAATCCCGGGGAGTCGAGGAGGGCCTGGGCGACCGCCTTGGTGCCCTCGGCGTAGTCGGGGTGCTCGAAGACGCCCATGGGGCCGTTCCAGAAGACGGTGGCGGCGTCGGCGAGCTTCGAGGCGTAGAGCTTGCGGGTCTCCGGGCCGATGTCCAGGCCCAGCTTCCCGGCCGGGATGGCGTCCGCGGCGACGTTCTCGGGGTTGCCCGGCGCCTTGGCCTTCATGTCGGGGAACTCGCCGGCGACCAGGGTGTCGACCGGCAGCACCAGCTCGACGCCGCTCTTCTCGGCGCGCTCCAGGTACTCCTGGACGGCCGGGATCTGGTCCTCCTGGAGCAGGGACGAGCCGACCTCGTGCCCCTGGGCCTTGAGGAAGGTGTACGCCATGCCGCCGCCGATGAGGATGCGGTCGGCCTTGCCGAGCAGCTGGTCGATGACGGCCAGCTTGTCGGAGACCTTGGCGCCGCCGAGGACGACCACGTAGGGCCGCTCGACGTCGTCGGTGAGCTTCTTCAGCACGCCGACCTCGGTGGCGATGAGGTGACCGGCGTAGTGCGGCAGCCGGGCCGGAAGGTCGAACACCGAGGCGTGCTTGCGGTGCACCGCGCCGAAACCGTCGCCGACGTAGACGTCGGCGAGGGCCGCCAGCTGGTCGGCGAAGGCGCCGCGCTCGGCGTCGTCCTTGGACGTCTCGCCCGCGTTGAAGCGGAGGTTCTCGACGACCGCGACCTGGCCGTCGGCGAGGCCGGCGACGGTCGAGGAGGCCGACTCGCCGACCGTGTCGGTGGCGAACGCGACGTCGGCGCCGAGGAGTTCACCGAGGCGCGCGGCGGCGGGGCCGAGCGAGAAGGCGGGGTCCGGGGCGCCCTTGGGGCGGCCCAGGTGCGAGGCGACGACCACGCGCGCGCCCGCGTCGGCGAGGGCCTTGACGGTGGGCACCACGGCGCGGATGCGGCCGTCGTCGGTGATGGTGGTGCCGTCCAGCGGCACGTTGAGGTCGGCGCGGACGAAGACCCGCTTGCCCGCGACGCCTTCGGAGAGGAGTTCGTCGATCGTCTTCATAGGGGGCTCCCTGTCAGAGCAACGTGTTCAGCGACCTGTTCGCTCGTGATCGCTCGTGATCGAAAGAGGGCGACCGTTCCGATACGTGCGTCAGGGCCCGGACGGCGCGTCGCCGCGCCTTCCGAGCCCTGCACTCATATCAGGCCGTCCGCTCCACGATCAGAGCTGGTTGCCGATGAAGACCGTCAGGTCGACGAGGCGGTTGCTGTAGCCCCACTCGTTGTCGTACCAGCCGATGACCTTCACGTTCTTGCCCTCCTGGACCATGGTCAGGGAGGAGTCGAAGGTGCAGGACGCCGGGGCGTTGACGATGTCGGAGGAGACGATCGCGTCCTCCGTGTACTCCAGGTAGCCCTTCAGCTCGCCCTCGGCGGCCTTCTGGAAGGCGGCGTTGACCTCTTCCTTGGTGACCTCGCGGGAGAGCTCCACGACCAGGTCGGTGACCGAGCCGGTCGGGACCGGGACGCGCATGGCCATGCCGTCCAGCTTGCCCTTGAGCTGCGGCAGCACCAGGGCGGTGGCCTTCGCGGCGCCCGTGGTGGTCGGGATGATGTTCTCGGCGGCGGCGCGGGCGCGGCGCAGGTCCTTGTGCGGGAAGTCCAGGATGCGCTGGTCGTTCGTGTACGCGTGGACCGTCGTCATCAGGCCCTTGACGATGCCGAAGTTCTCGTCGAGCACCTTCGCCATGGGCGCCACACAGTTGGTGGTGCAGGAGGCGTTGGAGATGACGTGGTGGTTGGCCGCGTCGTACTGCTCGTGGTTCACGCCCATGACGAGCGTGATGTCCTCGCCCTTCGCCGGGGCGGAGATGACGACCTTCTTGGCGCCGCCGGTGATGTGCTTCTCGGCGTCTTCCTTCTTGGTGAAGATGCCGGTCGACTCGATGACGATGTCGACACCCAGCTCGCCCCACGGGATGTCGGCGGGGTTGCGCTCGGAGAGGACCTTGATCGTCTTGTCGCCGACGGTGATGGTGTCCTCGGTGTGCGAGACCTCCTGCTTGAGACGGCCCAGGATGGTGTCGTACTTCAGCAGGTGCGCGGTGGTCGCCGTGTCGCCCAGGTCGTTGACGGCCACGATCTCGATGTCGGCGCCCTGCTCCAGGAGCGCGCGGAAGTAGTTCCGACCGATGCGGCCAAACCCGTTGATGCCTACGCGGATCGTCACGAACCGATCTCCTCGTTGGTACGCCGGCTCTGACGCCGGCGAGCTGTATTTGGGATGTCCCCGACCACTGTCGACCCTACCTCTCCGGGGCCCCGGCCGTGACATCGAGTTGTCCCATACCCGGCAGGGCGGTCCGTACCCGCCAGTAGGGTACGGACCGCCCCAGGGCGACGGTCTTCCGTCACCCTTTTCCGCCGTCCGTGACCGGCCTCGCCGGCGCCGGTGTCACCCGCGGACGGCGGCCAGCGCCTTCCTCATCAGTGCGGCCCGGTCCGCCGCGGAGGCGAGGTGCTCCAGGCCGAATCCCAGCAGCACGGTGTCCTCCGTGGTGACCGCCGCGTAGGTGCGGAACAGCTCCCCGGCGCGGGTCCAGTCCTTCAGGACGGGCGGGCTGCCCGCGGGCGGGCCGGAGACGCGCCAGGCGCCCAGGGACTCCTCGAAGCCCTCCGTCTCCGTGACGGTCCCGCCCACGACCAGGGAGGCCTCGTCGGCGAGGACGGCCCGGCCGCCGCTGCCCGGGTCGGTGACGTAGGCGATCGACACCTCGGCCGTGCGGCCCGCGTACGCGCCGAGGTCGAACTCCACCTGCTGCCAGCCGCCGGAGGACCCGGTGAGGCTGTTCCACGCCCCGGTGGTGCCAGTCGCGGCGCAGCCGTCGTCGCCCAGGGTCAGGTAGTGCTCCAGCCAGGGGTGCCCGGCGACGAAGAACCCGGCCGCGCACTCGGACGGCACGGTGGTGCGGGTGGCGCCGCCCGCCTCGGGCAGGGTCGTCCAGTCGTCGCCGCCCGCGGTGCGCGCCTCGACAATGACGTGGTCGTAGCCCGGTTCGGTGTCCCACAGCAGGCGGGTGCGCAGCGTGGGCCGCTCGGCGGCGGTGACACCGGTGAGGTCGACGGTGCGGGTCAGGCGCTTGTAGCCGTCGTCGGTGTGCACGGCGGCCGCCATGAAGGAGCCCGCGTAGGGCCCGTACGGATTGACCGTGCCGCTGTACGACCCGGCCCCGGCGCTCGCGAACTGCGGGTACGTGGCGGGCGGCAGCTCGTCGGAGGTGAGGGCGTAGCTGCCGGGCCGGTCCAGCGGGTTCCCGGGCGCGTCGCCGAGCGGGCCGCCGGTGCCGGCGAGCCGTCCGGCGCCGTTGAACGCGGTGGCGCCCGAGGTGGCCGTGCGGGAGTAGGCGCCCAGGTAGTACTGGCTGAAATCGTCGGACAGGACGCCGTCGCCGAGGTCGACGTCGCCGCCGGCCTGCTCGCCCGCCTCGATCAGCCGGCCGCCCTCGTTGAGGAAGGCCCGCAGCTGGAGCTGGGTGGCGACGCCCGGGACGGCCGCCCCGGTGTGGTGGACGACGGTGCGGAAGTGGCTCAGCACGCCGAGCGCGTCCGGTGCGCCCCGCTCGGCCACGTCCCAGACGGCGGCGCTCCGGCCGTTCGCCCGCAGCGCGTCGGTGTACGCCTTCGTGCCGGTGGCCTTCGCGCCCTCCTCGGACACGACGAGGACGTCGGCGCGGGGCCGCTGCGCCACGGTGTAGGTGAAGGGCTCGGCGGAGACCTTCGTGCCGCCGCGGGTCCTGCCGGTGAACCACACCTCGACCCGGTCGCCGGGCTCGGCGTGCCGGACCTTCGCGCGGTACTCGTCGAAGTACAGGTCGTCCTCGCCGCCGTAGCGCTCGCCGCCCCGCCAGGGCCTGAGGTCCACGCTGTGGGTGCGGCCGCCGTCGACCCGGTACCGCATCTGCTTGTCGCGCACCGACCTGCGGGCCACGACGGAGATCTCCTGGTCCTCACCGCGCGCGTAGGAGGTCGTGAAGGCCGCCGGGGTGAAGTCCGGTGCCTCCAGGCCGACCGCGGAGGACGGCCGGTCGGGGTGCGCGGCGGTCTCGGCGACGGAGAGCGCGAAGGGGACGTTCTTGGCGAACTCCTGCTGGATCAGCTTCTCGTCGTCCGGGAAGGTGAAGATCGAACGGCAGTCGCCGGGCTCCCAGGCGTCGTCGGGGTCGTACGCGGAGGCGGTCTGGCAGGTCGACATCTCCGGGGTGAACATCGCCATGCCGTTGACGTTCGCCGCGTGGCCGTCGGCCTCGCCGTTGGTGGTGTACAGCTCGGAGGAGAGCTGCGGGTGGTAGCCGGGGATCGCCGAGTTGTCCGGCGTGCCGGCGAGCGCCTTGTACAGCACGTCGTCGGGCGTCGGCGTGGCCACCTGCCAGCCGACCCCGTAGAGGAGCAGCTCGGCGGCGGAGTGGTAGTTGATGCCGTAGGTGAAGCCGATGCGCTTCTCGAAGGCGTCGATCGCCTTGGTCTCGGGCTCGGAGCCCGGGGAGGCGCCCCGGTAGGTCTCGCCGGAGGGGCTGGGCGAGGAGCCCTCGTCGTCGTAACCCCACTTGTAGGGGAAGTTGCGGTTGAGGTCGACGCCGTCGCCGGAGCCGATCTTCCCGTCGCCGTCGACGTCCCGGAGGTTCTTGCGCCACAGGCGGTTGGCGTCGTCGGCGAAGGTGTAGTCGTAGCCGTCCGGGTTGGCGGAGAGGACGAACCACAGCTCGGTGGTGTCGACGATCCGCTTGATCCGCCGGTCGGTCCGGTACCGGTCGAGGTAGTGGTGCATCAGCCGGCGGGTCATCTCCGGCGTGATCCACTCCCGGGCGTGCTGGTTGGCCATGTAGAGGACGGCCGGCCGGGAGCCGTCCTTGGTCCTGCGGGCCTGCTTGGTGAGCTTCAGGGCGAGGATGTCCTTGCCCTGAACGGTCTTGCCGATGGAGACGACCTTGGTGAGGGAGGGGTTGCGCTGCGCGGTGCGCAGCATCTCCTCCTTGAGGCCGCCCTTGCCGCTGTACGGCCGGAACACGCCCTGGGCGGCGTCCGCCGCGCGTTCCTCCGCCCGGGCGGGGAGCCGGTGCTCGGTGAGGTCGACGCCCTGTTTCTCCAGCGTCCGGGCCTGTCCCTCGGTGAGGTACACCTCGACGGCGGCCGTGCCCCGTTCGGGCACCCGCTCGCCGAGTTCGTGACCGTCCTGCCCCGCCGCCAGCAGCAGGGGTACCTGCTGCCGTGTGACGTCGGCGCGGTAGACCTTGACCTCGCCGGGATCACCGGGCGAGGGCGGTGCGGGTTGTGCCTGGGCGACAGGTGCGAAGCCGGCTCCGCCGATCAGGAGCGTGCCGACGGCGAGGATCGATCTCGCTCTTCGTCTCATGAGCCCCCCTGAGAGAGGTCCGCCACAGCGGCGAACAGATGCCAGGCTCATGACACAACATGATCGAGTCAAGGGCGCCGCCACGACACACGAAACCGGCGCCGGTCACCCAGGTGGGCGGCGGCGCCGGTGTTCTGACCAGGTGTCAGAAGGTGTCAGGAGACGGTCGTGCGTCCGGGTCAGACGCCGATCTTGTCGTCCAGTTCCTCGCTGAGGTTGGCCTCCGTGCCCGGGATGCCGAGGTCCGCGGCGCGCTTGTCGGCCATGGCCAGCAGCCGGCGGATGCGTCCGGCCACCGCGTCCTTGGTGAGCGGCGGGTCGGCGAGCGCGCCCAGCTCCTCCAGGGAGGCCTGCTTGTGCTCCATGCGCAGCCGGCCGGCCGCGGCGAGGTGCTCGGGCACGTCGTCGCCGAGGATCTCCAGCGCGCGCTGCACCCGGGCGCCGGCCGCGACGGCGGCGCGGGCGGACCGGCGCAGGTTGGCGTCGTCGAAGTTGGCCAGCCGGTTCGCCGTCGCGCGCACCTCGCGGCGCATCCGGCGCTCCTCCCAGGCCAGCACCGACTCGTGCGCGCCCAGCCGGGTGAGCAGCGCGCCGATCGCGTCGCCGTCCCGGACGACCACCCGGTCCACGCCGCGCACCTCGCGCGCCTTGGCGGCGATGTGCAGCCGGCGGGCGGCGCCGACCAGGGCGAGCGCGGCCTCGGGGCCGGGGCAGGTCACCTCGAGGGACGAGGAACGGCCGGGCTCGGTGAGGGAGCCGTGCGCCAGGAAGGCGCCCCGCCAGGCGGCCTCGGCGTCGCAGGTGGCCCCCGAGACCACCTGCGGCGGCAGGCCGCGGATCGGACGGCCCCGGCCGTCCACCAGGCCGGTCTGACGGGCCAGCTGGTCACCGCCCGCGACCACGCGCACCACGTACCGCGAGCCGCGGCGCAGTCCGCCCGGCGCCATCACGATCAGTTCGGAGCTGTGGCCGAAGATCTCCAGGATGTCCCGCTTGAGCCGCCGGGCGGCCATGGCGGTGTCCAGCTCCGCCTCGATCACGATGCGCCCGCTGACCAGGTGGAGGCCGCCGGCGAACCGCAGAATGGCGGAGACCTCCGCCTTCCTGCAGCAGGTACGGGTGACGGGGAGCCGGCTGATCTCGTCCTTCACCGCTGCCGTCATCGCCATGGGCCGATCCTTCCATGCATCCGAAAAATACGGTCGTACGCGGCGGCCAACAGCTCCGGGTCGTGCCGGGGGCTTCCGTCGGGCCGGGCCACGGGGGCCAGCTCGACCGCGGCGCCGAACCGCTCGGCGGCATCGGTCAGCAAGTCCCGGTCGGGCACGGCGGCCTCGTCGGCCAGCACCACGTCCAGGGCGAGTTTAGGGGCGTGTCGCCCCAAAACCTCCAAATGACGCTGCGGGGAGAAGCCCTCGGTTTCTCCGGGCTGCGGGGCGAGGTTCAGCGAGAGTACCCGGCGCGCCTTCGTCTCGACGAGGGCGTCCAGCAGCTCGGGGACCAGCAGATGCGGGATCACCGAGGAGAACCAGGAGCCGGGCCCCAGCACCACCCAGTCGGCGTCCAGCACCGCCGCGACCGCCTCGGGCACGGCCGGCGGGTCGTTCGGCACGAGGTGCACCGACTGCACCTCGCCGGGGGTGAGGGCGACGGTGGCCTGGCCGCGGACGGTGTCGACGTCGTCGGGGCGCTCCGGGTCGTGCCCCTTGACCAGCGCCTGGAGCTCCAGCGGCACGGCGGACATGGGCAGCACCCGGCCGTGCGCGCCGAGCAGCCGCCCCACCAGGTCGAGGGCCTGGACGTGGTCGCCGAGCTGCTCCCACAGGGCGACGATCAGCAGGTTGCCGACCGCGTGCTCGTGCAGGTCGCCCTTGGACTGGAAGCGGTGCTGGATGACGCGCGCCCAGGTCTGGCCCCAGTCGTCGTCCCCGCACAGCGCGGCCAGCGCCTTGCGCAGGTCGCCGGGGGGCAGCACGCCCAGTTCGTCGCGCAGGCGGCCGCTGGAGCCGCCGTCGTCGGCGACGGTGACCACGGCCGTGAGGTCGCCGGTGATCCGGCGCAGGGCGGCGAGCGAGGCGGACAGGCCCATGCCGCCGCCGAGGGCGACGACCTTGGGCTGGGCGCCCCTGCGGCGCGGGCGCGCGCCGCGCGTCTCGGCCGGCCGGCCGGCGCGGCCCTCGGGGACCGCCCTGCGCAGCCGGCTCAGCCGCGGAGTACGTCGTGTCATTCCCGTCCCATGTCCCGGTGGACGACCACCGTCTCCACGCCCTCCGCGGCGAGCCGGGCGGCGAGCTTCTCCGACATGGCGACCGAGCGGTGCTTGCCGCCCGTACAGCCGACCGCGATGGTCACGTAGCGCTTGCCCTCACGACGGTAGCCCGCGGCGACCAGCCGCAGCAGCTCGGCGTACCGGTCGAGGAACTCCTTGGCGCCGGGCTGGTTGAAGACGTACGACGCCACCTCCTCGTTGAGGCCGGTGAAGGGGCGCAGCTCCGGGATCCAGTGCGGGTTGGGCAGGAACCGCATGTCCACGACCAGGTCGGCGTCCACCGGGAGGCCGTACTTGAAGCCGAAGGACATCACGGTGGCCCGCAGCTCGGGCTCCTCCTCGCCGGCGAACTGCGCGTGCATCTTCGCGCGCAGCTCGTGGACGTTCAGCCCGGAGGTGTCGATCACCAGGTCGGCGTCGCCGCGCAGCTCGCGCAGCAGCTCCCGCTCGGCGGCGATGCCGTCGACGATCCGGCCGTCGCCCTGGAGCGGGTGCGGGCGGCGCACCGACTCGAAGCGGCGCACCAGGGCCTCGTCGGAGGACTCCAGGAAGACCGTGCGCCGGGTGACGCCGCGCGCGTCGAGGTCGGCGAGGGACTCGCGCAGGTTGTCGAAGAAGCGCCGGCCGCGGACGTCGACGACGACCGCGATCCGCGCCACGTTGCCCTGGGAGCGCGCGCCGAGCTCCACCATGGTGGGGATCAGCGCGGGCGGCAGGTTGTCGACGACGAACCAGCCGAGGTCCTCGAGGCATTTCGCGGCCGTCGACCGGCCCGCCCCGGACATCCCGGAGATGATCACCAGCTCGGGGATGCCGACCTCGGGCACCCCGCCGTTGTCCTTGCCCGTCTTCACCTGTGCTCCGTTGTCCTGCCGGACGCCGGCGCGGGCCGTGGCCCCGCCCGCCTGCTGTGCCGCCCGGTCCCCGGGCCCTGTCTCGTGCTCGGTCATCGCTCCTGCCCCCGTCGTTCGTCCGGGGCGCCCGTGGACACGGGCTCCCCCGGAGAACCCGTCTGCTGCCCGGGTTCTTCCGTGTCATCCATGATCTCGCCCGTCGCCGTGTTCACGGCGGGACCGCCGGGCACCGCCTGGGCGAGGGCCGCGACGATCGTCTCGGCCGTCTTGCGGCCTATGCCCGGAACGTCACAGATCTGCTCGATTGTCGCCGACCGCAGCCGCTTCAACGAACCGAAGTGCTTGATCAGCGCCTGCTTCCGGGTCTCGCCGAGGCCGGGGACGTCGTCCAGGGGGCTGGAGCGGAAGCGCTTGGCGCGCTTGGCGCGCTGATAGGTGATCGCGAAGCGGTGCGCCTCGTCCCGGATGCGCTGGAGCAGGTACAGGCCCTCGCTGGTCCGGGGCAGCACCACCGGGTCGTCGTCGCCGGGCAGCCACACCTCCTCCAGCCGCTTGGCGAGACCGCACACCGCGATGTCGTCGATGCCCAGCTCGTCCAGCGCCCGCCGGGCCGCGGCGACCTGCGGCGCGCCGCCGTCCACCACGACGAGCTGCGGCGGGTACGCGAATCGCTTGGGGCGTCCGTCGTCCTCGGTGAGCGTGCTCGCGGGCGGCTCGGCGAGACCCGCGCCGTCCGTCCCCGGGTCCGCCTGCGCCCCGGGCTCGGCGCCCGGTTCCTCGCCGTCGGCCCACTCCCCCGTGCGCTCCTTCTCCGCCAGGTAGCGGCGGAAGCGGCGGGTGATCACCTCGTGCATGGACCGCACGTCGTCCTGGCCGGCGAAGCCTTTGATCTGGAAGCGGCGGTACTCGCTCTTGCGGGCCAGCCCGTCCTCGAAGACGACCATGGACGCCACGACGTCGTCGCCCTGGAGGTGCGAGATGTCGTAGCACTCGATCCGCAGCGGGGCGCTGTCCAGGCCCAGGGCGTCGCTGATCTCCTCCAGCGCGCGCGAGCGGGTGGTGAGGTCGGAGGCGCGCTTGGTCTTGTGCAGCACGAGCGCCTGCTGCGCGTTGCGCTGGACCGTCTCCATCAGGGCCTTCTTGTCGCCGCGCTGCGGGACGCGCAGCGAGACGTTCGCGCCGCGCCGCCCGGTCAGCCACTCCTGCACCGGCTCCACCGGGTCCGGAAGCGCGGGGACCAGCACCTCGCGCGGGACGGCGTCGCCGGTCTCCTCGCCGTAGAGCTGCTGAAGGGCGTGCTCGACGAGGGCGCCGGTGGTGATCTCCTCGACCTTGTCCGTGACCCAGCCGCGCTGGCCGCGCACCCGCCCGCCGCGCACGTGGAAGATCTGGACGGCCGCCTCCAGTTCGTCCTCGGCGACCGCGATCAGGTCGGCGTCGGTGGCGTCCGCCAGCACCACCGCGTTCTTCTCCATGGCCTTCTTCAGCGCGCCGATGTCGTCGCGCAGGCGCGCGGCCCGCTCGTACTCCATCTCCTCGGCGGCCTGAGCCATCTGCCTCTCCAGACGGCGCAGATAGGTGCCGGTGCGCCCGGCCATGAAGTCGCAGAACTCCTCGGCCAGCTCCCGGTGGTCCTCGGCGGAGATCCGCTCCACGCAGGGCGCCGAGCACTTGCCGATGTAGCCGAGCAGGCAGGGGCGGCCGGTGCGGGCGGCGTTCTTGAACACGCCCGCCGAGCAGGTGCGCACCGGGAAGACGCGCAGCATCAGGTCCACGGTGTCGCGGATCGCCCACGCGTGCGCGTACGGCCCGAAGTACCGTACGCCCTTCTTCTTGTGACCGCGCATCACCTGCACGCGCGGAAACTCCTCGTTCATCGTCACCGCGAGGTACGGATAGCTCTTGTCGTCGCGGTACTTGACGTTGAACCGGGGGTCGAACTCCTTGATCCAGGAGTACTCCAGCTGCAGCGCCTCGACCTCGGTCGAGACCACCGTCCACTCCACGGACGCGGCCGTGGTCACCATCGAGCGGGTGCGCGGGTGCAGCCCGGCGAGGTCCTGGAAGTAGTTCGCCAGGCGCTGGCGCAGGCTCTTCGCCTTCCCGACGTAGATCACCCGGCGGTGCTCGTCGCGGAACCGGTAGACCCCCGGCGAGTCGGGGATCTCACCCGGTCTGGGGCGGTAGCTGGAGGGGTCGGCCATGCATCACACCCTACTGGCGGACACCGACAGGACGGCGGGGCCGGGGGCGGGGCTGTGGACAACCGGGGAGGGGATCGGGGGGCGGGCACGGAGGGGCGGGGATGGGGGGCGGGGGTCGGGGACGGAGGGGGCGGGGGCCGGGGGCAGGGGTCGGGGACGGAGGCGGTAGGGAAGGGGGGCATGGCGAGCCTGGGAGACGGGTTCGTGGGGTCCGATGCGGGCGGATGGGTTACGGCGGCCGGTAAGCGGGAATGTGGGGGGTCCGTGCCTCGGGCGATCACCGGGGCCGGCGGACGGACCGCGGTGGCGGTCCGCCCGGCGGTCCGCACCGGCTCACCGGCCGGTGGCCCGAGGCGGTCATGACGGCGGTCACGCGAGTGGCCGCGAGTCGGGAGGTCGTATGCGACAGGTGCGGATCGAGAAAACACGACGGCCTGCCCGGTACCGCCGGTACACGGACGAGACGCCTGCCTTCCCCGAGTCCCTCGACCCGCGCGACCCCGACATCGTGCGCGCGAAGCGCCTGGGTGCCGCGGGCTCCCGCCTGCGGGACCGGAACCGTACCGAGGGGGCCTGACCCTCGGACGCGCCCCGGGCGACGAACCACGGGGCCGCAGACCACAGGGGCCGTACCGGCCGCATCGGCCGGTACGGCCCCTTCGTGTCGCCGCTCTTGCCGCCAGACGGTTGTCGGGACCTGGTCAACACGCTTCAATGCGGAGGAACTCGGGGCGCTGAACGACGGCGTACGCATGTGAAGACCGCGCCGTGCCGACGGGGGCGGGCCCCGGTGCGCCCCGCGCGAACGGTCTGACCAGCCGTTGTGACCTTCACAGAAAGGCCCCTGCATGCCGCACGCCACACAGCACGCGGACGTCGTCACCGCAGAACTGGACTCGGCCCTGCGCGGCGGCCCGTTCCACGTCGCCCTGCGCGCCGCGATCGCCGCACGGGGACTGCCGTTGCAGCGGGTGCAGCACCATCTGTCGCGCCACGGCGTGAAGGTGGGCGTCACCAGTTTGAGCTACTGGCAGCAGGGCGCCCGCCGCCCGCAGCGCCCGGAGTCGCTGCGCGCCGTACGGGCCCTGGAGGAGATCCTTCAGCTGCCGGAGGAGTCACTGATCCGGCTGCTCGCCGAGACGGACGACCGGGCCGGGGACCGCGGCTCCGCCGGCCGCAGCTACCGCTCCCTCGTCGAGGCCTCGGGCGTCCTGGACAAGCTGCTGGCCGAGTTCGGCACCCCGCGCGACGGCGGGCTGCACTCCCTGGGCCACCACGAGCGGGTGAGCATCGGCGCCCGCCGGGAACTGGCGGAACGCGAGTCGCACCACATCGTGCGCGCCCATCGCGACGGCGTCGACCGCTATGTCGCCGTCCACCACGGCGACCCGGGCGCCGACCCGGAGCGCATGCACGTCCGCGCCCTGGAGAACTGCCGCATCGGCCGCATACGCCGGCACCACGACACCGGGGTCCTCGCGGCCGAGCTGCTCTTCGACATCCGGCTGCGCGCCGGCGACACGTTCCTCTTCCGGTACACCGTGGAGGACGGCACGGCCGGCGTCTGCCGCGAGTACGTCCGGGGCGCCGACTCCCCCGGCGGCCAGTACGCGCTCCAGGTCTGCTTCGACTCCGCCGCGCTCCCGGTGCGGTGCCACCGGTTCACCCAGCACTCGGCCGCGGCCCCCCGCGGCGGACGCCAGGAGCTGCCGCTCAGCCCGCGGCACCGCTCGGTGCACCTGGTGGAACCGCGCCTGCGGGCCGGCTACGTAGGGATCGCCTGGGACTGGGAGTGATCCCGGCCTGTCCGGGCGGTGCGGTGACGCGGCCGCGGGTCAGTCGCTGCGGCGTGCGACCAGGGTGCCGTTCTTCACCTCGACGACCAGCGGCTTCAGAGGCGCCACGGCCGGCTCACGCAGCACCTTCCCGGTGGTGGCGTCGAACTCGCTGCCGTGACACGGGCAGACCAGCCTGGTCCCGTCCAGCTTGTTGATGGGGCACCCCGCGTGCGTGCACACGGTGCTGTACGCGGTGAGGGAACCGTCCTCGCCCCGCCCGACGACCACGTTGTGGTCCCGGTACAGCTTGGCGCCGCCCGCGGGGACCTCGCTGGCCGGGCCCAGCTCGACGGGCCCGGCCAGCGGGGCCGACCTGTCGTCGCCGACGGGCCGACAGGCGGTGAGGCCCAGCCCCGCGACGGGTGTGAGGGCCGCGCCTCGCAGGACGGTCCGGCGGGTCGCGGCGGGTCGGGCGGACATGCGGGCTCCCACGGTTCGTGCGCGGTGGACGAGTGTTCACCGGGACGATACCGGGGGTGGGTGGGGCGGGGTGCGGGTGGGTGGGATCGGGCCGTGGGGTGGGGTGGGGCCGTGGGGTGGGGTGGGCGGCTTGCGTAAGCGTTCGCGCAAACGCTGACGTATGCATTGGCGTAAGCGCTGACGTAAGCGATTGCGCGAGAAGGTGCGCAAGCGTTGGCGTAAACGCTTACGCAAGCGTTTACGACCCCCACTCCCATGCGATACGGTCCCCTCGCGAGCCCGACATCACAGACCCGCACGGAGGAGCGACGGACGATGACGACCATGGCGGATGTGGCGCGCAGCGCCGGAGTCTCCATCGCGACCGTCTCGCACGTGCTGAACGGCACCCGCCCCGTGCTCCCCCACACCCGCCAGGCCGTCCTGGACGCCGTGGAGGAGCTCGGCTACACCCCCAACACCCTGGCCCGCTCACTGGTCACGGCCCGCACCCGGTCGATCGGGCTCGCGGTGTCGGCGATCAGCAACCCGTACTTCACAGAGATCCTCCAGGGCGTGGAGGCGGCCGCCCTGGAGCACGGGTACAGCCTCCTCATCGCCGATCCGCACGACGACCCGGCGCGCGAGCGCAAGGTCGTGCAGCTGCTGCACGAGCGCCGCGTGGAGGGCATGATCGTGGCGCCCTCCCCCGAGCCGGCCGGGCTTCTCGCCTACCTGCGGCGGCACCAGGTGCCGGCCGTGTTCCTGGACCGGCTGGTCGGCCCGCCCGGCGAGGCCGGGCCGCCCCTCTTCGACCAGGTCTGCGCCGAGAGCACCGAGCCGACCGCCGGCCTGGTCACCCATCTCGCCGGTCTGGGACACCGCCGCATCGGCCTGGTGGCCGGCCTGCCCGGGCTCAGCACGACCGCCGAGCGGATCACCGGTTACCGGCACGGGCTCGCGGCCTCGGGGCTGCCGTTCGACGAGCGGATCCTGGTGCACGGCGACTCGGAGGCCGCGGGCGCCGAACGCGCCACGGCCGAGCTGCTGAACCTCGGTTCGCGCCCCACCGCGCTGATCACCGCCAACAACGCCATGACCATCGGCGCCCTGCGCGCACTGCGGGCCCACGGGCTGTCCGTGCCCGGGGACATCGCCCTGTGCTGCTTCGACGACTTCGCCTGGGCCGACCTCTTCTCGCCCCGTCTGACCGCCGTGTCCCAGCCGAGCCGCGACATCGGCGCCCGGGCCGTCCGGATGCTGCTGGACCGTCTCGCCGACCCCGACCGGCCGACCCGTACCGAACGCCTCCCGTGCACCTTCGTGCACCGCACCTCCTGCGGCTGCCCGGAGGACGCGGCTGCCCTGAAGAAAGGAACCCCCTCGTGATCGTCGTAGCCGGTGAGGCACTGATCGACCTGGTACCGCAGGGGGCGGGTGCGCTCGCCGCGCTGACGCCCGCGCTCGGTGGCGGCCCCTTCAACACGGCCGTGGCGCTCGGCCGCCTCGGCTCCCCCACCGTGTTCTGCTCGCGGGTGTCGCGGGACGCGTTCGGTGAGGCGCTGCTGGACCGGCTGCGGGAGACCGGTGTGGACGTGGCGTCGGTGCAGCGCGGTGACGAGCCGACGACGCTCGCCGTCGCCACGGTCGGCGCCGACGGCTCCGCGGCCTACTCGTTCTACGTGGAGGGCACGGCGGACCGGCTGTTCAGCGAGCCCGAGGCGCTGCCCGCCGGCACCCGCGCGGTGTCCTTCGGGACCTGCTCCCTGGTGCTGGAGCCGGGTGCGAGCGCGTACGAGGCGCTGATGCGCGAGGCGTCGGGGCGGGGTGTGTTCACGGCGCTCGACCCCAACATCCGGGCGGGGCTGATCGCGGACGCCGACGCCTACCGGGCGCGGTTCAAAAGCTGGCTGCCGTCGGTGTCGCTGCTGAAGCTGTCCGCGGAGGACGCCGAGTGGCTCGGCGGGTCCCCGCGGGAGTGGCTCGCGGCGGGTCCCGCGGCGGTCGTGGTCACCCGGGGCGGGGACGGGCTGACGGCGTACACCCGCGACGGCGGCGAGTACGCGGTGCCGGGTGAGCGTGTCGAGGTGGTGGACACCATCGGCGCGGGCGACACGGTGAACGCGGCCCTGCTGCACGGGCTGTCGGCGCGTGACGCGCTGAGCGACGAGGGTGTGGCCGCGCTCGGCGCCGAGGGCTGGGAGAGCCTGCTGCGTTTCGCGGCGCGCGCGGCGGCGGTCACGTGTTCCCGCGCCGGTGCGGAACCTCCGTACGCCCATGAGCTGGAGGTGCGGGAGACCGTCTGACGCACGTGTGCCGTGCCGCGGGGAGCGTCCCTGCGGCACGGCACACGATGGGCGGGCGGGCCGGTCAGGCCTTGGTGCCGCGCGTCGTCCTCGTCGCGGCGGTCTTCCCGGCCGTCTTCGTGGCGGTGGTCCCGACCGTCTTGGTCGTGGTCTTCTTCGCCGTCGACCGGGCGGCGACCGTCTTCTTGGCCGCCTTGCGCGGGGCGCGGACCTGCGAGGCGTCGCTGATCCGCTCCGCGCCGAGGATCTCCCGCAGGAACTTGCCGGTGTGGCTGGCCGGCACCCCGGCGACCTGCTCGGGCGTGCCCTCGGCGACGACGAGGCCGCCGCCGGCGCCGCCCTCGGGGCCCATGTCGACGACCCAGTCGGCCGTCTTGACGACATCGAGGTTGTGCTCGATGACGATCACGGTGTTGCCCTTGTCGACCAGGCCGGACAGGACCGTCAGCAGCTTGCTGATGTCCTCGAAGTGCAGACCGGTCGTCGGCTCGTCGAGGACGTAGACCGTGCGGCCGGTGGAGCGCTTCTGCAGTTCGCTGGCGAGCTTGACGCGCTGCGCCTCGCCGCCGGACAGGGTGGTCGCGGACTGGCCGAGCCGGACGTAGCCGAGGCCGACGTCGTTGAGCGTCCTGAGGTGGCGGGAGATCGCCGGGACCGCCTCGAAGAAGTGCATGGCCTCTTCGATCGGCATGTTCAGCACGTCGGCGATGGACTTGCCCTTGTAGTGGACGTCCAGCGTCTCCCGGTTGTAGCGGGCGCCGTGGCAGACCTCGCAGGGGACGTAGACGTCCGGCAGGAAGTTCATCTCGATCTTGATGGTGCCGTCGCCCGAGCAGTTCTCGCAGCGGCCGCCCTTGACGTTGAAGGAGAAGCGGCCCGGCAGGTAGCCGCGCACCTTCGCCTCCGTCGTCTCCGCGAAGAGCCTGCGGATGTGGTCGAAGACGCCCGTGTACGTCGCCGGGTTGGACCGCGGGGTGCGGCCGATGGGCGACTGGTCGACATGCACGACCTTGTCGACGAGGTCGTCGCCCTCGACGCGCGTGTGCCGGCCGGGCACGTTGCGCGCGCCGTTCAGCTCCCGGGCGAGGTGCGTGTACAGGATGTCGTTGACCAGCGTGGACTTGCCGGAGCCGGACACGCCGGTGACCGCGGTGAAGACGCCCAGCGGGAAGGACACGTCGATGTCCCGCAGGTTGTTCTCACGGGCGCCGCGCACCGTGAGGCGGCGCGACGGGTCGTGCGGGCGCCGCATCTCGGGCAGCGGGATCGCCTTCTTGCCCGACAGGTACTGGCCGGTCTGCGACTCGGCGTTGGCGAGCAGCTCCTTGAGGGAGCCGCTGTGCACGACCTTGCCACCGTGCTCGCCGGCGCCGGGACCGATGTCGACGATCCAGTCGGCGACCTTGATGGTGTCCTCGTCGTGCTCCACGACGATCAGCGTGTTGCCCATGTCGCGCAGCCGGACCAGGGTCTCGATCAGCCGGTGGTTGTCCCGCTGGTGCAGGCCGATGGACGGCTCGTCGAGCACGTAGAGCACGCCGACGAGGCCGCTGCCGATCTGGGTGGCCAGGCGGATGCGCTGGGCCTCGCCGCCGGAGAGGGTGCCCGCCGCGCGGTTCAGCGAGAGGTAGTCCAGGCCGACGTCGACCAGGAAGCGCAGCCGCTCGTTGACCTCCTTGAGGACGCGCTCGGCGATCTTCTTGTCGCGGGCGGTCAGCTTCAGCTCGCCCAGGAAGTCCGCGCAGTCGCTGATGGACATCGCGGAGACCTCGGCGATGGACTTGCCCATGACCGTGACGGCGAGGACGACCGGCTTGAGGCGCGTGCCCTCGCAGGAGGGGCAGGGCACCTCGCGCATGTAGCCCTCGAAGCGCTCGCGGCTGGCGTCGCTCTCGGCCTCGCTGTGGCGCCGCTTGACGAACGGCACCGCGCCCTCGAAGGCCGTGGTGTAGCGGCGCTCGCGCCCGTAGCGGTTGCGGTAGCGGACCTCGACCTGGGTCTTGTGACCGTGCAGCAGGGCCTTCTTGGCGCGCTGCGGCAGGCCGGCCCACGGGATGTCCGTGCGGAAGCCGAGCGCGTCCGCGAGGGCGCCGACGAGGCGGTCGAAGTAGTCCTTGGTGTGGCCGTGGGACCACGGGTGGATGGCGCCCTCGTCGAGGCTCTTGTCCGGGTCGGGGACGATCAGCTCGGGGTCGACCTCCATGCGCGTGCCGATGCCGGTGCACTCGGGGCAGGCGCCGAAGGGCGAGTTGAAGGAGAACGAGCGGGGCTCCAGCTCCTCGAACGACAGGTCGTCGTAGGGGCAGTAGAGGTGCTCGGAGTACATGCGCTCGCGCTCGGGGTCGTCCTCGGGGAGGTCGACGAAGTCGAGCACGACCATGCCGCCGGACAGCCCGAGGGCGGTCTCCACGGAGTCGGTGAGGCGGCGCTTGGCGCTGTCCTTCACCGTGAGGCGGTCGACGACCACCTCGATGGTGTGCTTCTCCTGCTTCTTCAGCGTGGGCGGGGTGGAGAGCTGGATCGTCTCGCCGTCCACGCGCGCGCGGGAGTAGCCCTTGGTCTGGAGGTCGGAGAAGAGGTCGACGAACTCGCCCTTGCGCTCGCGCACCAGCGGGGAGAGCACCTGGAAGCGGCTGCCCTCCGGCAGCTCCAGGACCTTGTCGACGATGGCCTGCGGCGACTGGCGGGAGATCGGCCGGCCGCACTCGGGACAGTGCGGCTTGCCGATGCGCGCGAAGAGCAGGCGCAGGTAGTCGTAGACCTCGGTGATGGTGCCGACCGTGGAGCGCGGGTTGCGCGAGGTGGACTTCTGGTCGATGGAGACCGCCGGGGAGAGGCCCTCGATGAAGTCGACGTCCGGCTTGTCCATCTGGCCGAGGAACTGCCGGGCGTAGGAGGAGAGCGACTCCACGTAGCGCCGCTGCCCCTCGGCGAAGATGGTGTCGAAGGCCAGCGAGGACTTGCCCGACCCCGACAGGCCCGTGAAGACGATGAGCGAGTCGCGCGGGAGGTCGAGCGAGACGTTCTTGAGATTGTGCTCGCGCGCTCCACGGACGATGAGACGGTCGGCCACGCCGGTCCGCACCTTTCTTGAGGGTAGTGACAGGGGCGGGGCCCCCGTCCTTCTCAGACTAGGGGGAGCCACTGACAACGCCGGTTCGGATTCACGGATAGTCAACAAAGCCCGGCTCTCCAGCATGCCCGACGCCGCGTCCGACCTTATAGCACGCGCATTCGAATTTGCCGTCCGGTTCACCTCCTTCACCCGAAGGTGTGACACGGTTAGGGTCGGCGGCATGATTGATCACGCTGATGACCTGGTGTCTGTACAGGCCGCCACCGAGCGGCTGCTCCGCGCGGTCGGCGCCCTGGACAACGCGGCTGTGACCCAGTCGTCACGTCTGCCGGGCTGGACCCGCGGTCATGTGCTGACCCACCTGTCCCGCAACGCGGACGCCCTGGTGAACGTCTTCGAGGGCCGCCCGATGTACGCCTCCGCCGAGGCCCGGGACGGCGACATCGAGGCGGGCGCCCCGCGCCCCCTGGACGAGCAGCTCGCGGACCTGCGGACGAGCGCGGAGCGCTTCCAGGCGGCGGCCGAGGTCCCGGCGGACTGGTCCCGCACCGTGGAACTGCGCAACGGCGTCACCGACCGCGCCGCGCGGGTGCCGTTCCGGCGCTGGATCGAGGTGGAGCTGCACCACGTCGACCTCGGGATCGGCTACGAGCTGGAGGACCTCCCGGCCGCCTTCACCGACCGGGAGACCGGGTTCCTCGCGGCGCGCTTCGACGGCCACCCGGACGTGCCCGCCACCACCCTGACGGCAACCGACGGACGCAGCTGGACGACCGGCGGCGGCGCGGACGGCGGCCCGGTCACGGTCGAGGGGACCCCCGCCGATCTTCTCGGCTGGCTCGCCGGTCGCCGGGACGGCGGCGCCCTCACGGTGAAGGGCGGGGACCTCCCGAAGCTCCCGCCCCTGTGAGCGCTGTCCGGCGCCGGTTCCGGCGCTAGGCTGACGCTCATGACGTACAGCGGGCGGGTGACGGTCGGCGGGCCGGCCGACGTGCACGAACTCAAGGACCTGATGATCACCAAGGTCGCGGTCGGCCCCATGGAGAACAACGCGTACCTGCTGCGCTGCCGGGCCACCGACGAGCAGCTGCTGATCGACGCGGCGAACGACGCCGACGCGCTGCTGGGCACGATCGGTGACGACGGCATCGCGTCCGTCGTCACCACTCACCGGCACGGCGACCACTGGCAGGCGCTCGCGGAGGTGGTGGCCGCCACCGGCGCCCGCACCTACGCGGGCCGGTACGACGCCGAGGGCATCCCGGTGCCGACCGACGTGCTGGTCGACGACGGCGACGTCGTCCGCGTCGGCCAGGTCGAGCTCACCGCCCGCCACCTCGTCGGCCACACCCCCGGCTCGATCGCCCTCGTCTACGACGACCCCCACGGGCATCCCCATGTGTTCACCGGGGACTGTCTGTTCCCGGGCGGTGTGGGCAACACCCACAAGGACCCGGAGGCGTTCGCGAGCCTGCTGCACGACGTCGAGACCAAGATCTTCGACGTGCTCCCGGACGAGACCTGGGTCTACCCGGGCCACGGGAACGACACCACGCTCGGCGACGAGCGTCCCCACCTCGCGGAATGGCGCGCACGAGGCTGGTGACGATCGCCGTCGCCCCGTCGCCCCGTCGCCCGCTCCTAACGATCAGCTACTGGCGCAGGCATGAGGTTGCGCCTGAGCGCGGGCATGAGGCGGAGGGCGTTGTCACGGTTGATGCCGCGGCGTTGGCGGTCGGTGAAGACAGGGTCGGTCTCGATGGCCGGCACCGTGAAGCCGGTGATGATGTCGGCGGAGGCGGCCGGCCAGTCGGTGCCGAAGAGGATCCGGTCGGCACCGGCGGTGGCCACCAGTGTGCCCGAGGGGGCCGACGGACCCGCCGTGTCGTAGTAGAAGCGATGGAGATGATCCCGCACCCGGGCGGCATCGAGGGGCGGGGTGCAGAAGCCGCCGAAGGCCTTCATACGGGTGGCGATCGCCGGGAGGAATCCGCCGGCGTGTGGCAGGACGACCGACACGTGCGGGTAGCGGTCGAGTGTCCTGGTACGGATCATGTTCACCGCGGCGCGCGTGGAATCCAGCAGGAAATCACACATGAAGTTCGGGATGCCGGGGACGGTGGGCACGGCGGGTGGGCCGCTCGGGAGGTCGAGCGGGTGGGTGAAAAGGACAGTGGCGCGTTCGTCGAGTTGTGCGAGGAAGCGGTCGTAGGAGGGATCACCGAGGTAGACGCCGTTGTAGTTGGCTTTCGCGCTGACTCCGACGGCACCGAGCTCGTCGAAAGCGTGCTGCAGAGCCCACGTGGTCACATCGGGGTGGTCCAGGACGGCGGGGCCGAGTACCGCGAAACGGCCCGGGTGCGCGGCCACCAGATCGGCCAGTGCCTCGAAGACGACGGTGAGGCCCTCCCTGGCCTGCGCGGCGGAGCGGTACCGGTCCTGCATGGTCGGGTTGAGGACCGCGGTCGCGATACCCACCCGGTCCATCAGCGCCAAAGCGGAGTCCACATCCCAGCGTGCCCACCACGGCAGTTCCTGCCGCCGCACCAAGCCCTCGCGCTCGGCCCAGTCGACCCACGCCGGAGCGGTGAAATGGTGGTGGACGTCAATCCTCGCCCGACCGGCGTCGTCACCGCTCCGCGAGCTCTGCGGCTGAGCTTCCTCCCCGGCCAGAGCGCTGGACCCGCCTGTGGTGGCGACGGTGGTCGCCGCCGCGCCACCGGCGATCAGCAGACTGCGCCGACTCATGGTCTCGGTCGATTCCGGCATCCGCGTATCCCGTCCGTAGTTCCAGCTCGCCGCACCACGATGGCCCGGCGGCGATCCGGTGATCGGCACGGCGTGCACTTTTCGACGCCGGTTACCTCGGACGGACGCGGCGGCCGGAGTGCGCGGGCGCGGCCTTCGTTCAGGCCACGGCACGGAAGACGTACGCCGTCATCGGAGCGGTGACCGGTCCCGGGCCCAGACGGGCCGCCATCTCTTCGATGACGGTGGCCCGGACGGCCGGTCCGTCGCCGCGCTCCTCGACGGCCGCGCGCACCGGCGTCCCCGTGAGGTACCCGGTGGCAAGGTCGGCGATCGACTCGGCCCGGCCCTGAAGCGTCAACTCCTGCCCGTCCTCGACAGCGAACCCGGCGGCCTCCAGATCGGCGGCCACGACAGCGGGGTCGGCACAGCCGTGCGGAACCGTCTGGAAGAACCGTGGCGGGTCGGCCGGAAAGGCCCGCTCCAGCCCGGCCCGCAGCGCGGCTTCGAAGGCGTGCCTCCCGAGCGGGCCCCAGGTGTTGAACAGGAACCGGCCGCCCTGGGCGAGCACCCGGCGGACCTCGGTGAACGCCTGGATGCGGTGGGGGAAGAACATGACGCCGAACTGGCAGACCACCAGGTCGAAGCCTCCGTTCGGGAACGGCAGCCGCTGCGCGTCCGCCTGCCGCCACATCGCGCCAGGGGCCCGGGCCGAACCGAAAGCGAGCATGGCCTCGTTCAGGTCGGTGGCCGTCACCTCGGCCGAGGGTGCTGCTGTGAGCAGGTTCGCTGTCAAGACGCCAGTTCCCGCGGCGAGTTCGAGGATGCGCCGGGGGTGGAGTGCCGCCGCCCGGGCAGTCAGGTCCTCGGCGAAGGGCCGGAAGACCACCGGCACGAGGTACCGCTCATAGGCCGCCGGCATGGATTCGGACCATCGCCGGTCGGCACTGGTTCCTGTCACCCTTACGACGGTAGCGCCGCGTCAGGGGAGCTGTTCCTTGTCGCGCCGCCCTGCGGTGCCGGTTGTCCTCCCGGACGAGACCTGGCGGCGGGGCCGGTGTCACGCCTCTGCCAGGCCCGGGCCGGCCAGCGCCGCGATCCGCTCCACCGCGAACACGTACCCCTGGACGCCGCATCCCGCGATGACGCCGTCGGCGCGCAGGGAGACGTAGGAGTGGTGCCGGAAGCTCTCCCGGCGGTGGATGTTGGAGATGTGGACCTCGATCACGGGCAGGCCGTCGCAGGCGTTGAGGGCGTCCAGGATCGCGACGGAGGTGTGCGAGTAGGCGCCCGGGTTGATGACGATGCCGCAGTGGTCGAGCCGCGCCTCGTGGATCCAGTCGACCAGCTCGCCCTCGTGGTTGGACTGGCGGAGGTCCACCGTGCCGTTGTGCGCCGCGGCCGCGCGGGCGCACATCGCCTCGACGTCGGCCAGCGTGTCACGCCCGTAGATCTCCGGCTGCCGCTGCCCGAGCAGGTTCAGGTTGGGGCCGTTGAGGATCATGATCGGGGCGTCGGCCAGGTTGCGGGGCACGTTTCCTCCGGTCCGTCGGGGTGCGGTCCCTCCCCGGAACCGCTGGTCGCACCCGGTCTATCACGCGGTGACGCAGGCTCGGGAAGCCCCCGGAGCCGCCACTGTGTGCGGGCGGCCCCGAGGGCCCGGCGGTCAGGGGTTGATCGCCAGTTCCAGATAGGCGGCGAGCAGCACCAGGTGCACGCCTCCCTGGAGCGGTGTGGCCCGGCCCGGCACCACCGTGAGGGCGCTGACCACCACGGTCAGGGCGAGCAGCACCATGTGGGTGCTGCCGAGGCCCAGGACGAGCGGGCCTGGCAGCCAGAGCGACGCCAGCGCGACGGCGGGGATGGTCAGGCCGATGCTGGCCATCGCCGAGCCGAGGGCCAGGTTCATGCTGGTCTGCACGTGGTTGCGGCGCGCGGCGCGCCCCGCGGCGATGGTCTCCGGCAGCAGCACCAGCAGGGCGATGATCACACCGACCACGCCGTGGCCGAGACCGGCCGCCTCCACTCCCGACTCGATCGTCGGTGAGACGCCCTTGGCGAGGCCGACGACACCGATCAGGGCGAGGAGCAGCAGCCCCGCGCTGATCATCGCGGTGCGCGTGGAGGGCGCCTCGGCGTGGTCCTCCTCGGGGCGGGACGGCTCCCCCTGCTTCGCGACGGGCAGGAAGTAGTCGCGGTGTCTCACGGTCTGGGTCGCGACGAACAGGCCGTAGAGGCTCAGCGAGGCGACCGCCGCGAAGGTGAGCTGGACGGTGGAGAACTCCGGGCCGGGCTTGCTGGTGGTGAACGTCGGCAGCACGAGGCTGAGGGTCGCCAGCGTGGTCACGGTGGCGAGGGCGGCTCCGGTGCCCTCCGAGTTGAAGACCGCGGTCTTGTGCCGCAGGGAGCCGACGAGCAGGCTGAGGCCGACGATGCCGTTGCAGGTGATCATCACGGCGGCGAACACGGTGTCCCGGGCGAGCGTCGCGCTCTTGTCCCCGCCGTCGAGCATCAGCGTCACGATCAGCGCGACCTCGATGACCGTGACGGCGACCGCCAGCACCAGGGAGCCGAACGGCTCTCCGACCCGGTGGGCGACCACCTCGGCATGGTGCACGGCTGCCAGCACGGCTCCCGCCAGGACCAGGGTCACCACCCCGACGACGACGCCGGGCAGGTCTCTTCCCCAGGTCAGGGCGAGCAGCACGACCGCGAGCACGGGAACGGCGACCGTCCATCGGGCCGCCATGGACTTGATCCGGTCCGTCATGCGGCGATCGTCCCCGGCGTGAGGCCGTGCCGCACCTCAAGGGCTGCCGACCGCCGGGCGGCCGAAGAGGGCGCCGGAACTGCTGTCACCGCCGTGCGGCGACCCCTTCCGCTCCGCGATCCTGATCGTCTCGGGGTCACCATGGTCACGCATGCCCTCCTCGTACTGGTCGGTTGCGGTCGGCGCCGCCCGGGGGCGGCGCGGTGGAACGCGCGGGTCCGGGAGCGGGGCCGGCGATGCGCCGCCCCCGCTCCCGGTGCCCGTGTTCCTGGTGTCGACGGGGTCAGACGTCGGCGTCGGTCTTCGCGGGCGTCTCGGCCTGCCCGGTGACCGCCTCGGCCTGCGCCTGCTTACGGGACGCCCGAAGGCTGGTGATCGTGGTGACGATCAGCACCGAGCAGATCACGCCCAGGGAGACCGGAATGCTGATCTCGGGGACGTGCACCCCGGACTCGTGCAGAGCGTGCAGCACCAGCTTCACGCCGATGAAGCCCAGGATGATCGACAGGCCGTAGGACAGGTGGACCAGCTTCCTCAGCAGTCCGCCGATGAGGAAGTACAGCTGCCGCAGACCCATCAGCGCGAACGCGTTCGCCGTGAACACGATGTACGGGTCCTGGGTCAGGCCGAAGATCGCGGGGATCGAGTCCAGCGCGAACAGGACGTCGGTGGTGCCGATCGCGAGCATGACGACGAGCATCGGGGTCATGACCCGCTTGCCGTTCTGCTGGATCCACAGCTTGGTGCCGTGGTAACGGTCGGCCACGCCGAAGCGGCGCTCGGCCGCCTTGAGCAGCTTGTTCTCCTCGAACTCCTCGTCCTCCTGGTCGGCCCGGGCCTCCTGGATCAGCTTCCAGGCGGTCCAGATCAGGAAGGCGCCGAAGATGTAGAACACCCAGGAGAAGCTGGCGATGATGGCGGCGCCCGCGGCGATGAATATCGCGCGCAGCACCAGGGCGATGAGCACTCCGACGAGGAGCACCCGCTGCTGGTACTTCGAGGGCACGGCGAACTTCGCCATGATCAGGACGAAGACGAAGAGGTTGTCGACGCTCAGCGACTTCTCGGTGATGTAGCCGGCGAAGAACTCGCCCGCCGGCCGGCCGCCCTCGAAGACCAGCAGGCCGAGCCCGAAGAGCGCGGCCAGCACGATCCAGACGACGGTCCAGATCCCGGCCTCCTTGACGGAGACGTCGTGCGGTTTACGGCCGATGAAGAAATCGGCGGCGATCAGGGCGCACAGGCCCACGATCGTCAGGACCCACAGGGTCAGGGAAACATCCACTGCGCCTCCGGCAGATACGTCACACGGCAAATGTCAGCGTCGTCGCTGCCGGAGGTCTCTTCCACCCGGACCGGGGGCGCGGGATGCGCCCGGACGGCCTTCGGGCCGACGCCCCGGGATCTGGCCTGATCCGTATTGACGGGGTCGCCGCACAGACAGGGAGTACTCCCCTCCGTGCGGCCAAGACTACCCAATCACCAAGGAAAGGTAAAGAGATCGGTAAAGAAAGACACAAACACCCAGGTGGGGGGCTTTACGCATCCTTGGTCAACGGGTCGGAGGTCAAGCGTGCGTCAGGGCCCGGACGGGTCACAAGGGCCGGACGGTCACCTGTTCCAGGTGCGGCGGGCCTCGGCGACCTGGGTGAGGACCTGGCGGAGCACCTCGCTGCCCGGCGGCACCGACGGCGGCTCGTAGGTCCAGGCGTGACCCACCCACGGGTCGGCGAGGTGGTCGTCGGGCACCGCGGTCAGCCGCAGCAGCGAACGCCACAGCGGGTCGAGCAGCGGGCCGTAGCCCGCGGACTCCTCGCGGTCCGCGACCATCATCAGATGGACGCCGACCGACGGCCCCTCGTCGACGAGGTAGCGCAGCTGGTTCACGGCGCGGTCGTCGAAGCCGTGCGGGAAGTCGTTGACGATCAGCAGCTGCTGCGAGGTGTCGAAGCCGGGCGGGAGCGCGTCCGGCGCCCCACCGCGCAGCGCCATCTGCACCAGGTCGACCCGCTGGGTGAGCCGGGCCAGCACCTCCGTCACACCGGCCGCGCCCTGCGCGGGCGGGCCGGCCAGGACGCCGGTCTGGGTGAGCGGGGCCAGGGCCTGCGCGCCGGACCCGGCCGGATCGACGACGTGCACCGTGAACTCGCCGGCCGGGTAGACGGCGAGCAGCCGCGCCGCGTGCGCCACCGCCGTGTCCATGGCCAGGCGCCGCATGTCGTGGGAGTCGGTGAAGGACCCGTCCAGGGAGTCGGTGCGGCCGCTGTCGATCCACAGTCCGCGCTCCAGCGGCAGCCGGAGCAGCATCGGTATGCGGATCGACTCGGCCTCGGGCAGCCGGAGGTCGCCCAGGCGCAGCGCCATGGGGATCTCCATGGGCACCCGGTAGGCGTGCCAGCAGGGGTTGTCCCAGCGGGCGAACGCCGGGGGCAGGGCGGGCTCGACGACCTCGGACTCGGCGACGAGCTGGTCGACGTCCCGGTCGAGGGACGCCCGCGCCTGGTCGACGAGTTGCGTGTACCGCGCGCGGGCCGCCTCGCGGGCGGCGTCGCCCTGGCCGCCGATGCGGCTGCGCGGGTCGGACAGCGCCTGCTCCAGCTCCTTGTCCATCCGCGACTCGGCGAAGTCCACGGCGCTGCGGTACGCGGCTGCGGTCCGGGCCAGGTCCTCGAACATGCCCCAGACCTGGTTGTAAAGCCGCTCCTCCATGGACCATCCGGTCGCATCGCCCGCCACCGGCCGCGCGGGCTGTCCGGGCTGCGCCGGGGGCGCCGCGGGCGGGGGCGGCGGTGGGGCGGAGGTCTGCCGCCCGGGGTGGCTGTAGTTGACGGGGCCGCCGGCGGCCGCCTGGGGGTCCGTCGCGCCGCCGTAGGCGGGCTGCGGTCCGCCCTGTCCCTGTCCGCCGGCCGGCTGCCCGCCGTACGCCGGCGGCACGGGGCCGGGGGCGCCCTGCGGCGCGGCGCCCTGGTCGGGGCCGACCGCGGGGGCCGCGGCCTGACGGGAGCGGTCGCCCTCGGGGGTGCGGGGCGGGGGCGCCTGGACGGAGCGGGCGAGGCCCTTGGCGACGGCCTCGTCGATGCCGGCCGCGAGCTGCGCGGCCTCGGACAGCCCCTGGTCGGCGAAGAGTTCGGCCAGTCCGCCCGCGTAGCCCTGGCCGACGGCGCGCACCTTCCAGGCGCCCTGCCGCCGGTACAGCTCCAGCGCGACGACGGCCGACTCGAGGTCCAAGCCGGTGATGGTGTAGCTGGCGACCTCGGTGCCGTCCAGGCCGGTGACGGCGACGAAGGGGGCCGCCACGGATCCGAAGCGGGCGGGCCCGGGGCCGCCGTTCGCGGTGGGCAGGGCGAGCAGCACGCTGACGCGGTGGACGGCGTCGGTCATGGCGTCCAGGTCGACCGCAAGACGGTGGTCGGCGGCCGCCTGGCGCGACACCTCCAGGCCGTGCTGCACGGGGGCGCCCGGGTGGGCCACCCACTCCGTGCCGTGGATCCGTCCGTTCTCGTCGCCGAGTGCGGCGGCGGCCGCGACCGGCGTGCCGGCCGAGATCCGGATCTCCAGACGGGACTGGGACAGCGGGTGGTTCTGCCCCCGCACCAGCTCGGCCGTCATCGCGTTGGTCCCCCTGTGTCGCGTCGGTGTGTCGGGTGCGCCGAACCGGCCCCGCACGGGGGCCGGTTCGTCCGCGGCTGCCTCAGAGGACGGGCAAGATGGCCGGCATCAGGTCCTGGAAGGTGCGGCCGTTGGCCGGGTTGCCGAGGGCGGTCATCGTCCAGCCCGCGCCGGTGCGGTGCACCTTGGCCATGATCTGGGCGGTGTAGGGGCCGCCGCCGGCGAGCGTGTAGCGGGCGAGCTCCTGGCCGTTGGTCTCGTCGACCAGGCGACAGAAGGCGTTCTGCACCTCCTGGAACGTCTGGCCAGTGAAAGAGTTCACGGTGAAGACGATCTGGTCGATGTGGACCGGGACGCGCGAGAGGTCGACGAGGATGGCCTCGTCGTCGCCGCCCTGGCCGACACCGCCGACGAGATTGTCACCGGTGTGGCGCACGGAGCCGTCGTCGCTCACCAGGTGGCGGAAGAAGACGACGTCGACCGGCTGCTTGTCGGCGAAGAGGACGGCGGAGGCGTCCAGGTCGATCTCCCGGGTACGGGTGCCGAACAGGCCACGCCGGGGGGCCGCCTGCCAGCCGAGACCCATGCGCACCGCGGTCAGGCTGCCGCCGTCGTTCTTCTGCAGACTGATGGCCTGACCCTTGGTCATGTTGACGGTCACGCGCTGATTCCCCTCTCGGACGTCCCCTGTTGCCGCGAAGACCGCGGTTGACCAGAACCCTACGCAGGTGCACTGACAGCGACGAACCCCGGTCCACACTTTGTGTCGGTCTTGCAACACATCCCGTGTGCGGAGGTCAGGACAGGCCCGCCTCCTGCATCTGCCTCAGCTCCTTCTTCATCTCCGACACCTCGTCGCGCAGCCGTGCCGCGATCTCGAACTGCAGGTCGGCGGCGGCGGCCCGCATGCGCGTGGTGAGTTCCTCGATCTGCTCGGCGAGTTCGGCCGCGGGACGGTCCGTGGGCACGGACCCGGCGGCCTTGCCCTTGGCCCCCTTGGCGTTCTTCGCGGCCTTGGCCGCCTTGCCGCCGAGTGCGGGCACGGGTGCCTTCGTGCCGCCGCCGTCCTTCTTGGCCTGGCGGTAGCCCGAGCCGAGCAGCTGCTCGGTGTCGATGTCCTCGCGGGCGATCTGCGCGACGATGTCGTTGATCTTCTTGCGCAGCGGCTGCGGGTCGATGCCGTTGGCCTGGTTGTAGGCGATCTGCTTCTCGCGGCGGCGGTTGGTCTCGTCGATGGCCTTCTCCATCGCCGGCGTGATCTTGTCGGCGTACATGTGGACCTGGCCGGAGACGTTGCGCGCCGCGCGGCCGATGGTCTGGATCAGGGAGGTGCCCGACCGCAGGAAGCCCTCCTTGTCGGCGTCGAGGATCGCCACCAGGGACACCTCGGGCAGGTCGAGGCCCTCACGCAGCAGGTTGATGCCCACCAGGACGTCGTACTCGCCGCTGCGCAGTTCCCGCAGGAGCTCCACCCGGCGCAGGGTGTCGACGTCGCTGTGCAGGTAGCGCACCTGGATGCCGAGTTCGACGAAGTAGTCCGTGAGGTCCTCGGCCATCTTCTTGGTGAGGGTGGTGACCAGGACGCGCTCGTCCTTCTCCACACGTGTGCGGATCTCGTGCACCAGGTCGTCGATCTGGCCCTCGGTGGGCTTGACGACGACCTCGGGGTCGACGAGTCCGGTCGGGCGGATGATCTGCTCGACGAAGCCGTCCGACCGGGACAGCTCGTACTGTCCCGGGGTGGCCGACAGGTACACCGCCTGGCCGACGCGCTCCTGGAACTCCTCCCACTTCAGCGGGCGGTTGTCCAGGGCGGACGGGAGCCGGAAGCCGTGGTCGACGAGCGTGCGCTTGCGGGAAGCGTCGCCCTCGTACATGGCGCCGATCTGGGGCACGGTGACGTGCGACTCGTCGATGACGAGGAGGAAGTCGTCCGGGAAGTAGTCCAGCAGCGTGTTGGGCGGCGAGCCCGGCGCGCGGCCGTCGAAGTGCATCGAGTAGTTCTCCACGCCGGAGCAGGTGCCGATCTGGCGGAGCATCTCGATGTCGTACGTGGTCCGCATGCGCAGCCGCTGTGCCTCGAGGAGCTTGCCCTGCTTCTCCAGCTCCGCGAGGCGCTCGCCGAGCTCCTTCTCGATGTCGTTGACCGCGCGCTCCAGCCGCTCGGGGCCCGCGACGTAGTGGGAGGCGGGGAAGACGTAGAGCTGCTGGTCGTCGCTGATGATCTCGCCGGTGAGGGGGTGCAGCGTGGACAGCGCCTCGATCTCGTCGCCGAACATCTCGATGCGGACGGCGAGCTCCTCGTAGACCGGGAAGATCTCGATGGTGTCGCCGCGGACGCGGAAGGTGCCGCGGGCGAAGGCCATGTCGTTACGCGTGTACTGGATGTCCACGAAGCGGCGCAGCAGCTCGTCGCGGTCGATCTCGTCGCCGACGCGCAGGGGGACCATGCGGTCCACGTACTCCTGCGGGGTGCCCAGACCGTAGATGCAGGAGACGGAGGCGACCACGACGACGTCACGGCGGGTGAGCAGCGAGTTGGTCGCCGAGTGGCGCAGCCGCTCGACCTCCTCGTTGATCGAGGAGTCCTTCTCGATGTAGGTGTCCGACTGCGGGACGTACGCCTCGGGCTGGTAGTAGTCGTAGTACGAGACGAAGTACTCGACCGCGTTGTTCGGCAGGAGCTCGCGGAACTCGTTGGCCAGCTGGGCGGCGAGGGTCTTGTTCGGCGCCATGACCAGGGTGGGGCGCTGGAGCTTCTCGATCATCCACGCGGTGGTGGCGGACTTGCCGGTGCCGGTCGCGCCGAGCAGCACGACGTCCTGCTCGCCGGCCTCGATGCGCCGGGCGAGCTCGGCGATGGCCGCGGGCTGGTCGCCGCTCGGCCGGTAGGGACTGACGACCTCGAAGGGCGCCACCGTGCGTTCGATCTGGGAAACGGGCCGCATGTCATCCACGGTACGACCCCCCACTGACAACGGGTCCGGATCAGCGGCGCTGGGGGGTGCGGGAGCGGTGTTCGACAGGTCCGCGGGCACGCAGCCGCGAGCGGACCGAGGGGTGGTGCGCCGGGGAGTGCGCGGGTATCCCGGGCAGGCGGTCGGCCGAGGGCGCCGGAGGCCGTCCCATGACCACCAGGGGGTCGAAGATCACCACGATGCCGGCGAGGACGAGGACGGCGAGCGGGCCGACCATCATGGGGCCCAGCAGGGCGGCCGCGGACTCCCCGGTGGCGGGTTCGGCCGTGCCGTGCACGTGCACTTCGACGGCGGCCATGCCGATGTAGTGCATGCCGGTGACCGCGAGCCCCATGATCAGGCTGGCACCGACGCTCCACAGGAAGCCCCTGGCCCGGCCCGCCGCCCACAGGGCGGCGCTGGCGGCGGCCATGGCGACGACGACCGAGGCGGCGACGGCGACGGTGTCGTACTCGATGCGTCCGTCGAGACTCATTCCGGCCATGCCGAGGTAGTGCATGGACGCCATGCCGAGGCCGGTGACGGTTCCCCCGGTGAACAGGGCCGTCCCGGTGGCGCCCTTGTAGCCGACGATGAAGATGCCTATGCCCACCATCACGACGGCGACGGCGAGGCTCGCGAAGGTCATCGTGCGGTCGTAGTGGATCGGCGTCCCTCTGACGGTGAAGCCCATCATCGCGACGAAGTGCATGGTCCAGACGCCGGCGCCGATGGCGGCGGCTCCGAGGGCGAGCCAGCCGGGGCGCCAGGAGCGGGGCGCCAGCCCGGCCCGGGTGGTGCAGCGCAGCCCGAGCGCGCCTCCGAGACAGGCCATGAGATAGGCCACCAGAGGTGTTACCAGCCCGTAACTGAATCCGTCGACCGTGCCCTGCATGCGCGGCTGCCCTTCCGCCCTGTACGTCCCGCGTTGCCCCGTTGTGCGCCCCCTCCCAGGACCGCTGCGGCGGCCAGGGTTTCGCAGAGAGTATGACCCCCACCGGAATGGTCGAACGACTATCCGGCAAAGAAACACGTTCCTGCCCCAGGTGTGTGGCACCAGTGTGCGGAGTTCGGGGATCGGCGTTCAATCTGTGGCCATCCCGCACCCGTCTCGCGTTGACCCTCTGCTGTCACAGTGGTTCTGACCGTGACCGTTCGACGCGAGGAGTACACATGCACGTACGCGCTGTCGCCGCCTCGACCGCCGCGCTGGCGGGAGCCGCCGTCCTCCTGCTCCCGCTCTCCCCGGCCGCCGCCGCCGGGGGCGCCGCGCCCGCTCCCGAGGTCGTCGCGCACCGGGGCGCCTCCGGGTACGCGCCGGAGAACACGCTCGCGGCCGTCGACAAGGCGGCCGCCCTGGGCACCGAGTGGGTGGAGAACGACGTCCAGCGCACCAAGGACGGCGAGCTCGTCATCGTCCACGACGACAGCCTCCAGCGCACCACCGACGTCGAGGAGGTCTTCCCCGACCGTGCGCCGTGGAAGGTGAAGGACTTCACCGCCGCCGAGATAGCCCGCCTGGACGCGGGCAGCTGGTTCGACCCGGCGTACGCGGGCGCGCGCGTGCCGACGCTGGAGCAGTTCGTGCGGCGGATCGACCAGCACCGGCAGAAGCTGCTGCTGGAGATCAAGAACCCGCAGCTGTACCCCGGCATCGAGCGGGACATCCTCAAGGTCCTCGCCAACGAGGGCTGGCTCGACCGCGCGCATGTGCGGCAGCGGCTGATCGTGCAGAGCTTCAGCGCGGACAGCGTGCGGGCGGTCCACCAGCTGGCCCCCGCGGTGAAGACGGGCTTCCTCGGCACGCCGCCGGTCGCGGACCTGCCGGCGTACGCGGCCTTCACCGATCAGATCAACCCCTCGTACGCGTCGCTCACCGCCGACTACGTGACCGCGGTGCACGCGTTCAAGGGTGCGCACGGCAAGCGGCTGGAGACGTTCACCTGGACGGTGAACGACGCGGCCGCCGCCCGGCGGGTGGCCGGCTACGGGGTGGACGGGATCATCACCAACAACCCCGACGTGGTGCGTGACGCGGTGGGCGGCTGAGGTCTCGGCCGCGGCTGTCCCGCCCCTTGCCGCCGTTCCGGGGCGCGTTGTCGGTGGCGGGTCGTACGGTGGGGCGCATGGACAGTGAGGGGCGGTACGAGCAGCGGGTCGTGTGGGCGGTCGTGGACAGCCGCATCGGCCCGCTGCTGCTGGCCGCGACCGGCCAAGGCCTGGTCAACGTGGTGTTCCACGCCACCGACGAGGTGCGTGACAAAGCGCTGGAGCGCCTGGCGTCCCGGCTCGGCACCGAGCCCGTGGAGGAGCCCGGCTCTCCCCTGCTGGCCGAGGCGATACGCCAGCTCGACGCCTACTTCGCGGGTGAGCGGCACTCCTTCGAGCTGCCGCTGGACTGGTCGCTGATCTCGGGCTTCAACCGTGAGGTGCTGCGCGAACTGGCCACCACCGTGCCGTTCGGCACGGTGGTGGGATACGGCGACCTGGCGGGCCGGGTCGGTCAGCCGGGCGGCGCGCAGGCCGTGGGCATGGCCATGGGCGCCAACCCGCTGCCGGTGGTCGTGCCCTGCCACCGGGTGGTGGAGAGCGGGGGCGGCATCGGCGGATTCGGCGGCGGGCTGGAGACGAAACGGCGGCTGCTCGCCCTGGAGGGTGTGCTGCCGGAGCCGTTGTTCTGACACCGCCGTGCCGTCGTGGGGGCAGGTGGCGCGGCCCGCCGTTCAGTCGTAGTGGCGCGCCTCGAAGATGTTGCCGTCGGGGTCGCGGAAGTAGAAGCTGCGCTTGGCCAGGCCGCGCGCGCCGAAGGAGTCGTGGGCGATGTCCGACACCGGGACCGCCTGCTCCTGGAGACGGTCGAGAAGGGCGTCGAAGGCGTCCGCGGAGAGCGACAGGCAGACGTGGTTGACGGGGTGGCCGGAGCTCTCGGCGGCCCCGGGGAGCATGGTCATACGGTCCGCCTTGAAGCGCGGCATGAGGTCGAGGATCGTCTCCTCGCTGACGCGCACCGAGGGGAACGGCGCTTCGCCGACCGAGAAGTCGGCGAGCCGGACGGGCTCCAGGCCGACGGCCTTCTCGTAGAAGTGCGCGGCGGCGATGGGGTCACTCACCCAGAGGACGATGTGGTCGAGCCGGGTCGCTGTCATGGTCCAAGCGTCCGTGAGCCGTGTGACGCTCCGCAAGGGTTTGGCCCGGCGTGCCGCCCGCCAGAGATGGAGGGAGAGACGTCGGACGGGAGGCAGCGCGTGGTGCTCATGGTGTCGGAAGAGGTACGGGACGCGATCGCGACGGGCCGGCCCGTCGTGGCCCTGGAGTCCACGATCATCGCCCACGGCCTGCCCCGGCCGCGCAATCTCCAGGTGGCCCGCGAGCTGGAGGCCGCGGTGCGACGGGAGGGCGCGGTGCCGGCGACGATCGCGGTGCTGGACGGCACGCCGCGGGTCGGCCTGGACAAGGAGCAGCTGGAACGGGTCGCGAACGAGGAGGGCATCCGCAAGCTGGGCCACCGTGACCTGCCGCTCGCGGTGGCCGCGGGCGCGAGCGGCGCGACGACGGTCTCCGCGACCGCGCTGCTCGCGGCGCTCGCGGGCATCCGGGTCTTCGCGACCGGAGGGCTCGGCGGGGTGCACCGCGAGTGGACCGTCACCCAGGACGAGTCGGCCGACCTGGGGCTGCTGGCGCGCACCCGGATCACCGTGGTGTGCGCGGGGGTGAAGTCGATTCTGGACGTGCCGGCGACCTTGCAGCGGCTGGAGACGCTGGGCGTGGCGGTCGCCGGGTACGGAACGGACCGCTTCCCCGGCTTCTACCTGTCGGACTCCGGGCATCCCGTGGACTGGCGGCTGGACACCCCGGAGGAGGTGGCCGGGGTGATGCGGGCGCAGGACGCGCTCGGCGGCCCGGAGTCGGCGCTGATCGTCGCCAACCCGGTGCCGCAGGACGAGCAGCTGGATCCCGAGGTGCACGCGCGGGTGCTCGACGAGGCGCTGCGGGCGTGCGAGGCGGCCGGGGTCAGCGGCCAGGGCGTCACGCCGTTCCTGCTGGACCACCTGGTCCGGCACACCGACGGCGCCTCCCTGGAGGCCAATCTGGCGGCGGTGCGCGGCAACGTGGCGCTCGCGGCCCGGGTGGCGGCGGCCTGGGCCGCCGGGGAGTGACCGGGCCGGGCGGGGCGCTGCTGGTCGTCGGCGACGTGATCACGGACGTGGTCGCACGCCACGCCGGTCCGCTCGCTCCGGGCACGGACACGGCGGCCGTGATCCGCACGGTGCCGGGCGGGGCGGGCGCGAACGTCGCCTGCTGGGCGGCGCGCCGGGGCGGGTGCGAGGTGCGGCTGCTGGGGCGGGTGGGCGCGGACGCGGCGGTCTGGCACGAACGGGAGCTGGCCGCCTGCGGGGTGCGTCCGCGGCTGGTCGTGGACGCCGAGGCGCCGACGGGGACGGTCGTGTGCCTGGTCGACGAGGGCGCGGCGGCCGAGCGGACCTTCCTCACCGACAGCGGCGCGTCGCTGCGGCTCGGCGCCGAGGACTGGTCGGACGCCTTGCTGGACGGGGTGGGGCGGCTGCATCTGTCGGGCTATCTGCTGTTCGCCGGGAGCAGCCGGGCCCTGGTGGCGGTGGCATTGAAGGCGGCGCAGGCGCGCGGGGTGCCGGTGAGTGTGGACCCGGCGTCGGCCGGGTTTCTCGCCGAGCTTGGTCCGGACCGCTTCCTGACGCTGGTGGAGGACGTGGACGTGCTGCTGCCGAGCCGCGACGAGGCGTGCCTGCTGACGGGGTGTCCGGACGTCGCCGAGGCGGCGGCGCGGCTGAGCCGGCGGGTGCCGCTCGTGGTGGTCAAGCAGGGCGCGGAGGGAGCGCTGCTGGCGCGGTCCGGCGAGGTGTGCGCCCGTGTCCCCGCGGTGCCGGTGACACCCCGGGACACGACCGGCGCGGGTGACGCGTTCACCGGGGCCTTCCTCGCGGCCCTGCTGGCCGGCGCGGATCCCGAGCGGGCGGCGGAGGAAGGGTGCCGGGCTGGGGCCGCGGCGGTGGAGCGGGTGGGGGCACGGCCGCCGGTGCGGGACTGAGGTACAGGACTGAAATACGGGTCGGGAAGGTGCGGTGTCGAGGGGGGAGGCACGTCCGGGCGGGCTCCGGACCTCGTTTTCCACAGGCGGGAGCCAAACGGAACTTGCCGTTTCCACAGGCCCGTACGCGGTCGGCCGGTCGCTGGCAGACTGGCCCGGCAGGCCGGCGAGGAAGCGCGGCACGGGGGATCCACGAGGGGGAGCCACATGTCCAGGGCAGGAAGTCTGAGGAAGGTCACCGGTCTCGGCCGCGTGGGCAGGCTCCGCGGCCTGGCGCGCAGGCGCCCCCGGGTGGATCTGAGCCACCCGGCCCGGTCCCCGCTGGGTTCCTCGGTGGTCAACTGCGTGACGTACCGGGACGGTTACCGGGTCTCCGTGCCGGGGGACGTGGCCGAGGCCGTCAAGCGGGTCCGCGAGAGCGGGGACGGGTTCGTGTGGCTGGGGCTGCACGAGCCGACGAGCCGGGAGTTCGCCGGCATCGCCGAGCTGTTCGACCTGCATCCGCTGGCGGTGGAGGACACCGTGGAGGCGCATCAGCGGCCGAAGCTGGAGCGGTACGGGGAGACGCTGTTCGCCGTGCTCAAGACCGTCTGCTACGTCGAGCACGAGGAACTCACCGCGACCAGCGAGGTGGTGGACACCGGGGAGATCATGGTGTTCGTCGGCCAGGACTTCGTGGTGACGGTGCGGCACGGCCGGCACGGGTCGCTGGGCCCGCTGCGCGAGGGGCTGGAGGCCGACCCGGTGCGGCTGGCGCAGGGCCCGTCCACGGTGCTGCACGCGGTCGCGGACCAGGTCGTCGACGACTATCTGCGCGTAATCGACTCGGTCCAGGAGGACATGGACCTCGTCGAGACGGAGGTGTTCGCGGAGCACGGCGCCCGGGTCGACCCGGGCCGTATCTACCAGCTGAAGCGTGAACTGCTGGAGCTGAAGCGGGCGGTGGTGCCGCTGGGCCGGCCGCTGGAGGAGCTCGCCACCCGGCCGAGCCGGGTGGTCGCCCCGGACATACAGGCGTACTTCCGTGACGTCGCGGACCATCTGCAGCGGGCGACGGAGCAGATAGCGTCGTTCGACGAGTTGATCAACTCGATCCTCCAGGCCCACCTGGCGCGGGTCACGGTCGCCCAGAACGAGGACATGCGCAAGATCACCGCATGGGCGGCGATCGTCGCGGTGCCGACCATGGTGTGCGGGGTGTACGGCATGAACTTCGACCACATGCCGGAGCTGCACTGGCGGTACGGCTACGGCATGGTCGTCGGAGTGATATCCGTGGCGTGCGTGCTGCTGTACCGGGCGTTCCGGCGCAGCGGCTGGCTGTGACGCCCGCCGTGGCCGGCCCCGGCCGCGGGCGGCGGTGTCAGCCGGAGGCGGACCGGGCGTAGACGCTCTCGGCGAAGGCGGCGATCTGCTCGTCCGTCAGATGCCGGGCCAGATCGGCCTCGCTGATCATGCCGACGAGACGCTTGTCGTCGATGACGGGCAGCCGGCGGATCTGGTGGGTGCGCATCTCGGTGAGGACGTCGTCGATGTCGGCGTCGGACTCGATCCAGCGTGGTGTGCCCTTGGCCATCTCGCCCGCGGTGACCTTGGCGGGGTCGTGGCCCATGGCGACGCAGCCGACGACGATGTCACGGTCGGTGAGGATGCCGCAGAGCCGTTCGTTCTCGTCGCTGATGGGCAGCGCCCCGACGTTCAGTTCGCGCATCAACTGTGCCGCTCGGTCGAGGGTTTCGTGCGCGGGGATCCACTGGGCGCCGCGGTGCATGATGTCTCCGGCGGTGGTCATGAGGTACCTCCCGATGCCGGACGGCCGGCGCGGCGCGGGGCGCGCCGCGAGTCCCGACGCCCTTCATTGTCGCCGGGCCGCCCGCGGACGGCACCCGCAGCGGACGGCGCCGCGCTCCCGGCCCCGACCAGGCCGGTCACCGTGCTCTCAACCGCGCCAGGCCGGGTGGCGAGGGTCGTCGGCGCGGACCAGCACGTCGGCGGTGCCGGCCGGGTCGGTCTCCTGCTCGTAGCGCTCGAAGGCGGGCAGGGTCCAGTGCTCGGCCTCGGGGGTGCGGCGGCGCAGTGCACCGGGTGAGAGGAGGACGTGGACGGTCAGATCGAAGGGGAACCAGTGGTGGAGGAGGAGCGGGCCGTGCAGCAACAGCACACCGCCGGGCGGCAGTTCGACATACGCGCTGCGGGTCGCGCGGTCGGTGACCGGATCCCACAGGTCGGGCAGCACCCGCCCGCTGCCGCCGGGGCTCAGCGGGTCGAACACCTCGCGCCACAGGGCGCCGGTGTCGTACCAGCCGCTGTAGTAGGACTCCAGATCCTGGTGGCCGTACTCCAGCCGGACCGAGGCGGGGCGCAGGAAGCCCTCCGTGCCGACGACCAGGCTCGGGCGGCCTCGGAGGCGCAACGCCTCGGCGACCCGTTCGGCGAGGTCTCCCGGGCGGGCGGCCGGGGCGCCGTCGAGGGCGACTCGGGGCCAGGGAGCGCCGTCTGCCGTGTCGAGCTCCAGCAGGCGCTCGGTGAGCAGGTCGACGAGCCGGTCCCAGGTGATCGCTTCGAGTCGCACACGGCCATGATGCGGCACGTCCCGGGCGGGACCGGAAGCGCCGGGGCGGGCAGGCGCCGCGGGCGGCCGGGGAGCGTGGACGCTCGCGCATGGGTGCGCGCCGCTCGGCCATGGCCCGGCGCGGCGGCGGCGCGTTGACTGGTGGTGCGGATGACCGGGAAAGGGTCCCGGTCTCAAAGGACGAGGGTGACGGGGGTGAGGACATGGGCGACGGACCGTACGCGGTGCTGACGGCGCTGGGCGTCCTGGGGACCGGGCTGGTGGCCGGGGTGTTCTGCGCGTTCTCGACGTTCGTGATGAGGGGGTTGGCGGCGCTCACGCCGGCGCGGGGCGTGGCCGCGATGCAGGCGGTCAACGTGGCGGCGGTGCGGCCGCCGTTCATGGCGGTGTTCCTCGGCACGACGGTGCTGAGCGCGGTGCTCACGGTGGTGACGCTCGTGACGTGGCCGGACGAGGGGGCGGTCGCGTCGGTGGTGGGCGGCGCGCTGTTCCTGTGCGGGTCGTTCGGGCTGACGGTGGTGGCGAACATACCCCGCAACGAGCGGCTGGCCCGGCTCGACGCGGGCGGTGCGGAGGCGGCCGCGTACTGGCCGGAGTACGTGCGGGGGTGGACGCGGTGGAACCACGTCCGCGCCCTCGCCTCGGCCGGCGCCGCGCTGGCGTACCTCCTCGCGCTCACCGGCTGAGGCGGCCAGGCCTCACTCTCCGGTGGAGGCTCCGTACGGAGGGTGTCCGGCGCGCTGCGGGGCGGGGTGGGCGGACGTATCGTGTGCGCAGGAGTGCCGCCCGACGACGCACGGCCTGTCCCCCGCGCACGCAAGGAAGACGGCCATGGCAGATCCCAAGGGTTTCCTCACCACGCCCCGCGAGGAGTGGCCGCGCCGGCCGGTGGAGGAGCGGGTCCGCGACTGGGACGAGGTGTACGTACCCGGGGGACTGCTGCCGATCGTCAGTACGCAGGCCGACCGGTGCATGGACTGCGGGGTGCCTTTCTGCCACGAGGCCTGTCCGCTGGGCAACCTCATCCCGGAGTGGAACGACCTGGTCTCCCGGGAGGACTGGCGGGCGGCGGCGGAGCGGCTGCACGCCACGAACAACTTCCCCGAGTTCACGGGGAGGCTGTGCCCGGCACCGTGCGAGGCCGGCTGTGTGCTCGCCATCAACCAGCCGGCGGTCACCATCAAGAACGTCGAGTGCGCCATCGCCGACAAGGCGTGGGAGGAGGGGTTCGCCACGCCGGCCCCGCCGGACCGGCTGTCCGGGCGGACGGTCGCGGTCATCGGCTCGGGCCCCACCGGGCTGGCCGCCGCGCAGCAGCTCACCCGGGCCGGGCACACGGTCGCCGTGTACGAGCGGGACGACCGGATCGGCGGGCTGATGCGCTACGGCATCCCCGCGTTCAAGATGGAGAAGCACCATCTGGAGCGACGCGTGGAGCAGATGCGGGCCGAGGGGACGCGGTTCCGCACGTCGACCACGGTCGGCCGGGACGTGGACGCGGCGGAGCTGCGGAGCCGTTACGACGCCGTGGTGATCGCCACGGGGGCGACGGCATGGCGGGAGCTGCCGGTGCCGGGGCGTGAACTCGCGGGCATCCACCAGGCGATGGAGTACCTGCCGCTGGCCAACCGGGTCTGCGAGGGCGACCTGGAGAGGTCGCCGCTGTCGGCCGAGGGGCGGCACGTGGTCATCGTCGGCGGCGGTGACACGGGCGCCGACTGCCTGGGCACGGCGGTGCGGGAGCGGGCCGCGTCGGTCACCCAGCTGGACATCTACCGCCGGCCGGGCACCGGGCGCGACGAGGAGAACGAGCCCTGGCCGACGTATCCGAAGCTGTACCGGCTGTCGGCGGCGCACGAGGAGGCGGGCGCGCTGCGGACCGCGCCCGCGGCGCATGCCGACGCGCGGCTGTTCGCCGCGTCGACGCTGCGCTTCGTGGGGGACGAGGAGGGGCGTGTGCGCGGGCTGCATCTGGTCGAGGTGGACGCGGGGCGGAAGCCCGTGCCGGGGACGGAGCGGACGCTGCCCGCCGACATGGTGCTGCTCGCGCTCGGCTTCTCGGGGCCGGACCAGGGCGACGGGATCGTCGCGCAGCTCGGCCTCGAGCTGGAGCCGCGCGGGACGATCGCGCGCGGGCCGGACTTCGCGACGAACGTGCCGGGCGTCTTCGCGGCGGGCGACGCCGCCCGGGGGCAGTCGCTGATCGTGTGGGCCATCGCGGAGGGCCGGGCGGTCGCGGCGGCCGTCGACCGCCATCTGACGGGCGGCACGAGCCACCTGCCGGCGCCGATCGGCCCGTACGACCGGCCCATGACCGTCTGACACGCTCCCCCGCGGGCGGGCCCGCCCCTCCCACGCCCTCACGCGGGCATGCCGCATGCCTCCGACGCCCCCATGTGCGCACGCCCGCACGCGGTCAGGTCCGGACGCCCCCTCCCGCGTGCTATTGGGCCCACATCCGTACGCCCAGGCCGGGGTGCGCGGGTACGCCCGCACCCCGGCAGGCGGCCCCACACCCGCACGCCCGCAAGCAGGACCGCACGCCACCCCGTGGCCGGAATCCGCCCCCCCTGCCCGGCAGGCGCCGGCCGTCCGCCGGACTCCCGCCGGACTCCCGCACGCCGACGCCCCCGGGTCCCGGCGTCGGCCGGGTGCCCAGGGGCGTCGGGTGGTGCGGGTGGACGGCGTTACGGCTTGCGGGCCACCGCGCCGTAGCCGGGGATGACCCCGTCGTCCTGGCCCGGGACCGGGTCGCCCAGTTCGGGGTGCCACAGGTGCGGCACCTCGACGCCGGGGTCGACGAGCTCGAGGCCGTCGAAGAACCGGGTGAACTCCTCGCGGCTGCGCAGCGCCAGGCTGACGCCCGCAGCCCTGAGCTTCGCCGTGGCCTCCTCCGACTCCTCGGGGGTGAAGTCGGCCGTGGCGTGGCTGATCACCAGGTGGCTGCCCGAGGGCAGGGCGTCCACCAGCCGCGACACCAGCTCGTGCGCGCCGTCCTCGTCGGGGACGAAGTGCAGCAGGGCGATGAGCGACAGCGCGATCGGCCGGTCGAAGTCGAGGATCTTGCGCGCGCCCTCCAGGATCAGGTCCGGTTCCCGGACGTCGGCCTGGAGGTAGTCGGTGACGCCCTCCTCCGTGCCGCGCAGCAGGGCCGCCGCGTGTGCCAGCACGATGGGGTCGTTGTCGCAGTACACGACGCGGGCGTCCGGTGCGACGCGCTGGGCGATCTGGTGCAGGTTCGGCTCGGTGGGGATGCCGGTGCCGATGTCGAGGAACTGGCGCACGCCCTGCCCGGCGAGCCAGCGCGTGGCGCGCTGCATGAACGCGCGGTTGACGCGCGCCATGACCGGCACCCTGGGCTCGAGGGCGAGCATCTGCCGGCCCATCGCCTCGTCGACCGGGTAGTTGTCCTTGCCTCCGAGATACCAGTCGTACATCCGCGCGGGATGCGGTCTGGTGGTGTCGATCTCCACGGGGTGCTCCCCGGTCATGACGGGCTCCGTAACTGTCTGCAAGTGTTAGTGATCAATTCAGTGCCAAGGAAGAAAGCAAAGGTAGTGCGGCAATCGGAGGTCAGGACAGCAGGAAATCCGCCTCTCCGGCCTTGGCCCCCTCGATGAAGGCCGTCATCTCGGCGGAGGTGTAGATGAGCGCGGGACCGTCCGGGTCGGTGGACTGGCGGACGGCGATGCGGCCGTCGTCCAGTTTCATCGCCTCGAGGCAGTTGCCGCCGTTGCCGCCGCTCCAGGGCTTGTGCCAGCCCTCGCTGCCCAGTTCCCGCGCGGGCATGCCGTTGTAGATCCGGCCGGCGTGCGCCCGCGCACGCGACTGGGTCTTCGGTGGCCTGATGAGTTCCATTCACAGCTCCTTGCGGAGATCCCGGAGGATCTCCTTCGTGCGATGTGCCGTGGCGGCCTGCGCCGCCATGCGGTCCATGACCTCGAGGTGGGTCGCCACCTCGGTGCGCGCGTCCAGGTAGACGGCGCCGGTCAGGTACTCGCTGTAGACCATGTCCGGAAGTTCGGGCACGGCGAATCGGAACAGCACGAACGGCCCGTACGTGCCGGGGTGGGGCCCGCTGTCGAAGGTCGCGATCTGCAGCGTCACGTTGGGCATCGCCGACGCCTCGAGCAGCTTGTCGATCTGCGCGCGCATCACCTCCGGGCCGCCGACCCGGCGGCGCAGCGCGGTCTCGTCCATGACGACCCACAGCCGGGGCGCGTCCTCGCGGGTGAGCAGCTCCTGGCGCCGCATGCGCAGGTCGACGTGGCGCTCCATGTCCTCGGGCCGGGTCTGCCCTATGGCGCCGGAGCGCAGTACGCCACGCGCGTAGTCCTCCGTCTGGAGCAGTCCGGGGACGAAGTGGGGTTCGTAGCTGCGGATGAGGGAGGCCGCGCCCTCCAGGCTGACGTACATGGAGAACCAGCCGGGCAGGATGTCGTGGAAGCGCTGCCACCAGCCGGGCTTGTTGGCGTCCTCCGCGAGCTGGACGAAGGCCTCGGCCTCCTCGTCGGAGACGTTGTAGGCCTTCAGCAGCAGCTGGAGGTAGGGGATCTTCAGCGCCACCTCCGCCATCTCCATACGGCGCACGGTGGCGGGGGCGACCCGCAGGATCCGGGCGGCCTCCTCCCGCTTGAGACCCGCGCGCTCGCGCAGATCCAGCAGGCGGCGGCCGAGGACGACCTGCCCGACCGTCGGTGCGGACCGGGGTTCGCTCACGCTTCACCTCCCTCGAACAAATCCTGACAGCCGGGCGGCGCCGTCCGGTGATCAGGCACGGAGATCGGGTGACACGAACACATATTCGAATCGATCTCCGGCGATCCCAACTGGCGCCGCGCGAGGTGCTGTTGCGAGCAGTGTGCCACGCCCGTCCAGACCGCCACACAGCACTCTGCAATTTTCAGAGTGACACTTGCCAAGTGTTCACGGCGGGGCGATAGTGGCAAGCGTGATTCCGTCCGCGCCCTTAGGAACAGACGCCGCAGCAGCTCCCGTCGGCCTCGGCGCCGCTCCGGCCGCCGCCCCCTCCCGGGCCGTCGCCGAGCGCCGGTTCCGCTTCGAGCTGGCCGCTCACCCTGGCTCCCCCGCGCAGGCGAGACGGCTGACACGGGCCCGGCTGACCGGCTGGTCGGTCTGCGAGGACACCTGTGACACGGCGGCCCTGGTCGTGTCCGAGCTGGTCACCAACGCCATCGTGCACACGGCGAGCAGCCATGTCGTCTGCGAGCTGCACGACGGCGACGACCTGCTGCGCATAGCCGTCCGCGACGAGGGCTGCGCGCCGGGCCGGCCGCGTGCGAACACCCGGCAGCGGCCGGAGGAGGAGCACGGGAGGGGACTGCTGCTCGTCGACGCCCTGTGCCGCGCGTGGGGCGCCCAGGAGCACGGTCCCGGTCTGCTGGTCTGGGCGGAACTCGCCCGCACCGCCGACACCTCGAGCGTGACCGACTCCCCCGTCGGCGCGACCGGCTCCCCGCGCACCGCCGACTCCTCCCGCACCGCCGCCTCCTCCCGCCCCGTCGGCTCCCCGCGCACCACCCCCGCCTCCGGCCCCGGTGAGCCCCGCGACGATCTCGGCTGGGGCGCCCGCCCCAAGCCCGGTCCGGCCGACGGCTCCGAGGACGGCGACGACGAGACCCGCGACGGCGGCGCGGCCCACCCCGCCGAGCAGCGCCTGAAGATACCCGCCGAGCGGGACGGAGGACGCGCGTGACGGGCCCGGGCGGCACACGGGTGCTGAGTCTGGACTCGCTGGTCCGGATCCGGCGCGGGCGGCAGACCCCGGACGCGCCGCGCAGACTTCCCGTGCCCGACGGCATGACCGCCCCGATGGGCTGCGACGCGGTGGCCGTGCCGGCGCGGTTCGGACCGCTGGTTCTGCCCCGGCTGCCCCGCGTGGGGTGCGTGTACGCCGATGACGCGCACTGGTGGTGGCTGGTCCCGTCCGACTCGGACTACGCCCTGGAGTGGCCCGCCCCCGCGCACTACGCCGCCGGCGCGGTCCTCCCCGACTCCCCCGCCGACACGGGCGCGGCCGCCGGCCTTCCCGGCCTGATCCACCGCCCCGACGGCACGCTCCCCTACACGCCGCCGATACCGCTGTATCTGGCCCTGTGCCGGCTCACCGGGACGACCCCCGTCTGGTCACGCCCCGTCACCGCCTGACGACCGGGCACGGCGGCTTACGGCCGGGCTCACGCCACCGCCTCACCGCCGGCGCCCTCGCCCCGGACGATCACCAGGAACATGTCGGTGGCGAGGTCCATGACGACCTCGGCGGGCAGGCCCTCCAGGCGGCGCGCATGCGCGAACTCCTCCGCGGGCCATGAGCCCCGGGGTCCACCTGCGGGAAAGCGTTCGAGCACGGTTCGCCCGTTCACCCTGCCACCTCCATGTAGCGCTGTACTCGTAGAGTTAAACGCCAACCATGGGGCGAACGCCTCGTCCGGTGACGGTACTGAGACGTAGTTGACACCCGTTCACTGCCAAGTGTGAGCGCGCTCTCAGCTTTTCGGAGTAATCCGTCACCGTCCGTGTCAGTCGTCGCACTCGTCGTGGTAGCGCAATCCCCTGGGTCCCTCCGTCGCTCTTCGCTCTCCTCCGACGGCGCGCGCCGCGCGCCACTCGGCGCGCGAGACGATCTCCGGAAGCGACACTGGCTCCTCCCGTGCGACGGTCCCGTCGCGAAGGGTGACCGACGTGCCGCACGGAACGCATGGGTCGACGCCGCACTTCTCGCCGCCGCTTCCGTATGTGCAGATCACGCACCGTGCGCCGGCGCCTCCTCAGGTGTCGTACTCCTGGATGCGGCGCCCGTGGCCCCGGTCGACGAGGGCGGGCAGCCGCTCGTTCAGTTCGCGCACGACCTCCGGGACGTCGATGGTGAGCAGGCGCCGGTCGCGCATGAGGATCCGGCCGTCCACGACGGTCGTGCGGACGTCGGCGGCGCGGGCGCTGTGCACCAGGGTCGCGGCGAGGTCGTGCACGGGCTGCGTGTGCGGTCCTGTGAGGTCGACGAGCACGAGGTCGGCACGGTGGCCGGGCGCGATGCGGCCGACGCTCCCCTCCAGACCGACCGCGCGGGCGCTCTGCAGGGTGGCGTGGTGCAGGGCCTGACGTGAGGTCAGCCACCGCGGGTCGCCCTCCGTGGACTTCTGGATCAGCGAGGTGAGCGCCATCGACTCCCACACGTCGAGGGAGTTGTTGGACGCGGCGCCGTCCGTGGCCAGCCCGACCGGCACGCCGATGTCCCGCAGCGCCCGTACGGGTGTGGTGGTGGGCCAGGCGAACTTGAGGTAGCCGCGGGGCGCGGTCGCCACCGCCGTACGTCCCCGCGCGTGTGCGAGGAGCGGCAGGTCGCTCTCGACGATGCCGGTGCCGTGCGCGATGAGCACGTCGGTGTCCAGGATGCCGGTGCGGTGCAGCACCTCGACGGGGGTGACGCCGTGCCGGGCGAGGGACGCCTCGGTCTGGTCGCGGTTCTCGGCGGCGTGCAGATGGACGGGCAGGCCGTGCGCGCGGGCCAGCTCGGCGGTGGCGGCGAGGTCGGCGTCGTTCACGGTGTAGGGGGCGTGCGGGGCGAGCGCGGTGGTGACGCGCCCGCCGGCCGCGCCCCGGTGGCGGAGAGCGAACTCCAGGGACCGCTCCCGGCCCTGAGGCCCCTGGGAGGAGAAGTACGCCTCCCCCAGCAGGGCGCGCATGCCGCACGCGGCGACCACCTCGGCGACCGCGTCCATGTGGAAATAGTGGTCGGCGAAGCAGGTGACGCCGGCCCGGATCATCTCCGCGCACGCGAGCCGCGCGCCGAGGGTGACGTCCCGCTCGGTGAGGTTGGACTCCACCGGCCAGACGACGTCGTTGAACCACGCCTCGGTCGGCAGGTCCTCGGCGAGTCCGCGCAGGACGGCCATCGGGGCGTGGGTGTGACAGTTGATCAGGCCGGGCAGCGCGACCTGCCCGCGGGCGTCGATCCACTCGTCGGCCGCGCGTCCGGCGACGGCCCCGGCGTCGGTCACCTCCTCGACCACCCCGTCGCGGACGACGACGGCGGCATTTTCGAGGAAGCCGGCCTCTTCTTGATCGTCGTGCGTGAGGACCGTGCATCCGGTGATGATGAGGCCGGCGGGACTCTCCACGGCAGAAGGCGTCATCACGTCAACGTACGACGGGACTCCGACCCCGGGGGAGCCGAACCGCGACATCCCGTCGCGGCTCTGTCGCACGGCGGGCCGGGCGCGCACCCTGGCCTCACCACGAGCCCGCCCACGGCTGAAAGGGGCCCGCCTTGCTCCTCGGCACCTGGAACCTGGAGAACCTGTACCGGCCCGGCGGTCCTTACGGGCCCGGCGACGAGGCCGCGTACGCGTCGAAACTGGCCGCGCTCGCCGCGGTGATCACGGAACTGGATCCGGGGCTGCTCGGCGTGCAGGAGGTGGGCGACCCCGGCGCGCTGGAGGATCTGGCGGGGATGCTGGACGACGACTGGCACGTCGCGCTGTCCTCGCACACCGACAGCCGGGGCACCCGGGTGGGCTTCCTCAGCCGTACGGAGCTGACGGTGGTCGCCGACACGGCGGCGTTCCCGCCGAGGATGCTGCCGGTGCAGGCGGACGACACGGGTCTGACCGTCTCTCAGGCCGGGCGCGGCTTCCTCGCGGTGGAGGTCACCGGCGAGCGGGGGCCGTTGCGGGTGGCGGTCTGCCATCTGAAGTCGAAGCTGCTGTCGTACCCGGACGGCCGCTTCCAGCCGCGCGACGAGGGCGAACGGGCCCGGTACGGCGCCTACGCGCTGTACCGGCGGGCGGCCGAGGCGGCGGCGCTGCGCGCGCTGGCGGACCGGCTGCTGGAGGGCGACGGGCGGGAGCGGGACGTGGCGGTGCTCGGCGACCTCAACGACGAGGTGCAGGCGGCGACCACACAGCTGCTGCTCGGGCCGCCCGGCTCCGAGATCGGCACGCCGGGGTACGACCGCCCGGACCGGGGCGACGCGTTCCGGCTGTGGGACGTGGCCCCGCTCATCCCGGCGTCCGAACGCTATTCGCGGGTGAACTCCGGCCGCCGGGAGCTGATCGACCATGTGCTGCTCAGCCACCGGCTGGTGCGGCGGGTGACGTCGGCGGGCACGGGCCTGCCGGCCGACGGACCGCCCCGGCTCCCGTCCGTCGGGCCCGACCCCGGGGAACGGCGCGGGGCCGCGGGGTCGGACCACGCGCCGGTGTGGGTACGGGTGGGCTGAGGGGCCGCGCCTGGTCGGGCGGGCCCGCGCGCGACTACCTGTGCCGCGCCCCCACGTGTACGTCCCCGCCCGCCGTCGGCAGGTCCAGGCGCATGCGCGCGCCGTGGCGGGCGAGTTCGTCGCGGAGGGCGGTGAGACGGCGGAGGTGGTGGGGGTCGAGGCCGCCGGTGTCGTCGAGGTGGACGGCGCAGGCGGTGGTGGTGTCGACGAGCCGTTCGAGGGCCGCGGCGATCTCGTCGGCGCCGTCCGCGTGCCGGGCGAGGGGCGGGAGTTCCGCGGCGGCGAGGGCGATGGCGGCGCGGGCCTCGGCGAGGGTGCGGTAGGCCTCGCGGCGCAGCGCCCAGCGGGCCTCGCGGTCCGCCGATCCCTCGAGCACATGCGCGAGGTACTCCCGGGCGGCGCCGCTCGCCTCGGCGAGCCGGGCCCGGATGGCGTCGCCGCGCCGGCCGGGCGTGGGCAGGTGTCCGACGACCAGCACGATGGCGCAGGCCAGCAAGGTCTCGCCGATCCGGGCGAGGGACGCCTGAGGTTCGCCCCCGGCCATCACCAGGGCCAGCACGAGCACGGTGACGACGGCGGTCTGGGCGGCGAAGTGCCGGGTGGCGAGCGGGATCAGCGCCCCGCAGACGGTGACGAGGAGGACGAGTCCCTCCGGCCGGGGCAGCACGGCGGCGAGCCCGGCGAACAGCAGGGCGCCCAGGACGGTCCCGGCGGCGCGGGACAGCACGCGGGAGGCCAGCGGCCCGAGGTCGGGCTTGACGAGGAAGACGGCGGTGGCGGGAAGCCAGTACCAGTGTTCGTGCCGGCCGTTCCAGTGGGCCTGGTGGAGGACCTGGGCGACGGCGGCGCTCGCGCCGAAGCAGAGGGCGACGCGCATCCCGTACTCGCGGCCGCGTGCGCCGAGGACGGTCCGCAGGGCGGCGGTCCGGGTGCGCCTGCGGCCGTGCAGCCGCCTGCCGTCGGCCCGGTCGAACGCCTCGGCGGCGTGCAGCAGGGCGTCGTCCAGGGCGCGCAGGCCGGGCGCGGAACGGGTGGGGGCGGGGAGCGGGCCCGCGGGGGCGCCGTCGCGCACGGCGGCGGCGAGGCGGCGGGGCGCCTCACAGGCGCGGGGCGGCACCGGCTCCCCCGCCCAGGCCAGCGCGGTCGCGGCCTCGGCGAGCGGGAGGGCCGCGGCGTACTGGACGTGCAGCCGGCGTTCGGCCGCGGAAGAGGGGCGGCGGCGCAGCCGGGGTCCGGCGAGCGCGTCCTGCGCCTGGTCGAGGGCGGCGGTGAGCGCGGCCCGCCGTGCGGTGGCGCCGTCCGAGCCGGCGGCGTCGAGCAGCGCGGCGACGGCGTCGTAGACCCCGGCGACGGCGGCCCGTTCCCCGTCGAAGCGCAGCTCGAACCGGCGGTCCCCGGCGAGGGAGTGGGAGGTGGGCAGCGCGAGCCGCAGCAGGAGCAGCCAGGCGGCGCCCGCCACGAACGCCACCGCCCGCAGCCAGGCCGGCTCGGGCAGGGGCATGCCGGCCCCGACGGCGGCGCCGACCAGCAGCTGCGTCCCGGCGGCGGACCCCACAGGCCCCAGCGCGCTGATCCCTCCGGCGGCCAGACCCAGCGCGGTCAGCAGCAGGGTGAGCGGCAGGGCCGGCGCGTGGTCCCCGGCGACGGTGCCCGTCAGCAGCCCGGCCGCGCCCGCGAGGGCGGGCGTGCCGATCCGGGCCACGGAGGCGCGCCGGCTGCCGGGCCGGTCGTTGATCCCGGCGAACATGGCGCCGATCGCGGCGACCACCCCGAGGGTGGGCCGCCCGGCGGCCACGGCCGCGAGCAGCAGGGGCCCGCCGCCCAGGGCGCCGCGCAGCACCGCGCTCCAGGAGACCGGTCCGCGCTGGGACCGCAGGGCATGCGCGAGCCACGGAGGTACGGCGGGGGCGGTGCGGGTCACAGGGCTCCTGTCGTCCGGTCGGTGGGCCTGCTCCTTCGGGCAACGCTGACCGGGGCGGAACTCATGCCCCCACGGTAGGCGTACTTCGCGGACGGCACGGAACGGGCGTGTTTCGGCGGCGTGACGGCCGGGCGGACACGGCGCCTTCCGCCTCCGGCGCACCGCTCCCGGCCCCGGGAAAAGCCCCGCAGTATCAGCCGCCTCCTCCCCTTTCGCCCACCGAATTGGGCCGTTGGTGGGAAAGACCGTTCTCCGCGCGCCCGGAATGGGCGGCGGACCTACGCTGCCCACATGGGGAGGCACAGTCCGCGCCATTTCTGTACGAGGAGAGCTGATGGCTGACCGCATTACAGCTCCGCGCCGACGCGGCTATCGCGAAGGCATCGGCGGCGAGATGATCGCCGAATTCCTGGGGACTTTCGTCCTCATTCTGTTGGGTGTCGGATCCGTCGCCGTCGCCGTCGTCGGCCTGCCCGGTTCCGGGCGGCAGTTCGTGGAGTTCGGGCCGGCGAACTGGCTCATCATCGCCTGGGGCTGGGGCCTCGCCGTCGTGTTCGGCGTGTACGTGGCCGGCGGCATCAGCGGCGCCCACCTCAACCCGGCGGTGACCCTGGCCTTCACGGTGCGCAGGGACTTCCCCCTGAAGAAGGTGCCCGCCTACTGGCTGGCCCAGCTCTGTGGCGCCTTCGTCGCCGCCGCGCTCGTCTACGCCTGCTACCACTGGGCGATCGACGCGTCGAACGCGAAGGCGGGGCTGCCCCGCGACGAATCACTGGGCACGTATTCCATCTTCGCCACCTTCCCCGCGGAATACTTCGGGGATTCCTGGTGGGGGCCGCTGCTCGACCAGATCGTGGGCACCGGAATTCTGCTGCTCCTGATCTGCGCGCTCATCGACCTCAAGAATGTCGCGCCGCTGTCGAATCTCCACCCGTTCCTCATCGGTCTGGTGGTCGTCGCCATCGGTCTGACCTTCGGGACGAACGCCGGATACGCGATCAATCCCGCGCGCGATTTCGGCCCCCGGCTGTTCACGTACTTCGAGGGCTGGGGCGACATCGCCCTCCCGGGCACGTTCGGCTGGTTCAGCAGCTACTGGTGGATTCCCATCGTCGGTCCGCTGATCGGCGGTGTCGCCGGCGTACTGGTCTACGACTTGCTGATCAAGCCGCTGATCACCGCCAGGGCGCGGGCGATGGAGGCCCAGGAGGAAGGCCCGGCCACCGAGGAGCCGTAGACGCCCCGGGACCCGTCGTCACTCAGAAAGGTTTCAGCGATGCCCGAATTCGTCGGCGCGGTGGATCAGGGGACCACCAGCACCCGATTCATGATCTTCGATCATGCCGGTAACGAGGTGGCGAAGCACCAGCTGGAGCACCAGCAGATCCTGCCCCGTTCCGGCTGGGTCGAGCACGACCCGGTGGAGATCTGGGAGCGCACCAACACGGTGATCCAGAACGCCCTCCGTGACGGCGGTCTGACGGCCTCCGACCTGCGGGCCATCGGCATCACCAACCAGCGTGAGACGACCGTCGTGTGGGATCCGCGCACCGGCCGTCCGTACTACAACGCGATCGTCTGGCAGGACACGCGCACGGACAGCATCGCCGCCGCCCTCGAACGCGAGGGCCACGGCGACGTGATCCGCCACAAGGCGGGGCTGCCACCGGCCACGTACTTCTCCGGCGGCAAGATCAAGTGGCTGCTGGACAACGTGGACGGGCTGCGCGAAGCCGCCGAGTCGGGCAACGCCCTGTTCGGCAACACCGACGCCTGGGTGCTGTGGAACCTCACCGGCGGGCCCAACGGCGGCATCCACGCCACGGACGTGACCAACGCCAGCCGCACCATGCTGATGAACCTGGAGACCCTCGACTGGGACGACGAGCTGCTCGGCATCTTCGGCATCCCGCGCTCGATGCTCCCGGCCATCCACGCCTCCTCGGACCCCGAGGCGTTCGGCCAGGCCCGCACGTCCCGGCCGCTGGGCGCCGCCGTGCCGATCACCGGCGTCCTCGGCGACCAGCACGCGGCCACCGTGGGCCAGGTCTGCTTCTCCCCCGGCGAGGCGAAGAACACCTACGGCACCGGCAACTTCCTGGTGCTGAACACCGGCACCGAGCTGGTGCGCTCGCAGCACGGTCTGCTGACGACGGTGGCGTACCAGTTCGCCGGCAGCCCCGCGGTGTACGCGCTGGAGGGCTCCATCGCCGTGACCGGCGCGGCGGTGCAGTGGCTGCGCGACCAGCTGAAGATCATCGGCAGCGCCCCGGACAGCGAGCAGCTGGCACGGTCGGTGGAGGACAACGGCGGCATGTACTTCGTGCCGGCCTTCTCGGGCCTGTTCGCCCCCTACTGGCGTTCCGACGCCCGGGGCGCCATCGTCGGCCTGTCCCGGTACAACACGGGCGGCCACATCGCGCGGGCCGCGCTGGAGGCGATCTGCTACCAGAGCCGTGACGTGGTCGAGGCGATGGAGCAGGACTCCGGGGTGCACCTGGACGTGCTCAAGGTGGACGGCGGTGTCACCGCGAACGACCTGTGCATGCAGATCCAGGCCGACGTGCTCGGGGTGCCGGTCAGCCGGCCCGTGGTCGCGGAGACCACCGCGCTGGGCGCCGCGTACGCCGCGGGCCTCGCCACGGGCTTCTGGAGCGACCAGGACGAGCTGCGCTCGCACTGGCAGGAGTCCAAGCGGTGGGAGCCGGGCTGGGACGAGGACCGGCGCCGCCAGGGATACGAGGACTGGAAGCGGGCCGTCGAGCGCACCCTGGACTGGGTGAAGGTCGACTGAGCCCGGCAACGGCCGGTCAGCGGTCGGCGATGTCCTCGCGCAGACCGTCGGAGAACTCCCACCAGGACAGCGGGAGCCAGTCACCGTTGACGAACGCGTCGACGGTCGCGCCGCGGCCGCGGACGGTCACGGTCGTGCCCGGGGGGTATGTGGTGCCGGACAGCCCGGGCACGGCCACGAGCAGTGTTCCCAGCCTCTGAGCTGCCATTCTTCCGCCCTTCCCCTCTCGTCGGTGTCGCATCGGGCGGCGATCCGATCGCCGGGTGCGGCGCCCTCGGGAGCGGGGTGGGCGTCGCACGATATTCGTCGGATATTACCGGCTTGCTCCGGCCACAAGACCGGAGAATCATGAGATACGGGTCACGCGGGCCATCGGGAGGGGCGTCGCTGCGCACCACGCAGAACACCAACCGAACGGAGATCGCACCATGAAGGCCGTCGTGTACAAGGGACCGTTCGAGGTCGCCGTCGAGGACGTCGACAACCCGTCGATCCAGCATCCGAACGACGTGATCGTACGGGTCACCTCGACCGCGATCTGCGGTTCCGACCTGCACATGTACGAGGGCCGTACGGCCGCCGAGCCGGGTATCACCTTCGGCCACGAGAACATGGGCGTCGTCGCCGAGGTCGGCCCGGGCGTCACCTCGGTCAAGGAGGGCGACCGCGTGGTCATGCCCTTCAACGTCGCCTGCGGCTTCTGCACCAACTGCGTCGAGGGCTTCACCGGGTACTGTCTCACCGTCAACCCCGGTTTCCCGGGCGGCGCCTACGGCTATGTGGCCATGGGCCCCTGGAAGGGCGGACAGGCGGAGTACCTGCGCGTCCCCTACGCCGACTTCAACTGCCTGAAGCTGCCGCCGGGCACCGAGCACGAGAAGGACTTCGTGCTCCTCGCGGACATCTTCCCCACCGGCTACCACGGCTGCGAACTCGCCCAGGTGCGCCCGGGCGACAGCGTCACGGTGTACGGCGCCGGACCGGTCGGCCTGATGGCCGCCTACTCGGCGCTGCTGCGCGGCGCGCGGAAGGTGTTCGTGGTCGACCGCGTCGCCGAGCGGCTCCAGAAGGCCGAGGAGATCGGCGCCGTCCCCGTCAACTTCGCGGAGGGCGACCCGGTCGAGCAGATCCAGGAGCAGACCGAGGGCATGGGCACCGACAAGGGCATCGACGCCGTCGGCTACCAGGCCTCGGCGGGCGGCGGCACGGACCGCGAGGAGCCGGCGACCGTGCTGAACGCGCTGATCCGCACGGTCCGGGCCACCGGCATGCTCGGCATCCCCGGGCTGTACGTGCCGTCCGACCCGGGCGGCCCGGACGAGGCGGCCAAGCAGGGCATGCTGATGGTCGCGGTCGGCAAGCTCTTCGAGAAGGGCCTGAAGCTCGGCACCGGCCAGTGCAACGTCAAGCGCTACAACCGGCAGCTCCGCGACATGATCATCGAGGGCCGGGCGAAGCCCAGCTTCGTGGTCTCGCACGAGCTGCCGCTGGACCAGGCGCCGTCGGCGTACGACAAGTTCGACAAGCGGATCGAGGGCTACACCAAGGTGGTGCTGCACCCCTGAGTCCCCGTTCCCGTTCCCGTCCCCGCCGCCGGCCCCGGCAGGGTCCGCTCGTCAGTGCGGGCGGCGGGCGTACCGGTCCGTCGCCGCGATCAGGGCGTCGTCCCCGACGGCGCCCGCGTCGTGCCCGGCGTCGTCGACGATCACCAGCTCGCTGCCGGGCCAGGCGTGGTGCAGCCGCCAGACGATGCCGAGCAGATTGCCGAGGTCGAGGCTGCCCTGGACGAGCGTGCCGGGGATGTCCTTGAGGAGGTGGGCGTCGCGCAGCACGACGCCCTCCTCTCCCCCGTCGCCGGGGAAGTCGCCGAAGAAGTGGTCGTTGCCCCAGTAGTGGGTGACGGTGCGGGCGAAGCCCAGGCGGTACGCCGGGTCGCGGAACCGTTCGACGGAGCCGGGCGGGGCGGGGATGATCGCCGTCTCCCAGTCCGTCCACGCCTGCGCGGCCCGCGCCCTGACCTCGGGGTCGGGCGACTCCAGCAGCCGGTTGTATGCGGCGGCCAGGTTGCCGTCGCGCTCGTCCTCGGGCAGCTCGGCGAGGAACCGCTCGTACGCCTCCGGGAAGATCCGGCCGAGGCCCCGCGTCAGCAGGTCGACCTCGGCGGGCGAGCCGGTGGCCACGCCGGTGAGCACCAGCTCGGACACCACGCCGGGATGGGTCTGCGCGTACCGCAGGCCCAGCGCCGAACCGAAGGACACGCCCCACACCAGCCAGCGCCCGATGCCCAGATGTGCGCGGAGCCGCTCCAGGTCCGCCATGAGGTGCGGCGCCGTGTTGACGCTCATGTCGGTGGCGGGGTCGGCGGCCGATGGCAGCGAGCGTCCCGCGCCGCGCTGGTGGAACAGGACGATGCGGTAGGCGTCGGGGTCGAAGTAGCGCCGCAGTCCGGCGCCGGCGCCGGAGCCGGGTCCGCCGTGCAGCACCACCGCGGGCTTGCCGTCCGGGTTGCCGCTGGTCTCCCAGTAGAGGCGGTTGCCGTCCCCGACGTCGAGCATGCCGTGGTCGTACGGTTCGATCTCCGGATACCTGCCCATCCGGGCACCGTAGCGCCGCCGGGCGGTCATGCTCATCCCCTTTTCGCGGGGCCCGGTTCTTCGTGCGGGTTCAGCCCGGCCGCCCCGGCCGCCGTGCGCAGGACGTCCCGGAGCATCTCGGGGGTGAGCTTGCCGGTGAAGGTGTTGCGCTGGCTGACGTGGAAGCAGCCGAAGACGCCGAGCGGCGGGCCGTCGGCGGCGGCCAGCTCGACCTGGGCGCCGTGCCCGAAGACGGGCCGGGGGCGGGGCACGGTCCAGCCCGCCTCGGCGAACGCGGGCAGCGCCGCCTGCCAGCCGAACGCCCCGAGGACGACCGCCGCCCGGACCGTCGGCCGCAGCAGCCGCAGCTCCTGCACCAGCCAGGGCCGGCAGGCGTCCCGTTCGCCCGGGGTGGGCTTGTTGGCGGGCGGGGCGCAGTGCACCGGCGCGGTGACGCGGACCCCGTACAGCTCCAGCCCGTCGTCGGCGTGCTCGGAGGTCGGCCGGGAGGCCAGGCCCACGTCGTACAGCGCCTGGTACAGCACGTCGCCGGAGCGGTCCCCGGTGAACATCCGGCCGGTGCGGTTGCCGCCGTGCGCGGCGGGCGCCAGCCCGATGATCAGCAGCCGCGCGTCGGGCGGCCCGAACCCGGGCACCGGCCTCCCCCAGTACGTCCAGTCCGCGAACGCGGCCCGCTTGGTACGGGCGACCTCCTCACGCCAGGCGACCAGGCGCGGACAGGCACGGCAGCCGGCGATACGCCGGTCGAGCCGGGTGAGGCCTTCGGGGTCCATGGCTCCACGGTAGGCGTCCGGTCGGGGGCCGGGCGGGCTAAGGTCGGGAGCATGGTTGCGGAGGGTGCGCAGAACGACAGGACCGCCATGGCGGACGAGGGTGCCGACGGCGCGGCGGCCACGCCGAAGGCGGCGGTGGCGGGGGCCACGCCCGAGCCGGTGGACGCGAAGACCGCCGCGGCGGTGGCCGCCGCTGAGGCTGCGGGTCCGCAGAACGGCGAGACCGTGCGGGTCGACAGCTGGATCTGGTCGGTGCGGCTGGTCAAGACGCGGTCCATGGGGGCCGCCGCATGCCGGGGCGGGCACGTCCGCGTGAACGGCGAGCGGGTGAAGCCGTCGCACTCCGTGCGGGTCGGCGACGAGGTACGCGTGCGGGTCGAGACGCGGGAGCGGGTCGTCGTCGTGAAGCGGCTGATCCGCAAGCGGGTGGGGGCGCCGGTCGCCGTCCAGTGCTACATCGACAACTCCCCGCCGCCCCCGCCTCGCGAGGCCGTCGCCCCGGCCGGCATCCGCGACCGCGGTGCGGGCCGCCCGACGAAGCGGGACCGCCGCGAGCTGGAACGGCTCCGGGCCCTGGGCGGCCCCGGGCCGTCCGGCGGCTTCGCGACCCCGCCCGCCCTCGGAGGCCCGGGCGCCACACCGGGCAGCCGCGGGGGCGCGGGCAACACGGGCGGCACGGGCGGCCGCGGGACGGGCGGCGGCGGACGCCGAGGCCGGAACAAGGGCGCGGGAGGCACGCCCCGGCCTTGAGGCACGGGTTCCTGAGCAGCGGCTCGGAATTCCGGCGTCCGCCGAGCATCGGCACGGTGTATCCAAGCCGAGGTGACCGGCCCCGTGGCCCCCGATCCGACCCGCCCGGGGTCAAGGCACCGGCACCGCCCTCACCCACATCCCGTCCTCCGTCAGGTACCGGTCCACTCTCAGACCCTCCTCCTCGAGTGCCGTCTCGAACTGCTCCGGGGTCAGCGGGCGGGATCGGAACGTCTGGGTCCAGGTGGCGTCCGGGAACACGTACTCCGCGTGGACCGAGTCGGCGCCGTCGCCGGCCGGCTCCACGGAGACGATCCGCACCGTGAAGCCCGCCGGGTCCACGCGCTCGCGCGGCACGTTCGTGTGGTAGTCCGCGCCCTCCCGCTGGATCAGCACGCAGCCGCCCTCCGCCAGGTGCCGCGCGCAGGTGCGCAGCATGCCCCTGCGCACCTCCGGGTCGCCGGCGTGCACCAGGAACGAGGCCAGCAGCACCACGTCGAAGGTCTCACCGAGGTCGAGCCGCTCGACCGGGCCGCATATCGTCCGTGCCCCGCGCACCCGCTCCAGCATCTCGGCGGACTCGTCCACCGCCGTCACCTCGAAGCCGCGCTCCAGCAGCGCGTGGGTCATCCGCCCCACCCCGCAGCCCAGCTCCAGGATCCGCGCCCCCGCCGGCACCGCTCCCGCGATCACGTCCGGCTCGTCCCCCACGGGAAGCCGCGCGTACAGCTCCACCGCGCAGCCGTCCGGGGTGATCGCCCCGGGTCCCGTCCCCGCATACCCTGCCCGCATCATCTGCTCCATGCCCGTCGAACGGGCCGCGCCCGCACGTCCGTTCCCGTCCCCGCCGATGCCACCCGAACGAGTGACAGGGGGTGCGGTCGGAAGGATCGGGCACCCGGAGTACGAGGAGCTCGGGACCGACAGGGTGAGGATCGCGATGCGTACGGGCAGTGAACCGAGGACCGCGCGAAGTCCCCTGCGCATGCGGTTCTGGCTGAGCGTGTGGGGCGTGATCTGGACGGTGGCCGGGACCGTGGGCTTCGCGCTCGCCGGGCATCCCGGCTGGGCGCTGGCCTGCGGGGTGCTGTTCCTGCTCGTCGTGACGGACCTGGTGTTCGTGGTGCGGCACATCCGCCAGGGCCCGCACTACCAGCCGGGCCGCGACGTCCCTCCGTACGAGCCGCCGGCGGACCGGCGCTAGGCCGCGGCCGTGCGCGGCCCGGCGGCTCTCGCCCGCTCACCCGCCCGACCGTCTCACCCGTCTCACCCGTCGAAGCGTGCGGCCTTCAGGTACTCCGGGTTCGGGTCCAGTGCGGCCGCCAGGCGGAAGTGCCGCTTGGCGGGATGGGGCCTGCCCTGCCGCTGGTAGGTGCGGGCGAGCGCGTAGTGGGCGAAGGCGTTGTCCGGTTCCCGCTCCAGGACGAGGGAGAACTCCAGCTCGGCCGGGCGCAGCTGGGCGGCCGCGAAGAAGGCGCGCGCCCGGAGCAGCCGCGCGGCCGTGTTCTCGGGATGGACGTCGATCACGCCGTCCAGCAGCTTCACCGCGCCTCGCGGGTCGCGGGAGGCGAGCAGGTGCTCGGCGGCGCGGAAGTCGATGACATGCGTCTCCGGCGTACGTCCGGACGGACCACTGGTCTGGGGCACGGCGGAATCCTTCCCTCGCTCGAATGGATCAACGCCTCGCCCGGCGCCCCCTATTCCGGCCGGGGTTCCCGTGCGCGGCGCACCAGGTCGGCCCACACCTCCTTGACGCGCCGTTCGAGCGCGTCGAGGGGCACGTCGTTGTCGATGACGATGTCGGCGATCGCGCGGCGCTGTTCGCGGGTGGCCTGGGCGGCCATGCGGGCGCGTGCGTCCGCCTCGCTCATGCCGCGCAGCCGCACCAGCCGGTCGAGCTGGGTCCCGGTGCTCGCGTCGACGACGATCACGACGTCGTAGAGGGGGGCGAGGCCGTTCTCGGTGAGGAGCGGGACGTCGTGGACGACGACGGCTTCCTCGGGCGCGGCCTCCTCCAGCTCGCGCGACCGGGCGCCGACCAGGGGGTGCACGATCGAGTTGAGCGTGGCCAGCTTCTCCGGGTCGCCGAAGACGAGGGCGCCGAGTCGGGGCCGGTCCAGGCTGCCGTCCTCGGCGAGGATCTCCTCGCCGAACGCCCGCACGACGGCGGCGAGCCCGGGCGTGCCGGGTTCGACGACCTCGCGTGCGATGCGGTCGGCGTCGATCAGCACGGCCCCGCACTCCACGAGCAGCCGCGACACCTCGCTCTTGCCGGCTCCGATACCGCCGGTCAGGCCCACTGTCAGCATGGACAGCAGCCTAGGGCTCCGCTGTGACCGGCGGTCCGGCGGGCGTCAGTTGTCGCCCTCGCGCTCGGCCAGGAACCTTTCGAACTCGCGGCCGATCTCGTCCGCCGACGGGATGTCCACGGGCTCGGCGAGCATGTTGCCCCGGGTCGCGGCGCCCGCCGCGGCGTCGTACTGGTGCTCCAGGCCCTGGACGAGGGCGGTGAGTTCGTCGTCGCCCTCGCGGATCTGGCGGTCGATCTCGGTCTGGGTGCGCTGGGCGTCGGTGCGCAGGGAGTGCGCGACGCCCGGCAGGACCAGTCCGGTGGCGGCCGTGACGGCCTCCAGCGCGGTCAGCGCCGCGTCCGGGTACGGCGAGCGGGCGATGTAGTGCGGCACGTGCGCCGCGACGCCCAGGACGTCGTGGCCGGCCTGCATCAGCCGGTACTCGACCAGGGCCTCGGCGCTGCCGGGCACCTGCGCCTCGTCGAAGGGGCTGCTGCTCGACGGGACGAGGTCGGTGCGGTTGCCGTGCGGGGTGAGGCCGACCGGGCGGGTGTGCGGGACGCCCATGGGGATGCCGTGGAAGTTGACCGCGAGGCGCACCTGGAGGCGCTCCACGATCTGCCGCACGGCGGCGGCGAAGCGCTCCCACTCCACGTCCGGCTCGGGCCCGGAGAGCAGCAGGAAGGGGGCTCCGGTGGCGTCCTGCACGAGCCGCACGGTGATGGCCGGCACCTCGTAGTCCGTCCACCGGTCGCGGGTGAAGGTGAGCAGGGGCCGGCGCGCCCGGTAGTCGACGAGCCGGTCGTGGTCGAACCGGGCGACGACCTGGTGGGGCAGCGAGTCGAGCAGCCGGTCGACGATCTGGTCCCCGGTCTCCCCCGCGTCGATGTATCCGTCGAAGTGGTAGAGCATGACAAGTCCGGCCGACTCCTGGGCCAGCGCCATGTCGACGACGCTCAGACCCTTCGGCTCCCAGGCGTACAAACCCTGCGGATCAAGCACAGTGACCGCTCCTCCTCGTGTTTCATCCACCACAACGTGGCACGGAGCACAGGCATTCCCGGCGCCCCTTCCCGGGTGCGGGGAACGCCCGAGGGGCCGCACCTCGAAAGGTGCGACCCCTCAGGATCAACCACTAGCCCTCAGCGGTGAGCGCTCAGCTCTGGCCGCCCGCCAGCTTCTCGCGAAGCGCGGCGAGCGCCTCGTCCGAAGCCAGGGCGCCGGACTGGTCGCCGCCCTCGGAGGAGTACGAACCGCCGCCGGACGCGGCCGGAGCGGCGGCCTCGCCACCCTCGGCAGCGGCCTGGGCGTCCGCCTCGCGGGACTTGATGACCTGCGCCTGGTGCTGCTCGAAGCGGGCCTGCGCCTCGGCGTACTGGCGCTCCCACTCCTCGCGCTGCTTCTCGTAGCCCTCGAGCCAGTCGTTGGTCTCGGGGTCGAAGCCCTCGGGGTAGATGTAGTTGCCCTGGTCGTCGTAGGACGCGGCCATGCCGTACAGGGTCGGGTCGAACTCGACCGCCGACGGGTCGGCGCCGAAGGCCTCGTTGGCCTGCTTCAGCGAGAGGCTGATGCGACGGCGCTCGAGGTCGATGTCGATGACCTTGACGAAGATCTCGTCGTTGACCTGGACGACCTGCTCCGGGATCTCCACGTGGCGCTCGGCCAGCTCGGAGATGTGGACCAGACCCTCGATGCCCTCGTCCACGCGGACGAACGCACCGAACGGAACCAGCTTCGTGACCTTGCCGGGCACGACCTGGCCGATCTGGTGGGTGCGGGCGAACTGCTGCCACGGGTCTTCCTGGGTCGCCTTCAGCGACAGGGAGACGCGCTCGCGGTCCATGTCGACGTCGAGGACCTCGACCGTGACCTCCTGGCCGACCTCGACGACCTCGGAGGGGTGGTCGATGTGCTTCCAGGAGAGCTCGGAGACGTGGACGAGGCCGTCCACGCCGCCCAGGTCCACGAAGGCGCCGAAGTTGACGATCGAGGAGACGACGCCGGAACGCACCTGACCCTTCTGGAGGGTGGTGAGGAACGTCTGGCGGACCTCGGACTGGGTCTGCTCCAGCCAGGCACGGCGGGACAGGACCACGTTGTTGCGGTTCTTGTCCAGCTCGATGATCTTCGCCTCGAGCTCCTTGCCCACGTAGGGCTGGAGGTCGCGGACGCGGCGCATCTCGACCAGGGAGGCCGGGAGGAAGCCGCGGAGGCCGATGTCGAGGATGAGACCACCCTTGACGACCTCGATGACGGTACCTGTGACGATGCCGTCCTCTTCCTTGATCTTCTCGATGGTGCCCCAGGCACGCTCGTACTGGGCGCGCTTCTTCGAGAGGATCAGGCGGCCTTCCTTGTCCTCCTTCTGGAGGACCAGGGCCTCGATCTCGTCACCGACGGCGACGACCTCGTTGGGGTCGACGTCGTGCTTGATCGAGAGCTCGCGGCTCGGGATGACACCTTCGGTCTTGTAACCGATGTCGAGCAGGACCTCGTCCCGGTCGACCTTCACGATGACGCCGTCGACGATGTCGCCGTCGTTGAAGTACTTGATCGTCTCGTCGATCGCGGCGAGGAAGGCTTCCTCGTTACCGATGTCGTTGACCGCAACCTGCGGGGTGGTGGCGGTGGTCTCGGTGCTGCTCGTCATGTGGGAAAGGGCTCCGGTACGGACATTGAAGTCGTAGGTACTGCTACGCCGGAGCCCGTTTCGCTCTGCAGAAGCCGGACAGCCAAGGAAGCGCCGGAGCAATACGGTGGCGCCTCGACAACCGAGGGGACATACATACAGATGCGAGCGCAGCCTGCTACGTCTGAGGTGCGCAGGCCCGCAGCGCAACTTGTAGCATACGGGGGCGGCCGGGCATGGTCAATGCGCGAAGCCGCCCACCCGGGGCGGATCGCCGCATAACCGGCACAACTGCCGTCTCCCGAGGCCATGCAGGGGCGAAGAAGACCCCTCGGCGACACACCGGGGGACCCGGCTGGACGGAAGAGTACGACGAGGGAGCCGATCATCCAAGAGCCCGAAGTCCCCGAACCGGAGGCGACCCGGCGGGAGGCCGGCGTCACGGAGAGCTCCCGGGCCAACCGGGGCTGGTGGGACCGCAACGCCGACGAGTACCAGAACGAGCACGGCACCTTTCTCGGCGACGACCGCTTCGTGTGGGGTCCTGAGGGCCTGGACGAGGTGGAGGCGGAGCTGCTCGGCCCGCCGGAGGAGCTGAAGGGGCGCGACGTCCTCGAGCTGGGCGCCGGCGCGGCGCAGTGCTCGCGGTGGCTGGCCGCCCAGGGCGCCCGGCCGGTGGCGCTGGACATCTCGCACCGCCAGCTCCAGCACGCGCTGCGCATCGGCGGGGCGTTCCCCCTGGTGTGCGCGGACGCGGGCGCGCTGCCCTTCGCCGACGCCTCCTTCGACCTGGCCTGCTCGGCGTACGGGGCGCTGCCCTTCGTCGCCGATCCGCGGCTGGTGCTGCGCGAGGTGCGCCGGGTGCTCCGCCCGGGCGGCCGGCTGGTGTTCTCGGTGACGCACCCGATCCGCTGGGCGTTCCCGGACGAGCCGGGCCCGGAGGGGCTGAGCGTGTCCGGGTCGTACTTCGACCGCACGCCGTACGTGGAGCAGGACGACACGGGTCACGCCGTGTACGTCGAGCACCACAGGACGCTCGGGGACCGGGTGCGTGACGTGGTCGCCTCCGGTTTCCGGCTGGTGGACCTGGTGGAACCGGAGTGGCCGGAGTGGAACACGGCCGAGTGGGGCGGCTGGTCCCCGCTCCGGGGCGGTCTGATCCCCGGCACGGCGATCTTCGTGTGCGTGCGGGACTGAGCGCGTGATCCGTCACGAGGCGGCGGAGTCCCTCCCGGTGCGCGAGGCCCTGCCCTCGCTCGCCGGGGCGCTGGCCGCGCACGGCGCGTCGGTGCTGGTGGCGCCGCCGGGCACCGGCAAGACGACATTGATGCCGCTGGCGCTGGCGGGGCTGTGGGGCGCGGGCCCCGCGCGGCGGGTGCTGGTGGCCGAGCCCCGGCGGATCGCGGCCCGCGCGGCGGCGCGCCGGATGGCGTGGCTGCTGGGTGAGCGGGTGGGCGGCTCGGTCGGCTTCACCGTGCGCGGGGAGCGGGCCGTGGGGCGGGACACGCGCGTGGAGGTCGTCACGACCGGTGTGCTGCTCCAGCGGCTCCAGCGCGACCAGGAGCTGGCCGGGGTGGACGCGGTGGTGCTGGACGAGTGCCACGAGCGGCATCTGGACGCGGACACGGCGGCGGCGTTCCTGTGGGACGTGCGCGAGACGCTGCGGCCGGACCTGCGGCTGGTGGCCGCGTCGGCGACGACGGACGCGGAGGGCTGGGCGCGGCTGCTGGGCGGCGCGCCCGTCGTCGAGGCGCGGGGCGCGGCGCACCCGGTCGACGTGGTGTGGGCGCCGCCTCCGCGCGCGGTGCGGCCGCCGCACGGCATGTGGGTCGACCCGGCGCTGCTCACGCACGTGGCGGCGGTGGTGCGCCGGGCGCTGGCGGAGCGGGACGGCGACGTGCTGGTGTTCCTGCCGGGGGTCGGGGAGATCTCCCGGGTGGCCGGGATGCTGGGCGGCCTGTCCGGTGTGGACGTGCTCCAGGTGCATGGCCGGGCGCCGGCCGCCGTGCAGGACGCGGTGCTGTCGCCCGGGGAGCGGCGCAGGGTGGTGCTGGCGACGTCGGTCGCGGAGTCCTCGCTGACGGTGCCCGGGGTGCGGGTGGTGGTGGACTCGGGTCTCGCCCGCGAGCCGCGCGTGGACCACGCGCGCGGGCTGAGCGCCCTGGCGACGGTACGGGCGTCACGCGCGGCCGGACGGCAGCGGGCGGGCCGTGCCGGACGCGAGGCGCCGGGCGCGGTGTACCGCTGCTGGGCCGAGGCGGAGGACGCGCGGCTTCCGGCGTACCCCTCCCCCGAGATCAAGGTGGCCGACCTGACGGCGTTCGCGCTCCAGGCGGCCTGCTGGGGCGACCCTGACGCCTCCGGTCTGGCGCTGCTGGACCCGCCGCCGGGCGGCGCGATGGCGGCGGCCCGGGACGTCCTCACGGCGATCGGCGCGGTACGGCCGGACGGGCGCCCCACCGAACGCGGCGCCCGCCTGACCCGGCTCGGCCTGCACCCGCGCCTGGGCCGCGCCCTGCTGGACGCGTCCCCCCGCGTGGGCGCCGCGCTCGCGTCCGAGATCGTCGCCCTGCTCTCCGAGGAGCCCCCGCGCGACTACGGCGACGACCTGTCCGCCGCGCTGCGTACGGCACGGCGGGGCGGCGACGGGTACGCGGCCCGCTGGCGCACGGAGGTACGGAGGCTGCGGGGAGCGGCGTCCGAGGCGGAGGGGGACACGGGCGGTGACGACAAGGCGCCGTCTCCGGACGCCGCGGGAGCCGAGGAGCGGGCCGTCGGGCTCGTCGCGGCGCTGGCGTTCCCGGAGCGGGTGGCCCAGGCCGACGGCGGGTCGTACCTGATGGTGGGCGGCACGCGCGCCGAGGTGGGAACGGGGTCCGCGCTGCGGGGGGCCGAGTGGGTCGCCGTCGCCGTGGCCGACCGGCCCGTGGGGCGTGGTCGTGCGCGCGTGCTGCTGGGGGCCGCCGTCGACGAGGACGTGGCGCGCCGGGCGGCGGGGACGCTCCTCGAGCGGCGCGAGGAGGTGCACTGGGCCGACGGGGACGTCGTGGCGCGCCGGGTCGAACGGCTCGGGGCGGTCGAGCTGGCCGTACGGCCGCTGTCCGACGCCGACCCCGCGCTGGTGCGCGCCGCGCTGCTGGACGGGCTGCGCCGGGAGGGGTTCGGGCTGCTGCGGTGGCCGGCCGGGGCCGGGGTCCTGCGGCAGCGGCTGGCCTTCCTGCACGCCCGGCTGGGCGAGCCCTGGCCGGACGTGTCCGACGCGGCGCTCCACGCGCGCGTGGACGAGTGGCTGGAGCCGGAGCTGAGCCGGGCGCGGCGCCGGGCGGACCTGGCTCGGATCGACGCCGGGCAGGCGCTCGCGCGGCTGCTGCCGTGGGCGTCCGGCGAGGCGGCGCGTCTCGACGAGCTGGCGCCGGAACGGATCACCGTGCCGAGCGGGTCCGCCGTCCGCGTCGACTGGTCCGACCCGGAGCAGCCGGTGCTGGCGGTGAAGCTCCAGGAGATGTTCGGCGCGCAGGAGTCGCCCACGGTGGCCGGGGTGCCGGTGCTGGTGCACCTGCTGTCCCCGGCGGGCCGTCCCGCCGCCGTCACCGCCGACCTCGCCTCGTTCTGGCGCGAGGGCTACCGGCAGGTGCGGGCGGAGCTGCGGGGCCGCTACCCGAAGCACCCGTGGCCGGAGGACCCGGCCGCGGCGCGGCCGACCCGGCACACCAACGCGCGGCTGCGCGGTTAGGGCGCGGCTCAGCCGGCGGGGGACTGCGACGGCTCGGTGGACGGATCCGCCGACGGCTCCGGGTCCGTGGACGGGTCGGGCGTCGGGTCCGGGGTCGGCGTGGCGGCCGGTTCCACGGTGAGCGTGACGTCGAGCGTCGCGCCGCCGGCCGTGGTGATCCGGAGCAGGAACGTGCCGGCGGTGTCGTCCGCGTACAGCTTCGGCAGGGTCAGCAGCCCGTCCGCGTCGGTCGTGAGGCCGGTCAGGGTGCGGACCGCCTTGCCGTCGGCGTCCTTGAAGTAGGGGCCCTTGTCGTTCACGGCGGGGTCGTCGGCGGACGTCACGAGGGTGGCGGTGGCGGCGACCTTCCCGGCGGCCGTGCCGCGGTAGGTGGCCTTGACCGCGACCTGCTCGGCGAACTCGCCGCCCGCGACGCAGGTCAGCTCCTTGTCGCCGACGCGGGCGAGGGCGTCGGCGGCGCGTTCGGTGACCGTGGCCCTGTAGGGGGCGCTCTTGACCGAGCGGCCGACGACGGCGGCCTGGACGGTGAACGCGCCGGTCCGCTCCCCCGCCACCAGCGCGGGCGCCACCGCGACGCCGGACGCGTCGGTGGTGACGGTCGCCACGCTCTCGCCGCCGGAGAAGACGGTGTCCGTGTCGCCGGCGATCGTGAAGCGGATCCGCACCTTGGCGACCGCCTTGCCGGCCTCGGTCTCCGCGCGGGCGGAGACGCGCTCGGCGAAGGTGTGGCCCGCCATGGCGGTGAGGGTGCCGGTGCCGGCGTTCTCCAGGTGGTGCACGGTGTCGGTGGGCGTCGGCGGGGTGCTCGGCGCGGGCGGGGTGGTCGGCGTGCCGGAGCCGTTGTCGCCGGGCGCGGCGGGGCCCGCCGGCGGCCGGGAGCCGGAGGGCTTGCCGGGCCGCGCCGGCGGGGTGGCGCCCGGTGCGGACGGGGACACGCCGGGGCGCACCGTGTCGTCGCTGCGGTCCTCGGGCAGGGCGCCGGTGCCGTCGGGGATCTCGTGGGTGCCCCTGCGGTAGAACTCCAGCCACGACAGGACGGTGTTCAGGTAGTCCGTCGAGTTGTTGTAGCTGAGGATCGCCTTGCGCAGGTCGCCCTGGTCGGACAGGTCCCAGCCGAAGCGGCACAGGTAGTGGCCGGCGGCGAGGGCGGCGTCGTAGATGTTGTTCGGGTCCTCGCGGCCGTCGCCGTTGCCGTCGCGGCCGGCCCACTCCCAGGTGGAGGGGATGAACTGCATGGGGCCGACGGCCTGGTCGTACATCCGGTTGCCGTCGTAGGCGCCGTTGTCGGTGTCGCGGATGAGGGCGAAGCCGTTGCCGTCGAGGTCGGGGCCGAGGATCGGCGTGACGGTGGTGCCGTCGGCGGTGACCCGGCCGCCGCGCGCCTGACCGGACTCCACCTTGCCGATGGCGGCGAGGAGTTGCCAGGGCAGGTTGCAGCCGGGCTTCTTCTCGCGCAGCGTCGCCTCGGCCTGCTTGTAGGCGTCGAGGACGGTCGCGGGTATGCCGGCCTCGCCGGCGTGCCCGTCGGCGCCGCTGCCGGAGCCCGCGGAGGGCGACGGGTTGGGGCTGTTGAGGGGCGGCAGGTCCGTGTAGTACGGCGAGTTGCCGGTCGCGCTGTCGTCGGCGGCCGTGTCCGGCGCGGAGGTGGCGTCGCCGGTGCTCTGTCTGCCCTGGTCGTCGGCCGTGACGCCGGGGGCCTGGGACGCGGACAGGGCCGCCACCGCCGCCGCGGCCACGGCGGTGGTCGCAGCTCCCTTGCACAGCCGCCTGCCGATGTGCGCCGCCATGGAGTGAACCCCTCCCCGTGGGCGCCGTCGGCGCCCGTCACCGTGTGCTGTGTCCGCCCTGTTGTGACGCTCTGCCCGCCCCGCCGGTTTCCCCGGGATGCGGGACCGGCTCGGCGACCCTCGCGACCCTACGACAACTTCCCTTGCGCGGACACCCGTTGATGCCCGGTATTCACCGGTTGGCCATCTTCTCGTCCGGTCGGTTCACAGGGTCACGGACTACCACCGCCCCGCCTGCCGGATACTGGGATCCGCCCGGCACCGGGGCCCCGCCGGGCGACCCTCCGGGCGTTCCCGGTCAACCCCTGCCGCGAGGAGTCCCGTTGCCCTTCACCCTCAGTCACGCGGCGGCGGTGCTGCCTGCCGTCCGCACCGACGGCACGGGGCGCGGTCCGCTGGTCCCGGCGGTGCTGGTCGCGGGCAGCTTCGCGCCCGACATGACCTATTACGCGGCCAGTGTCGTGTCCGGGGCGATGGAGTTCGGCGACGTGACGCACGCGTGGTGGGGCGTGTTCACCGTGGACGTGCTGATCGCCTGTGCGCTGGTGGGACTGTGGCTGGTGGTGCGGGAACCGCTGGTGGCCCTGTTGCCGCGGCCCCGCCAGGGGCGGGTGGCGGCGCTGACGCGCTGCGGCGCGCCCCGGGCGCGGGTCCGGGCGTCCCTGGTGGCGCGCTGGTACGTGTCCGCCGTGCTGGGGGCCCTGACGCACGTGGTGTGGGACGCGTTCACCCATCACGACCGGTGGGGGACGCGGCTGATCCCGGTGCTGGGCGAGGAGATCGGCGGTTCGCCGGTGTTCTGGTACGCGCAGTACGGGACGTCGCTGCTGGCCGCGGTCGTCCTCGTGGTGTTCGCGGCGCGGGCGCTGCGGCGTGCGGTCCCCGGGGGCGCGGTGCCCCCGGGGGTGCCGGTGCTGTCGGCGGGCGACCGGTGGGGGGCCGCCCTGCTGCTCGGCGGGTGCGCCGTCGTGGCGGCGGTGCTGCGGGCCGTGCGGTGGTGGGCCTACTGGGGTCACATGGCCAAGCCCTACGAGCTGATCCCGACCGTTTGTTTCGGCGCGGGCGCGGGGCTGGTGGCCGCGCTGCCGGTGTACGCCGTCGCGGTCAGGGTGCGGCGTCGGGCCCCGGCCGCTCGGGCCCCTGGACGCGCGGATACGCGGGAGCCGGACCGTACGGCCGCACGCTGAGGGTCTCGCTCGCCGCGACGAACACGGTGACCGTGCGGACCGGGCGGGGCCGGGGCAGCAGGGTGAGGACGAGGGTGAGGTAGGCACGGGCCAGCTCGGCCCACAGCAGCCACGGGGGCCGGCCGGTCCCGGTGTCCGGGGCGGCGGGGATGCGGCCGGCTCTCCACCGGCCGTCGGTGACGCGGCGGCCGAGCCGGGCGGCGGTGTCGCGGAGGGCGGCCGTGAGGCCGCCGGGGATGCGGGCGGTACTTGCGGCGGCCGCGAAGACCGGGACCGGCGGAAACGCCTGGGTGGTGGGTCCGTCGGCGTCGGCCCGCGGGGGTGCCGCTCTGCGGTGAAGCATGCGTATACCCATGCCTGGCATGCTCGCCGCCCACCCGGACGCGGGCTCCCCTGCGGGGGCCACGCGAGTGACATCACGCAGGCCCGACGCCCACCGGGACACCCTCCTGCACGGCCGTTGACCTGGGCGTACGCTCTCACGCGAGGGTCACCGAACGGCGGGCCCCCGCCACGGGAACGCGGAAGCCGGGCGTGGCTCCAGGAGCCGCACCCGGGTCCGTCCTCAGTGGGCCGCCGACTCCCAGTCCGGGCCGACGCCGACCGAGACACCGAGGGGAACCCGCAGGTCGACCGCGGAGGCCATCTCGCGCCGGACGAGCTCCTCGACCTGCTCGCGCTCGCCGGGGGCCAGCTCCAGCACGATTTCGTCGTGGACCTGGAGCAGCATGCGGGAGCGCAGGTCCGCCTCGCGCAGGGCGCGGTCGACGTGCAGCATGGCGATCTTGACGATGTCCGCCGCGGTGCCCTGGATCGGCGCGTTCAGCGCCATCCGCTCCGCCGCCTCGCGGCGCTGGCGGTTGTCGCTGTTGAGGTCGGGCAGGTAGCGGCGGCGGCCGAAGAGGGTCGCCGTGTACCCCGTCGCCCGCGCCTCGTCCACGACGCGGCGCAGATAGTCGCGGACGCCGCCGAACCGCTCGAAGTAGGCGTCCATCAGGGCACGCGCCTCCGCCGCCTCGATGTTCAGCTGCTGGGAGAGGCCGAAGGCGGACAGCCCGTAGGCCAGGCCGTACGACATCGCCTTGATCTTGCGGCGCATCTCCGCGTCCACCGCGGTCCGGTCGACGGAGAACACCTGGGCGGCGGCCGTGGTGTGCAGGTCCTCGCCGGAGGTGAACGCCTCGGTCAGGCCGGCGTCCTCGGAGAGGTGCGCCATCACGCGCAGCTCGATCTGGCTGTAGTCGGCGGTGAGCAGCGACTCGAAGCCCTCGCCGACCACGAAGCCGCGGCGGATGGCGCGGCCCTCGTCGGTGCGGACCGGGATGTTCTGGAGGTTGGGGTCCGTGGAGGACAGCCGGCCGGTCGCGGCGACGGTCTGGTTGAACGTGGTGTGGATGCGGCCGTCCGCGGCGATCGTCTTGATCAGGCCCTCGACGGTGACGCGGAGCTTCGCCTGCTCACGGTGACGCAGCATGATCACCGGCAGTTCGTTGTCCGTCTGGCCGGCGAGCCAGGCGAGGGCGTCGGCGTCCGTGGTGTAACCGGTCTTGGTCTTCTTCGTCTTGGGGAGGGCCAGCTCGCCGAAGAGGACCTCCTGGAGCTGCTTGGGCGAGCCCAGGTTGAACTCGTGCCCCGCCGCCGCGTGCGCCTCCTTCACCGCCTGCTGCACGGCGCCGGCGAACATCTGCTCCATGGCCTCCAGGTGCGCCCGGTCGGCCGCGATGCCGTGCCGCTCCATGCGGGCGAGCAGGGCGGAGGTGGGCAGCTCCATGTCGCGCAGCAGGTCGGAGGCGCCGACGTCCGCGAGGCGGCCCTCGAATGCCTCCCCCAGATCCAGAACAGCTCGCGCCTGCACCATCAGCGCGTGCGCCTGGGCGCCGTCGTCCGCGCCGAAGGCGAGCTGCCCGTCGGGCGCGGCGGCGGGGGCCAGCTCCCGGTGCAGGTACTCCAGGGACAGCGCGTCCAGGTCGAAGGAGCGGCGGCCGGGCTTGACCAGGTAGGCCGCGAGCGCGGTGTCCATGGTGACGCCCTCGACCGTCCAGCCGTGCTCGGGGAAGACCCGCATGGCGCGCTTGGCGTTGTGGAACACCTTGGGCCGGGCGGCGTCGCCGAGCCAGGCACGCAGCGCCTGCTCGTCGGCCTCGTCCAGCTCGGCCGGGTCGAACCAGGCGGCCGGTCCCTCCGCCGTGGCCAGCGCGATCTCGGCGACGGAACCGGTGCCGAGCGCCCAGGTGTCGACGACGGCGACGCCGAGCGGTCCCGCGGCGTGCTCGGCGAGCCAGCCGGCCAGCTCGCCGGTGCCCAGCACGGTGCCGTCGATCTCCACGCCGTCGGCGACGACCGGGGTGGTCTCGGCCTCCTCGGCGCCCGGGTCGACGGCGAACAGCCGCTCGCGCAGCGACGGGTTCCTGATCTCCAGGGTGTCGAGGATCATCGCCACGGCCTTGCGGTCGTAGGCGGTGCGGTCCAAATCACGCACGCCCCTGGGCAGGTCGACCTGGCGCTCAAGCTCGGTGAGCCGGCGGTTGAGCTTGACGGACTCCAGGTGGTCGCGGAGGTTCTGCCCGGCCTTGCCCTTGACCTCGTCGACCCGCTCGACCAGCTCGGCGAAGGAGCCGAACTGGTTGATCCACTTCGCGGCGGTCTTCTCGCCGACGCCGGGGATGCCGGGCAGGTTGTCCGACGGGTCGCCCCGCAGGGCGGCGAAGTCGGGGTACTGCGCGGGCGTCAGCCCGTACTTCTCGAAAACCTTCTCCGGGGTGAAGCGGGTCAGCTCGGAGACGCCCTTGGTCGGGTACAGCACCGTGGTGTGGTCGGAGACGAGCTGGAAGGAGTCGCGGTCGCCGGTGACGATCAGCACCTCGAAGCCCTCGGCCTCGGCCTGGGTGGCGAGCGTGGCGATGACGTCGTCGGCCTCGTAGCCCTCGACGGCGAAGCGGGGCACGCTCATCGCGTCGAGCAGCTCGCCGATCAGCTCGACCTGGCCCTTGAACTCGTCGGGGGTCTTGGAGCGGTTCGCCTTGTACTCGGTGAACTCCTCCGAGCGCCATGTCTTGCGGGACACGTCGAAGGCGACCGCGAAGTGCGTGGGCGCCTCGTCACGCAGGGTGTTGGCGAGCATCGACGCGAAGCCGTAGATCGCGTTCGTCGGCTGGCCCGTCGCGGTGGTGAAGTTCTCCGCGGGCAGCGCGAAGAACGCGCGGTAGGCCAGGGAGTGCCCGTCCATGAGCATCAGGCGCGGGCGGCTTCCGCCGGGGGTCTGGTCGGTCTTCTTCGCTGCTGTCTCTGCCACGTGTCCGATCCTGCCACGCCCCGCTGACACCGGGGCCCGGCCCCACCACCCCGGGGGGGACAGGCACCGGTGCCTGGTGCGGGCCGGGGGGTGTTTGCGCACCTCGGCGCCAACGAGGTGCCGCCGCGCCCACCCTCCCCCACTCTCGGCTTCGCTCGAGCGGGAGGTACCCCCATCGCCCCAGCGGCACGAATGCCCGCGGCTAGCGGCGTTGCAGCCGCCCGCGGCGGGGAGGGGGCGGGGTGGGGGTGGGCGCCCGCAGCGGCTGGCGCGTCCGCGCCCGTCACATACAAGTACGCACTCTCGCGCCAGACCGAGGACGTCCACCCCCGCCGCGGCCCCGCACCACCACCCCACCCTGGGCGCTACGCGCACCCCCACCGCACCGCAACCCTGCGCCGCAGGCACCCGCACCTCAGCCCCCACCGGACGGTCCCAGCTCCACCCCCGCGTGCGAGGATCGGAGATCCACCTCACACGTGTGCGCGAACAGGAGTGCGCGATGGCAACGAAGCCTCCCCAGGGTGACCCGGTCCAGGACGCGCCGACCGTGGCCGAGCCGAAGCGGACAGCCGCCGGGCTCCCCGCGATCGGTCACACCCTGCGCATGGCCCACCAGCAGATGGGTGTGAAGCGCACAGCGCTGACGCTGCTCAGCGTCAACCAGAAGGACGGCTTCGACTGCCCCGGCTGCGCCTGGCCGGAGCCCGAGCACCGGCACAAGGCGGAGTTCTGCGAGAACGGCGCGAAGGCGGTCGCCGAGGAGGCCACGCTGCGCCGGGTCACCCCGGAGTTCTTCGCCGCACACCCGGTCTCCGACCTCGCCCGCCGCAGCGGCTACTGGCTGGGTCAGCAGGGCAGGCTGACCCACCCCATGTACCTCCCGGAGGGCGCCGACCACTACGAGCCGGTGAGCTGGGAGCGCGCCTTCGACATCGTCGCCGAGGAGCTGACCGCGCTGTCGTCCCCCGACGAGGCCGTCTTCTACACCTCGGGCCGCACCAGCAACGAGGCCGCGTTCCTCTACCAGCTCTTCGCGCGCAAGCTCGGCACCAACAACCTCCCCGACTGCTCCAACATGTGCCACGAGTCGTCCGGCTCGGCCCTGTCGGAGACGATCGGCGTCGGCAAGGGCAGCGTGCTGCTGGAGGACCTGTACCGGGCGGACCTCATCGTGGTCGCCGGGCAGAACCCGGGCACCAACCACCCGCGCATGCTGTCCGCCCTGGAGAAGGCCAAGGCGAACGGCGCGCGCGTGGTGAGCGTCAACCCGCTCCCCGAGGCGGGCCTGGAGCGCTTCAAGAATCCGCAGACGCCCAAGGGACTGACCGCCGGCACCGCGCTGACCGACCTGTTCCTCCAGATCCGCATCGGCGGCGACCAGGCCCTGTTCCGTCTGCTGAACAAGCTGATCCTGGACACCCCGAACGCGGTCGACACCGACTTCGTCCGCGAACACACCCACGGTTTCACGGAGTTCGCCGAGGCCGCCCGCGCCGCCGACTGGGACGAGACGCTCGCCGCGACCGGCCTGGCCCGCGAGGACGTCGAACGCTTCCTGCGCATGGTCCTGGACTCGGAGCGCATCGTCGTCTGCTGGGCGATGGGCCTCACCCAGCACAAGCACTCGGTGCCGATGATCCGCGAGATCGTCAACTTCCTCCTCCTGCGCGGCAACATCGGCCGTCCGGGCGCGGGCGTGTGCCCGGTGCGCGGCCACTCCAACGTGCAGGGCGACCGCACGATGGGCATCTTCGAGCGGCCCGCGCCGGCGTTCCTGGACGCGCTGGAGCGGGAGTTCGGCTTCGCGCCGCCCCGGGAGCACGGCTACGACGTGGTCCGGGCGATCCGCGCGCTGCGCGACGGCGAGGCGAAGGTGTTCTTCGCGATGGGCGGCAACTTCGTCTCCGCGTCCCCCGACACCGAGGTCACCGAGGCGGCGATGCGCCGGGCGCGGCTGACCGTGCACGTGTCGACGAAGCTGAACCGCTCGCACGCGGTCACGGGGGCGCGCGCCCTGATCCTGCCGACGCTGGGCCGCACCGAGCGCGATCTCCAGGCGAGCGGCGAGCAGTTCGTGACGGTGGAGGACTCCATGGGCATGGTGCACGCCTCACGCGGGCGCCTGGAGCCCGCGAGCCCGCATCTGCTCTCCGAGCCGGCCATCGTGTGCCGGCTGGCCCGCCGTGTCCTCGGCGCGGAGGACGAGGTGCCGTGGGAGGAGTTCGAGAAGGACTACGCGACGGTCCGCGACCGCATCGCGCGCGTGGTGCCGGGCTTCGAGGACTTCAACGCGCGCGTGGCGCACCCGGGCGGCTTCGCGCTCCCGCACGCCCCGCGCGACGAGCGCCGTTTCCCCACCGCCACCGGCAAGGCGAACTTCACGGCGGCGCCGGTCGAGTACCCGCACCTGCCCGAGGGCCGGCTGCTGCTCCAGACGCTGCGCTCGCACGACCAGTACAACACCACGATCTACGGCCTGGACGACCGCTACCGGGGGATCAGGAACGGGCGCCGCGTCGTGCTCGTCAACCCCGACGACGCCCGGGCGCTGAAGCTTGCGGACGGCTCCTACGTCGACCTGGTGAGCGAGTGGAAGGACGGTGTGGAGCGCAGGGCGCCCGGTTTCCGTGTCGTGCACTATCCGACGGCACGGGGCTGCGCCGCCGCGTACTACCCGGAGACCAACGTGCTGGTGCCGCTGGACGCCACCGCGGACGTCTCGAACACCCCGGCCAGCAAGTCGGTCGTGGTGCGTCTGGAACAATCGGCGACCGACTGAGCGTTCGCTCAGGGCACAGACGTACCGACGTACCGACGCACGATAGGAGCCGGGCCCATGGGAGAGCCGCAGCAGGTGAAGTTCCCGCAGGAGGTCATCGACGAGTACGCGGCGCTCGGCGTGGACCTCCGGGCGCTGTTCTCGGCGGGCCATCTGGGCACGCGCATGGGCGTGCAGATCACGGAGGCGTCGGCGGAGCGGGTCGTCGGGACGATGCCCGTGGAGGGCAACACCCAGCCCTACGGCCTGCTGCACGGCGGCGCGTCGGCCGTGCTGGCGGAGACGCTGGGCTCGGTCGGCTCGATGCTGCACGGCGGGGTGAACAAGATCGCGGTGGGGGTGGACCTCAACTGCACGCACCACCGCGGGGTCCGTTCCGGCCTGGTCACCGGGGTCGCCACTCCGGTGCACCGGGGGCGGTCCACGGCGACGTACGAGATCGTGATCACGGACGAGGCGGACAAGCGGGTGTGCACCGCCCGGCTGACCTGCCTGCTGCGGGACGTCCGCCCGGGCGACGCGGAGAAGGCGGCCGGCTGACGACGGCGGGGGCCCAGGCAGCTTCCCGGGGCCCCCACCCCCCCGCCCCCGCAGCACCGCGCCCGTCGCCGCCATTGCCCCCGGCCGACGGGCGCTCTAGCGTTCCGTGCCATGGGACGGGGCGGCACCTCTCGCAGCACCGGGGCGTTCCGCGCGCCCCTCCTCGCCGTACAGGCGGCGACCCTGGCCGTACTCGCGGCGGCCCTGACCCTGACCGGGTGCACGACGCACAACTCCCGCACGCCCTCTGACGCGGCAGCCGCGTCGTCCGCGTCTCCCGCGTCCCCCGACTCCCCCTCGCCTCAGGTGACGTCCGACGCCGACCTGTGCGTGAGCATCGTCGTCCACTGGTCGCGCGAGGTGCTCGACGGCCGCGGGTACGGCGACTACCAGTCGATGGGGATGTCCGGCGGCCAGTACGACATCCTGCGCGAGGTCGTGGACGCGGGCCGCGCCGCCCTCCGTAGCGGAACCACAACTCCCCACAGTGTGGACGTATTGATGGAGCGTCAGGCACGCGAAAGGTGCGCCGCCCGGTACCGCGACGGCCGGCCCACCGAGGGGCCGTGGCGATGAGCGGGATCGGCCCCGTCGAACCGGACGGCGACACACGCCCGTTGGACCCGCCGCCCACCACCCCGCGCCCGGCCCACGCGCCTCCGCCACGCCTGTCGAGACGTCACCGGGCAGCCGCGGCGACCGCGTTCGTCGCCGTGGCCGTACTCGCGGCCGGGACGCTCCTCCACCTCACGCGCCCGCGCCCCGAGCCACCGCCCGAACCCCGTTTCCCGAGCCAGACGACGTCCTTCCGGTATCTGTACATGCAGGTCAGAGGCGCAGGGACGACTTCCCCGGAAATTGAATTCACTATACAAGCGCTTACGGAATCCGACGCTCCGGTGACCGTCCTGTCCATTACCCAGCCCTACGCCGGCCTGTCCCTGGCCTCCACGCCCGCCACTCCTTTACGGGTGAAAGGTGGGGCGTCCCGCAAGATCACCGTGACCGTCCGGGTGGCGGAATGCGGAAAAGTGCCACGGAACGCCGGACTCCCTTTCCTGGACGTAACACTGCGTAACACGCGCGCAAAGGAGGCACACAGCTACATCCTCGGCGCCCGGTACGCAAGGGACCTGTCCACGGCCCTGGAGGTAGCCTGCGGCTACGAAAAGCGGTAATCAGCAAAACGCCTGATACACCTGAACCACCCCTGCCGGTTCCTGCGGTTTCTCACCATGCGGACAGGGCAAAACGGCGGGAATTCTGCTCTTCCCCCCACTCAGTACCGCTCTGCAATACGTCGTGTCATAACAAGAGCGTCACAGCCTTGGCCAGAGTCTCCTCCGCATTCCCCACACACGCTTAGAGTCACGGCCAGTCACCGCGGAGCCTGATTCTCACTCGGCCCAGCGCTCGACTCGGCCGTTTCCACCGGGAAGCGGCTGTCAGGGGAAAGGACTGGATCGTGCGTCAACGTTCGCTCATCGCCATCACCGCCGCCCTGGCGGCGGGTGCACTCACCCTCACCGCCTGCGGCTCACGCGACGACAACGGCGGCGGCTCGGACTCGGGCAACGGTGACACCACCGTGGTCATCGGCGTCGACGCGCCGCTGACCGGCGACCTCTCCGCGCTCGGCCTGGGCATCAAGAACTCCGTGGACCTCGCCACGAAGATCGCCAACAAGGAGAAGTACGTCGAGGGCGTCACCTTCAAGATCGAGGCGCTCGACGACCAGGGCCAGGCCTCCGTCGGCCAGCAGAACGCCACCAAGCTCGTCGCCAACAAGGACGTGCTCGGCGTCGTCGGCCCGCTGAACTCCTCCGTCGGCGAGTCGATGCAGAAGGTGTTCGACACCGCCAAGCTGGTCGAGGTCTCCCCGGCGAACACCAACCCCGCCCTCACCCAGGGCGTGAACTGGCAGACCAAGAAGGAGCGGCCGTACAAGTCGTACTTCCGCACCGCGACCACGGACGCCATCCAGGGCCCGTTCGCCGCGCAGTACGTCTTCAACGAGGCCAAGAAGAAGAAGGTCTTCGTCATCGACGACAAGAAGACCTACGGCGCCGGTCTGGCCGCCACCTTCACCGCGGAGTTCAAGGAGCTCGGCGGCCAGGTCGTGGGCACCGAGCACATCAACCCGGAGAGCAAGGACTTCAGCGCCGTCGCCACCAAGGTGAAGAACTCCGGCGCCGACGTCGTCTACTACGGCGGTGAGTACCCGCAGGCCGGTCCGCTGAGCAAGCAGATCAAGGAAGCCGGCGCGAAGATCCCGCTGGTCGGCGGTGACGGCATCTACAGCGCCGACTTCATCAAGCTGTCCGGCGCGGCCGGCGCCGGCGACCTCGCCACCTCCGTGGGCGCGCCCGTCGAGTCGCTGCCGTCCGCCAAGGAGTTCGTCGCGAACTACAAGGCCGAGGGCTACAAGGAGGCCTACGAGGCCTACGGCGGCTACTCCTACGACTCCGCCTGGGCCATCATCGAGGCCGTCAAGAAGGTCGTCGAGGACAACGACGGCAAGCTGCCCGACGACGCCCGCGCCAAGGTCGTCGACGCCATGCAGAACGTCTCCTTCGACGGTGTGACCGGCAAGGTCTCCTTCGACGAGTTCGGTGACGCGACCAACAAGCAGCTCACCGTCTACACCGTCAAGGGCAGCGACTGGGCCACCGTGAAGTCGGGCACCTTCACCGGCTGATCTCCGCCGCACCACTCATCCGAGCCGCGCGGGGCGCTGTTCCACTGGCGCTCCGCGCGGACTCGCATCCGGCCCATCCGTCGAACGTTCCGAAAGTCTCGGAGGACATGCGGTGAACGAACTGCCGCAGCAGCTGGTCAACGGCCTGCTACTGGGATCCATGTACGGCCTGGTCGCCATCGGCTACACAATGGTCTACGGCATTGTCCAGCTCATCAACTTCGCCCACGGCGAGATCTTCATGGTCGGCGCCTTCGGCGCCATCACCGTGCATCTGTACATCTTGCCGGACGGCACCTCCATGTGGATCGCGCTGCCGCTCATGCTGATCGGCGCCATGATCACCTCGGTGCTGGTCGCCATCGGAGCGGAACGCTTCGCCTACCGCCCGCTGCGCGGCGCGCCCCGTCTGGCCCCGCTGATCACCGCCATCGGACTCTCCCTCGCGCTCCAGCAGGCCGTCTGGGCCTTCTACCCCGAGGCCAAGTCCAAGCTGGCCTTCCCGCAGATCGAGGGCGGCCCCTTCTCCATCGGCGGCGCCACGATCCAGACCGGCGACATCTTCCTGATCATCGCCGCCCCCGTCAGCATGGCCTTCCTCGCCTACTTCGTGATGCGGACCCGCACCGGCCGCGGCATGCAGGCCACCGCGCAGGACCCGGACACCGCGAAGCTGATGGGCGTCAACACCGACCGCATCATCGTGATCGCGTTCGCCCTCGGCGCCGTCTTCGCCGCCGTCGGCGGTGTCGCCAGCGGTCTGAAGTACGGCCAGATCGACTTCAAGATGGGCTTCATCCTCGGCCTCAAGGCCTTCACCGCGGCAGTGCTCGGTGGCATCGGCAACATCTACGGGGCCATGATCGGCGGTGTGGTCCTCGGCGTCGTCGAGACCCTGGCCACCGCCTACATCGCGGACATCCCCGGCCTGGACCAGTTCGGCAGCCAGTCCTGGGCCGAGGTCTGGGCCTTCATCCTCCTCATCCTCGTGCTCCTGTTCCGGCCACAGGGCCTGCTCGGCGAGCGCGTCGCGGACAGGGCGTGACACCGATGACCACACAGACCACCGCAGCCAAGACCGTGGCCGCACCCGGCCCGAACACCCCCACCGGGCTCATCGGCATCCCCGCCGACCTCGGGCGGGCCCTGGCCACCGGCGGCAGCGTCCTCGCCGTCGTGTCCACCTTCCTCGCCTGGACCTGGACGGCCGCCTACCCCGGCGACCTCACCGTCTACGGCTACCCGGGCGGCCTCCAGGTGCTCGTCCTCGTCGGCGGCGCCCTCGCCACCCTGTTCTGCCTCGCCTCCTACGGCGTCAAGGGACTCGGCTGGCTCACCCCGGCCGGCGCCGACGCGGCCGTGAAGTACGCCGTCCTCGGCACCTTCGCCACCGCCTGGTACACCGTCATATCGATCAGCGTCGAGCTCGGCGGCGTCGTCAACCTGGAGCCCGGCGGCTACGTCGTCGCCGCCGCCACGCTGATCGCCCTCCTCGGCGCCCTGGCCCTCCCCTTCGAGCGGCCCGAGCCCGACCCGATCGACCCCGAGGCCGGCGGCTGGGAGCAGTTCAGGCACGACGCCGGGCACGCCATGGCGGTGCTGCGCGCGGCCTTCGCCTCCGGCTCCCCGCGCCCCGTGCGCACGCTGCCGTCCTACGCCGAGATCCTCGTCATCGTCGCCGTCCTGGCGATCGCCCTGGTCGTCTTCACCTACGGCATCGGCACCGAGTACGACGAGCAGTTCGTCGGCTTCCTGATCACCGCCGGCTTCGGCTTCAGCGCGCTGAACCGCTCCGGCCTGATCGCCCACGCCTCCCAGATCAGCGCGCGCCACCAGAACATCACCGTGTGCGGCGCGTTCGTCGCGGCGGCGCTGTTCCCCTTCACCCAGACCGACGACCAGTACGCCACCCTCGGCGTCTACATCCTGATCTTCGCCACCGTCGCCCTGGGCCTGAACATCGTCGTCGGCCTCGCCGGTCTGCTCGACCTCGGCTACGTCGCCTTCCTCGGTGTCGGCGCCTACGCGGCCGCGCTCGTCTCCGGCTCGCCCAGCTCGCCGTTCGGCGTGCACTTCCCCTTCTGGGCCGCCGTCCTCGTCGGCGCCCTGGCCTCGCTGGTCTTCGGTGTGCTGATCGGCGCCCCGACCCTGCGACTGCGCGGCGACTACCTGGCCATCGTGACCCTCGGCTTCGGTGAGATCTTCCGTATCGCCGTGAACAACACCGACGGCACCTCCGGCCCGGACCTCACCAACGGCTCGAACGGCATCGCGTCCATCCCGGACCTGAACATCCTCGGCTTCGACCTGGGCGTCGCGCACGACATCGCCGGCTTCACCATCGGCCGGTTCGCGAACTACTTCTTCCTGATGCTGCTCATCACGGCCGTCGTCGTCCTCGTCTTCCGGCGCAGCGGCGACTCCCGCATCGGCCGCGCCTGGGTCGCCATCCGCGAGGACGAGACCGCCGCGCTCGCCATGGGCATCAACGGCTTCCGGGTGAAGCTCATCGCCTTCGCCGTGGGCGCCACCCTGGCCGGTCTCGCCGGCACGGTGCAGGCGCACGTCACCTACACCGTGACCCCCGAGCAGTACCTGTTCGCCGGCACCACCCCGCCCAACTCCGCCTTCCTGCTGGCCGCGGTCGTGCTCGGCGGCATGGGCACCATCGCCGGACCCCTCATCGGTGCGGCGCTGCTCTTCCTGATCCCCAACAAGCTCCAGTTCCTGGGCGACTACCAGCTCCTCGCGTTCGGACTCGCGCTCGTGCTGCTGATGCGCTTCCGTCCCGAGGGCCTCATCCCCAACCGGCGCCGCCAGCTGGAGTTCCACGAAGAGGCCGACGCGCCCACAGTCCTGAGCAAGACGGGGGCCTGACCACCATGACCACCGACACCACCACCAAGGACACCGCCGCGGGCGCGCCCGCCCCCGGCACCGTCGTCCTCGACGCGCGCGGCGTCACCATGCGGTTCGGCGGCCTCACCGCCGTCCGGGACGTCGACCTGACCGTGCGCAGCGGCGAGATCGTCGGTCTGATCGGCCCCAACGGCGCCGGCAAGACCACCTTCTTCAACTGCCTCACCGGCCTGTACATCCCGACCGAGGGCGAGGTGCGCTACAAGGACAAGGTCCTGCCGCCCAAGTCCTTCAAGGTGACCGCGGCCGGCATCGCCCGCACGTTCCAGAACATCCGGCTGTTCGCCAACATGACGGTCCTGGAGAACGTGCTCGTCGGCCGCCACACCCGCACCAAGGAGGGCTTCTGGTCGGCCGTGCTGCGCGGGCCCGGCTTCCACAAGGCCGAGGCCGCCTCCCGCGCCCGCGCCATGGAGCTGCTGGAGTTCGTCGGCCTCGCCGAGAAGGCCGAGCAGCTCGCGCGCAACCTCCCCTACGGAGAGCAGCGCAAGCTGGAGATCGCCCGCGCGCTCGCCAGTGAGCCGGGGCTGCTGCTCCTCGACGAGCCCACCGCGGGCATGAACCCGCAGGAGACCCGGGCGGCGGAGGAACTCATCTTCGCCATCCGGGACAAGGGCACCGCGGTCCTCGTCATCGAGCACGACATGCGGTTCATCTTCAACCTGTGCGACCGCGTCGCCGTCCTCGTGCAGGGCCAGAAGCTGATCGAGGGCGACCCGGCCACCGTCCAGGGCGACGAGCGGGTCATCGCCGCGTACATCGGCGAGCCGCTGGCCGACGACCCCGGGGCCGCGGAGGCCGCCGAGGTCGAGGCCGCGGAAGCGGCGGCCGAGGCGGCGGGCCGGCCCCAGTCGCCCGCCAAGGCGGCCGGCGCCCCGGAGCCCGCCGCCGAGGAAACGGCCGAGGAGACGGCCGGGACCCCCGACGCGGACGCCGACGCCCCCGCGGACACCGACGCCCCCGCGGACGCCGAGACAGAAGCACAGGCGCAGACGGAGGCCGAGGCCACCACCGACGCCGCGCCCGGCAAGGAGAACGACCGATGACCGCACTCCTCGAGGTCGAGGACCTGAAAGTCGCCTACGGCAAGATCCAGGCCGTCAAGGGCATCTCGTTCAGCGTCGAGGCCGGCGAAGTGGTCACCCTGATCGGCACCAACGGCGCCGGCAAGACCACCACCCTGCGCACGCTCTCCGGGCTGCTCAAGCCGGTCGGCGGCCAGATCAAGTTCAACGGGAAGTCGCTGAAGAAGGTCCCCGCCCACAAGATCGTCTCGCTGGGTCTCGCGCACTCCCCCGAGGGGCGGCACATCTTCCCGCGCATGACGATCGAGGACAACCTGCGCCTCGGCGCCTTCCTGCGCAGCGACAAGCAGGGCATCGAGCAGGACATCCGGCGCGCCTACGACCTCTTCCCCATCCTCGGGGAACGCCGCAAGCAGGCCGCCGGAACCCTCTCCGGCGGTGAGCAGCAGATGCTCGCCATGGGCAGGGCCCTGATGTCCCGGCCGCAGCTGCTCATGCTCGACGAGCCCTCCATGGGTCTGTCGCCGATCATGATGCAGAAGATCATGGCGACCATCGCCGAGCTGAAGTCCCAGGGCACCACCATCCTGCTCGTCGAGCAGAACGCCCAGGCGGCCCTGTCGCTGGCCGACCACGGCCATGTGATGGAGGTCGGCAACATCGTCCTCTCCGGCACCGGCCGCGACCTGCTCCACGACGAGTCGGTCCGCAAGGCCTACCTCGGCGAGGACTGACCGGCAGGCGAAAGGCCCGCACCCCGTCCTCCCGGGGTGCGGGCCTTCGTCGTCCGTACGGCGGCCGTACGGCGCCCGGCCGTCAGTTGCCCTTCGCGGCCTTCTTCTCGTCGGCGTCGTCGATGACCGCCTGCGCGACCTGCTGCATCGACATGCGCCGGTCCATCGAGGTCTTCTGGATCCAGCGGAACGCGGCCGGCTCGCTCAGCCCGTACTGCGTCTGGAGCACCGACTTGGCGCGGTCCACCAGCTTGCGCGTCTCCAGGCGCTGGCTGAGGTCGGCGACCTCGCGCTCCAGCTCCTTCAGCTCCGTGAACCGCGAGACCGCCATCTCGATCGCGGGCACCACGTCGCTCTTGCTGAACGGCTTGACCAGGTACGCCATCGCGCCCGCGTCCCGGGCCCGCTCGACCAGGTCGCGCTGCGAGAAGGCGGTCAGCATCAGCACCGGGGCGATGGACTCCTCGGCGATCTTCTCGGCCGCCGAGATGCCGTCCAGCTTGGGCATCTTCACGTCGAGGATCACCAGGTCGGGGCGGTGCTCGCGGGCCAGCTCGACGGCCCGCTCACCGTCGCCGGCCTCGCCGACGACCGTGTAGCCCTCCTCCTCCAGCATCTCTTTGAGATCGAGCCGGATCAGTGCCTCGTCCTCGGCGATGACGACGCGGGTCGTCATCGGCGGCACGTGCGACGTGTCGTCGGGCACGTCTGCGGGCTGGGGCGACTCGGGGGCGCTCAACGTGGGCTCCTTGCTGCGAGGCAGGCCGGTACTGCTGACAAGAGCGTACCCAGCTGCGGTAAGGTGGGGGCACGGCGGGTGACCGTCGACCTTCGTTTTGCAGGGCGCCCCGGTAGCCCAGCGGTAGAGGCAATGGTCTCAAACACCATCCAGCGTCGGTTCGAATCCGACCCGGGGTACTTTTCCTCAGAATCCAAGGTCACCATTTGCCAGCGGATGTCCACCTTTTCGGTGAACATCCGCTTCTTCGCGTATCGTCCGGCCGGCCGCGCTACCGAGGACTGTCGTCCTCGCCGATGTGATGGACGCGGACCAGGTTGGTGGAGCCGGAGACCCCGGGCGGGGAGCCGGCGGTGATGACCACGGTGTCGCCCTTCGCGCAGCGCGCGTACCGCAGCAGCAGCTCGTCGACCTGGTCGACCATGGCGTCGGTGGACTCGACGTGCGGCCCCAGGAAGGTCTCCACGCCCCAGGTGAGGCTGAGCTGGGAGCGGGTGGCCGGGTCCTGGGTGAAGGCGAGCAGCGGGATCGGTGAGCGGTAGCGGGAGAGCCGGCGGGCGGTGTCGCCCGACTGGGTGAAGGCGACCAGGAAGCGGGCGCCGAGGAAGTCGCCCGTCTCCGCGGCGGCGCGGGCCACGGCGCCGCCCTGGGTGCGGGGCTTGTTGCGCTCGGTCAGCGGCGGGAGTCCGCGGGCGAGGATGTCCTCCTCGGCGGCCTCGACGATGCGGGCCATGGTGCGCACGGTCTCCACGGCGTGCTTGCCGACGCTGGTCTCGCCGGAGAGCATCACGGCGTCGGTGCCGTCGATGACGGCGTTGGCGACGTCGGACGCCTCGGCGCGGGTGGGCCGGGCGTTGTCGATCATGGAGTCGAGCATCTGGGTGGCGACGATGACCGGCTTGGCGTTGCGCCGGGCCAGCTCGACGGCGCGCTTCTGGACGATGGGCACCTGCTCCAGCGGCATCTCGACGCCCAGGTCGCCGCGGGCCACCATGATGCCGTCGAAGGCGGCGACGATCTCGTCGAGGGCCTCGACGGCCTGGGGCTTCTCGATCTTGGCGATGACGGGGAGCCGGCGGCCCTCCTCGTCCATGATGCGGTGGACGTCCTTGATGTCGCGTCCGCTGCGGACGAAGGAGAGGGCGACGACGTCGAAGCCGGTGCGCAGCGCCCAGCGCAGGTCGTCCTCGTCCTTCTTGGAGAGGGCGGGCACGGAGACGGCGACGCCGGGGAGGTTGAGGCCCTTGTGGTCGGAGATCACCCCGCCCTCGACGACGGTGGTGCGGACACGGGGGCCGTCGACGGCGGTGACCTCGAGGGTGACGCGGCCGTCGTCGACGAGGACGCGCTCGCCCGGGGTGACGTCCTCGGCGAGGCCGGCGTGGGTGGTGCCGCACATGTGGCGGTCGCCCTCGACGCCGTCCTCGACGCTGATGGTGAAGGAGTCGCCGCGTTCGAGGAGTACGGGGCCCTCGGCGAAGCGGCCCAGACGGATTTTCGGGCCTTGAAGGTCGGCGAGGAGTCCCACGCTGCGGCCGGTCTCGTCGGCGGCCTTGCGCACCCTTCGGTACCGCTCCTCGTGCTCGGCGTGCTCGCCGTGGCTGAGGTTGAAGCGGGCCACGTCCATTCCGGCGTCGACCAGGGCCTTGATCTGGTCGTACGAGTCCGTCGCGGGACCCAGGGTGCAGACGATTTTCGCTCGGCGCATGGTTCGACCTTAGGGCTTACCGGCGGGTAGCGATTTGGCGGCGCGTGACGAGTCAACGGCGCGCGGGTGAAGGGGTATTGACAAGTGTTGAAGTGTGCGCCAGGCCGCTCGGACGAGCGGGACGGGGGGTGGTCACCGGATCGAAACCTGGAAGGACTGTTCGAGGTCGACGTGTTCAGGTCAGAATCGTCGCGCGAATCTACGCGCGTTGTGCGCCGCCGTCGTACGAGGAGAGCCTGACATGCCGTTGGACCGCCGGAAGTTCCTGAAGAAGTCCGCCGTCACGGGGGCGGGGGTGGCGCTGGCGGGTACGGTGGCCGTCCCGGCGGCCGAGGCCGCGCCGCCCGCGGGACGGGGGAAGAAGCCGGTGAAGCGGTACGCACTGACCGTGATGGGCACCACGGACCTGCACGGTCACGTCTTCAACTGGGACTACTACAAGGACGCCGAGTACCAGGACCCGGCCGGCAACGCGCAGGGCCTGGCCCGCGTGTCCACCCTGGTGAACCGGATCCGCGCCGAGCGCGGCCGGGAGAACACCCTGCTGCTGGACGCGGGCGACACCATCCAGGGCACCCCGCTGACGTACTACTACGCCAAGGTGGACCCGATCACCGCCAAGGGCGGTCCGGTGCACCCGATGGCGCAGGCGATGAACGCCATCGGGTACGACGCGGTGGCGCTCGGCAACCACGAGTTCAACTACGGCATCGAGACGCTGCGGAAGTTCGAGGAGCAGTGCGACTTCCCGCTGCTGGGCGCCAACGCGCTGGACGCGAAGACGCTGAGGCCCGCCTTCCCGCCGTACTTCATCAAGACGTTCCGCGTGAAGGGCGCGCCGCCGGTGAAGGTGGCGGTGCTGGGGCTGACCAACCCGGGCATCGCCATCTGGGACAAGGCTTACGTGCAGGGCAGGCTCACCTTCCCGGGCCTGGAGGAGCAGGCGGCGAAGTGGGTACCGAAGCTGCGCTCGATGGGCGCGGACGTCGTGGTGGTGTCGGCCCACTCGGGCACCTCCGGCACGTCCTCCTACGGTGACCAGCTGCCGCACGTGGAGAACGCGGCGGCGAACGTGGCGCGGCAGGTGCCGGGCATCGACGCCATCCTGGTCGGCCACGCGCACACGGAGATCGCGGAGCTGCGGGTGACGAACGAGAGGACCGGCCGGGAGGTCGTGCTGTCGGAGCCGCTGTGCTACGCCGAACGGCTGACGCTGTTCGACGTCGAGCTGACCTTCGAGCGGGGCCGCTGGCAGGTGGAGTCCGTCAAGGCGTCGCTGCGGGACGCGGCATCGGTGGAGGACGACCCGCGGATCACCCGGCTGCTGGGCGACGAGCACGCGCAGGTGGTGGCGTACGTCAACCAGGTGGTGGGGACGGCGACCGAGACGCTGACGACGGTGGAGGCGCGGTACAAGGACGCGCCGATCATCGACCTGATCAGCAAGGTGCAGGAGGACGTGGTCCGGGAGGCGCTGGCGGGCACGGAGCACGCCTCGCTGCCGGTGCTGTCGCAGGCCTCGCCGTTCTCCCGGACCAGCGAGATCCCGGCCGGCGACGTGACCATCCGGGACCTGTCGAGCCTCTACGTGTACGACAACACGCTGGTGGCGAAGCTGATGACGGGCGCTCAGGTGCGGGCGTACCTGGAGTACTCGGCGGAGTACTTCAACCAGACCCCGGCCGGCGCCCCGGTGGACGTCGACAAGCTGACGAACGCGAACGGCCGCCCGGACTACAACTACGACTACGTGTCGGGCGTGCGGTACGACATCGACATCGCCCAGCCGGCCGGGTCGCGGATCAAGAACCTGACGTTCGACGGCGCCCCGGTGGACGACGCGCAGCAGTTCGTGTTCGCGGTGAACAACTACCGGGCCAACGGCGGCGGGGCGTTCCCGCACGTGGCGTCGGCGCCGGAGCTGTGGGCGGAGTCGACGGAGATCCGCACCCGGATCGCGGAGTGGGCGACGGCCAAGGGCGTGCTGGACCCGAAGGACTTCGCGTCGGAGGACTGGCGGCTGACCCGGGACGGCACGCCGGTGTTCTGACGCCCGTTCCTTCGTACGGGAGGTCAGGTCCCGCCCCGCCCGGTGAGCTGTACGGCTCGCCGGGCGGGGCGGGCGCGTTTCGGGGGCCGTCGCGTCTACCGGTGCACAGTGGCGAGGGCCCTGTCCGCGGCCGCGCACAGGGTGGCGTCGTCCCGGTCGGTGCCGGCCCAGGCGATGTGCCCGTCGGGGCGGATCAGGGCAGGCGGCCGGGCGCCGGGCGCCGCTCTGGCGGACGCGGTCTCGGAGACGGCCCGTCCCGCCCTCCACCGCGTGCTCGGCCATCTCGCCCCGGAGGCCTTCGACGAGCGCGTCGAACACGGCCTGACCGCGGTCCTCGCCCGGCGGTGAGTGGTGCCCGGAGCGCGTCGAGGCGGCGCGGCTCCGGGCGGGCCCGGCGCGTCGGCTACGCCTCCTGGACGCGCAGGGCGCGGGCCAGGTCGTCGAGGCGGTCGGTGAACTGGCGGCGCAGGGCGGGCACGGGGTCGGCCTTGCGCAGTGTCTTCTCGCCGAGCCTCAGGGTTTCGGCCTCTACGGCGTGGGCGGGGAACGCCCAGCGGCCGGCGGCCGTGGCGATGGCGGGGCCGCGGCGCGCGGCGACGGCCACCGCGTCCTTGAAGTAGCGGGCCACGTAGGGGCGGACGAGGTCGGCCTGCTCGGGCTGCCAGAAGCCCTGGGCGGTCGCGGTGAACAGGTAGTTGGACAGGTCGTCGGAGCCGAACATGGCGTCCCAGGCGCGGGCCTTGGCGTCCGGGCCGGGCAGGGCGGCCCGGCAGCGGGCGGCGCCTTCCTGGCCGGTGGCGCTCGGGTCGCGGCGCAGTTCCTCGGCGACGGCGCTCTCGTCCACCGCGCCCAGCACGGCGAGCCGGGCGAGGATCCGCCAGCGCAGTTCGGGGTCGAGTTCGGGGCCGCCGGGGACGGTGCCGTCGGCGAGCCAGGCGGCGATGGTCTCGGGGCGTCCCGCGGCGTCGATGCAGTGGCGCACCGCGACCAGGCGCAGCCCCGGGTGGTCGCCGTCCTCGGTGCGGCGGATGAGGGCGCGGCACAGGTCGGTGAGGGTGGCGAGCGCGGCGGGCCGCCGGTCCGGGGCGAGGTAGTGGTCGGCGACCTCGGTCGAGGCGAAGGCGAGGACGCCCTGGACCAGGGCGACGTCGGTCTCCTCGGGCAGATGGGCGGCGGCGGTGGCCAGGAAGTCGGAGGGGGCGAGGTCGCCGTCGCGGACCATGTCGCGCAGGCTGTTCCAGACGACGGCGCGGGTGAGCGCGTCGGGGATGCCGGAGAGGCCGCGCAGGACGGTTTCCAGGGAGGTCTCGTCGAGGCGGATCTTGGCGTAGGTCAGGTCCAGGTCGTTGGGGACGACCAGGGCGGGGCGGGTGCCGGGGCGCGGCTCGGGGGCGTCGGTGTGCGGCACGTCGGCCTCGTAGCGCTCGCGCAGGGTGAGGGTGCGTCCGTCGCTGAGGTCGCGGTCGTACACGCCGACGGTCACCCGGTGCGGGCGGCTGCCCTCGCGGTCCAGGGTGAGCGTCCACCGGCCGGGCACCGCGTCGACGGTGGCGGTGAGGGTGTCGACGCCGCTGGTGCGCAGCCAGGCGTCGGCCCAGGCGTGCACGTCGCGTTCGGTGGCGGAGGCCAGGGAGTCGATGAACTCGGCGAGGCCGGCGTTGCCGAAGCGGTACCGCTCGAAGTGGGTGTTGATGCCGGCGAGGAAGTCCTTCTCGCCGAGCCAGGCGACGAGCTGGCGCAGCGCGGAGGCGCCCTTGGCGTAGGAGATGCCGTCGAAGTTGAGCAGCGCGGAGGCGGTGTCCTCGACGTGCTCCGGGGCGACGGGGTGGGTGGAGGGCCGCTGGTCGGCGTCATAGCCCCAGGTCTTGCGGGAGACGCCGAAGTCGGTCCAGGTGCCGTCGCCGCGCCAGCGGGGCGGCTGTGCGCCAGGGTTGGCGGGGATGACCTCGTTGAGGGTCTGGTAGCCCATGTACTCGGCGAAGGACTCGTTCAGCCAGATGTCGTCCCACCAGCGCAGGGTGACGAGGTCGCCGAACCACATGTGGGCCATCTCGTGGGCGACGACCATGGCGCGCCGCTGCCGCTCGGTGTCGGTGACGGCGGAGCGGTAGACGAACTCGTCGCGGAAGGTGACCAGGCCCGGGTTCTCCATGGCGCCCGCGTTGAACTCGGGCACGAAGGCCTGGTCGTAGGAGTCGAAGGGGTAGGGCTCCTCGAACTTCTCGTGGTAGCGGTCGAAGCAGGCGCGGGTGATGTCGAGCAGTTCCTCGGCGTCGGCCTCGAGGTGCGGGGCGAGGGAGCGCCGGCAGTGCAGGCCGAAGGGCAGCCCGCGGTGCTCGGTGCGCACGGAGTGCCAGGGGCCCGCGGCGACGGCGACCAGGTAGGTGGAGACGGGCGGGGTGGGCGCGGCCTGCCACACGCCGCCGCCGGTGTGCTCGGTGACGCCGTTGGCGAGGACCGTCCAGTGCTCGGGCGCGGTGACGGTGAGTTCGAAGACGGCCTTGAGGTCGGGCTGGTCGAAGGCGGCGAAGACGCGCTGCACGTCGTCGAGGAACAGCTGGGTGTAGACGTAGGTCTCGCCGTCGGTGGGGTCGGTGAAGCGGTGCATGCCCTCGCCGGTGCGGGAGTAGCGCATGCGCGCGTCGACCAGCAGCTCGTGCTCGCCGGCGGTGAGGTTCTTCAGCGGGAGCCGCCCGTCGTCGAGGAGGGCGGGGTCCAGGGGCTGTCCGTCGAGGGTGACGGAGCGCAGCTCGGCGGGCTTGATCTCGACGAAGGTGTCCGCGTCCGCGCGGGCGCCGAACCTGATGACGGTGCGGGAGTCGAACGTCTCGTCCCCGGCGGTCAGGTCGAGGGCGATCGTGTAGCGGTGGACGTCGATGAGCTGTGCTCGGTTCTGCGCTTCGTCGCGCGTCAGTACGGACATGCACGCCATGCTGCCTGATGGTTCCTGCCCGGCACAGAGGAGGATGGGGTACGCGGCCTATGTCCGGTCCCCGCCGAGCTCCGCGGTGTGCGCCCCCGGGGGGTGTGCGGGAGGCACGTGCGCGTGCGGCGGGGGCGGCGCGGGGCGTACGGCGGGGGCGCCGGCCGCGTCGAGCCGGGCGCGCAGGGCGCGCACCTCGGCCTGAAGGGCGAGCCCGCGCTGGTGGGTGTCGTAGAGGTGGCGCACCTTGGTGCGCAGCGCCCAGGGGTCGACGGGGGTGGTGACGAGGTCGGCCACGCCGAGGCGGTAGGCGGCGGCGCCGAGCCGGTGGTCGCGGGCGAAGCCGGTGAGCAGGACGACGGGTATGTGCCGGGTCTGCTCCAGGCGCCGCATCCAGCGCACCACGTCGAGTCCGCCGGTGCCGGGCATGTGGGCGTCGAGCAGGAGCACGCCGACGTTGCCGCGCAGCAGCTGCTTGAGCGCCTCGTCGCCGCTGGTGGCCCGGCCCAGCGGCTGTCCGAGCGGGGCCAGGGCGCTCTCCAGGGCGTACAGCGTGTCCTCGTGGTCGTCGACGAGGAGGATGCGGGCGGTGGGCGGCATGGCGCACGTCCTTCCTCGTCAGGGCCGGGCGCGGGGCCCGGACGCTGACGGACGGTGCTCGGCGGCCGACACGGCGTGCACAGCGAGCATGCACCGCGCGGGCCGCCCTGTCACTCCCCGCCGCGTCCCGGGCCCGCCTTCTGTCCGCTCAGGCCGTGCCGCCCGCGGCGTCGTCCGCGATGCTCTCGTGGTGGCGGATCACCTCGGCGATGATGAACGTCAGGAACTTCTCCGCGAACGCCGGGTCGAGCTTGGCGCTCTCGGCGAGGGCCCGCAGCCGGGCGATCTGGCGGGCCTCGCGCCCCGGGTCGGCGGGCGGCAGCCGGTGCTCGGCCTTGAGCCGGCCGACCTGCTGGGTGCACTTGAAGCGCTCGGCCAGCATGTGGACGACGGCCGCGTCGATGTTGTCGATGCTGTCGCGCAGGCGGGTCAGTTCGTCGAGGACCGCGGGGTCGGCTTCGGGGCCGGCGGTGTTGCTGGTGGTCATGACGGTTCAGCCTACGGCGGGCGGGCGCCCGCGGCGGCACGGACCGTACAGTGGACGGTGTCCAGGCGCGGCGGGGGTGCGACGTGGCGAACGGCGGACCGGTGGAGCACGGTTATCCGCATCTGCGGACGGTGCGGGAGTCGGTCACGGCGCTGTACCGGCGGCTGTCGTACGACACGGTGCGGACCTTCTCGGTGAGCGTGGCGCCGGCCGACGTGGCGTTCGCGGACGTGGACGACCTGCATCTGGGGGCGCAGCGGGTGGCGCGCGAGATGGTGGCGCACTACCGGCTGCCGGACGCGCGGCTGATCGTCGGGTTCCGTGAGATGACGCATGCGGCGAACGTCGAACTGGCGGCGGGCCCGGAGTACTTCGTCGAGCTGAACGACCGGTTCCGTAACCATCGGCGGGACATCGGGGCGGCGCTGGCGCACGAGGTGGCGCACGTGTACCTGCACCGGCTGGGGCTGTCGTTCCCGTCGACGCGGGAGAACGAGATCTTCACGGACACCGCGGCGACGTACCTGGGCGCGGGGTGGCTGCTGCTGGACGCGTTCCGGGAGGACGGGGCGTCGTCGCAGAAGCTCGGGTACCTCACGCCGGAGGAGTTCGGGTACGTGCTGGCGAAGCGGGCGCTGCTGTTCGGCGAGGACCCGTCGGTGTGGTTCACCAGTCCGCAGGCGTACACGGCGTACCGCGAGGGGCTGGGGCTGGCGCGGCGGGACGCGGAGCAGCCGCCGCTGCGCGCGGCGGGGTGGGCGGGGCGGCGCCGGTACGCGCGGGACCGGCGGCACGCGCAGGGGCACACGCCGGGGCACGCGCGGGCGCCGGAGGCGGGGCGGGAGACGGCGTACCGGTTCTCGGCGGACGGGCGCGGCCCGCTGCGGGTGTCGTTCCCCTGTCCCACCTGTCACCAGCGGATCCGGGTGCCGGTGGCGGGGCGGGTGCGGGCGCGGTGCGGTCTGTGCCGGTCCGTGCTGGAGTGCGACACCTGACGTCCGGCTCCGGCGCCCCGCTTTCACGGCCGTCACAAAGGCGGCATTTCACCCCGGCATTCGCCCACTTCTCGGGTGTTCGCTATTTTGTTCGCCGCAGTCGTGTGCGCCGCCGTCCCCCGCCGGCCGTTTCCGTCCCGACCCCGCCGAGGAGCCGGCCTGTGGAGCCCGAGTCCGCCGTCACCACCTGCTACCGCCATCCGCGGGTGGAGTGCCACGTGCGCTGCGTCCGCTGCGAGCGGTACATCTGCCCCGACTGCATGCGCGAGGCGGCCGTGGGCCACCAGTGTCCCGACTGCGTGCGGGAGGGCGCCCGGTCGATGCGGCAGGCTCGCACCCTGGTGGGCGGCCGGGTCTCCGCGGTGCCCGTGGTGACGTACGCGCTGATCGCCCTCAACGCGCTGGCGTATCTGACGGAGGTCGTCCGGCCGGAGGTCGTGGACCGGTTCGCGATGGTGGGCGCGGGGCTGCTCGGCCCGGACGGCGGCCACTACGTGTGGACGCGGCCGTACCCCGCGGACTTCACCCCCGAGGGCGTCGCGGGCGGCGAGTGGTACCGGCTGCTGACCGGCGCGTTCCTGCATCTGCCGCCCACTGAGGGGACGTTCGGAGTCCTGCACGTGCTGATGAACATGGCGATGCTGTGGAACCTGGGCCGGGTGGTCGAGCCGATGCTCGGCCGGGTCCACTACGTCGCCCTGTACGTGCTGTCCGCGCTGGGCGGCTCCGTGCTGGTGCTGCTGCTCGCGCCTTCGGACCCCACGGTCGGCGCGTCCGGCGCGCTGTTCGGGGTGGGGGCCGCCTTCTACGTGGTGTCCCGGCGGGTGGGCGCCGACATGCGCGGGGTGAACCGCTACATGACCGGGCTGCTGCTGTGGCTGGTGGTCTCCGCGTACCTCACCTCGTGGCAGGGCCACCTGGGCGGGCTGCTGACGGGCGCGCTGGTGGCGCTCGCGTTCGCCTGGGCGCCGCGCGACGGGCGCCGCGTGCTGGTGCAGGCCGGCGCGTGCGCGGGGCTGGTGGTGCTGCTCGCCGTCCTGGCGGTGGCCAAGGTGTCGGAACTGACAGGTGGAGGGATCCCCCAGTGAAACGTGCCGGTGTGCTCTTCCTCGCTGGCGTCCCCGTGGTCGCCACGGCGGTGTACTTCGTCCTGCCGTCGGGAGCCGCCGACGCCCCCGCCGCCCCCTCCTCGGTCAGCGCCCAGTCCTCCCGCGACGACGTCAAGGACCGCGCCGAGCAGGAGCACGAGCGGCAGCGGGACGAGGACGACGAGGTCATCGCCTCCCTGCCGCCGGGCCTCGCCGCCCCCGCCAAGCGGGAGCTGGCCCACCGGCTGGTGTCGAGCGCCGAGCACTCCACCACCGACTGGCGCTCCACCTACGGGATCATCGAGGACCGGGACGACGACTGCGGCTACACCGCGGGCATCATCGGCTTCTGCACCGGCACCCACGACCTGCTCACCCTGGTGGAGCACTACACCGAGAGCCACCCCGGCAACGGCCTCGCGCGCTATCTGCCCGCCCTGCGCGAGGTCGACGGCACCGACTCGCACGAGGGGCTGGACCCGGGCTTCACCGACGCGTGGAAGGCGGAGTCCCAGCTGCCGGAGTTCCGCGCCGCGCAGGAGGAGGAGCGCGACCGCGTCTACTTCGAGCCGGCGGTCCGCCTCGCCAAGCTGGACGGCCTGGGCACCCTGGGCCAGTTCGTGTACTTCGACGCGATGGTCTTCCACGGCACCGGCACCGACGAGAACGGCTTCTACGCCCTGCGCGAGCGCGTCCTGGAGCGGGCGAAGACGCCCGCCGCCGGCGGCTCGGAGAAGACGTACCTGGACGCCTTCCTCGACGTCCGCCGCGAGGCCATGCTCACCCGCTACCCGGACCGCGACACCTCCCGGATCGACACCGCGCAGCGCCGGTTCCTCCAGGCCGGGAACCTGGACCTGGACACCCCGCTCACCTGGGAGATGTACGGGGACTCCTACACCCTGTCCTGAACATGGTGCGGCGCCTGCCCAGTCGGTCCGGTCGGGGACTGGCGGGCAGGCGCCGCGGTGTTCCGCACGCCGTTGTGCGTCACGTTCTCGGGGGTGTCAGACCGCCAGGGCGCGGTCCGTGGGGCGGATCGGGGCGGGCAGGGCGCTGGCCCCGGTCAGGTACCGGTCGCAGCCCCGGGCGGCCGAGCGGCCCTCGGCGATCGCCCACACGATGAGCGACTGGCCGCGGCCGGCGTCACCGGCCACGAACACGCCGGGCACGTTGGTCTGGAAGTCGTCGTCGCGGGCGATGTTGCCGCGCGCGTCCAGCTCCAGGCCGAACTGCTCGACCAGGCCGTTGTCCCGGTCGGTGCCGGTGAAGCCCATGGCGAGGGTGACCAGCTGCGCGGGGATCTTGCGCTCGGTGCCCGGCTTCTGGGTCAGCTTGCCGTCGACGAACTCCACCTCGGTCATGTGCAGCCACTGGACGTTGCCGTCCTCGTCGCCCTCGAAGTGGGTGGTGGAGACGGAGTAGATCCGCTCGCCGCCCTCCTCGTGCGCGCTGGTGACCTTGTACAGCATGGGGAACGTCGGCCAGGGCTGGGCGACCGGGTCCCGCTCGTCGTTCGGGCGGGGCATGATCTCCAGCTGGGTGACGGACGCGGCGCCCTGGCGGTGGGCGGTGCCCACGCAGTCGGCGCCGGTGTCGCCGCCGCCGATCACGACGACGTGCTTGCCCTCGGCGGTGATCGGCGGGGAGACGTAGTCGCCCTCCTGCACCTTGTTCGCCAGCGGCAGGTACTCCATGGCCTGGTGGATGCCCTTGAGCTCCCGGCCGGGCACGGGCAGGTCACGCGCGGTGGTCGCGCCGACGGCGAGGACCACGGCGTCGTACCGCTTGCGCAGCGCGGTGGCGGGCATGTCCCGGCCGATCTCGACGCCGGTGCGGAACTTGGTGCCCTCCGCGCGCATCTGCTCGATGCGGCGGTTGATGTGCCGCTTCTCCATCTTGAACTCGGGGATGCCGTACCGGAGGAGCCCTCCGATGCGGTCCGCGCGCTCGTAGACGGCGACGGTGTGGCCGGCCCGGGTCAGCTGCTGGGCGGCGGCCAGGCCCGCGGGGCCCGAGCCGACGACGGCGACGGTCTTGCCGGACAGGCGCTCGGGGATCTGCGGCGCGACGTCACCGGTCTCCCACGCCTTGTCGATGATGGAGACCTCGACGTTCTTGATGGTGACCGGCGGCTGGTTGATGCCGAGCACGCACGCCGACTCGCACGGGGCGGGGCACAGCCGCCCGGTGAACTCGGGGAAGTTGTTGGTGGCGTGCAGCCGGTCGCTCGCCGCGCCCCAGTCCTCGCGGTAGGCGTAGTCGTTCCACTCGGGGATGAGGTTCCCGAGGGGACAGCCGTTGTGGCAGAACGGGATGCCGCAGTCCATGCAGCGGCTGGCCTGCTTGCTGATGATCGGCAGCAGGGAGCCGGGGACGTAGACCTCGTTCCAGTCCTTCCTGCGCTCCTCCACCGGACGGGACGCGGCGACCTCGCGGCCGTGGTTCAGAAAGCCCTTCGGGTCAGCCATTGATCGCCGCCTCCATCATCTTCTCGGTGATCTCGGTCTCGGAGAGACCGGCTCGCTCGGCGGCGTCCTTGGCGGCGAGCACTGCCTTGTACGTGCTGGGGATGATCTTGCTGAAGCGCTCCACGGCCGTGTCCCAGTCGGCGAGCAGCTTCTCGGCGACGGTGGAGCCCGTCTCCTCCTGGTGCCGCCGGACCACGTCGTGCAGCCACTGCTTGTCGGCGTCGTCCAGCGCCTCGACGGAGGCGAGGTTGCCGGCGTTCACGTTGTCCCGGTCCAGGTCGACGACGTAGGCGACGCCGCCGGACATGCCGGCCGCGAAGTTGCGCCCGGTCTCGCCGAGGACGACCGCCTGGCCGCCCGTCATGTACTCGCAGCCGTGGTCGCCCACGCCCTCGGAGACGACCAGCGCGCCGGAGTTGCGCACGCAGAACCGCTCGCCGACCTTGCCGCGCAGGAACATCTCGCCGCCGGTGGCGCCGTAGGCGAGGGTGTTGCCCGCGATGACGCTGTACTCGGCGAGGTGGTCGGCGCCGCGGTCCGGGCGGACGACGACACGGCCGCCGGAGAGGCCCTTGCCGACGTAGTCGTTGGCGTCGCCCTCCAGGCGCAGCGTGACACCGCGCGGGAGGAAGGCGCCGAAGGACTGGCCGGCGGAGCCGGTGAAGGTGATGTCGATGGTGTCGTCGGGCAGGCCCGCGCCGCCGAACTTCTTCGTCACCTCGTGGCCGAGCATGGTGCCGACCGTGCGGTTGATGTTGCGGATGGCGACCTGGGCGCGCACCGGCTGGGCGTCCTCGGCGCCGGAGGCGGAGAGCGCGTCGGCGGCGAGCTTGATCAGCTCGTTGTCGAGCGCCTTCTCCAGCCCGTGGTCCTGGGCGACGACCTGGTGGCGGGCGGCGCCCTCGGGCAGCTCGGGCACGTGGAACAGGGGCTCGAGCTCCAGGCCCTGCGCCTTCCAGTGGTTGACCGCGCGGGTCACGTCCAGCACCTCGGCGTGGCCGACGGCCTCGTCGATGGAGCGGAAGCCCAGCTCGGCGAGGAGCTCGCGGACCTCCTCGGCGATGAACCGGAAGAAGTTCACCACGTACTCGGCCTTGCCGGAGAACCGGTCGCGCAGCACGGGGTTCTGGGTGGCGATGCCGACCGGGCAGGTGTCCAGGTGGCAGACGCGCATCATGACGCAGCCGGAGACGACGAGCGGCGCGGTCGCGAAACCGAACTCCTCGGCGCCCAGCAGCGCGGCGATGACGACGTCGCGGCCGGTCTTGAGCTGGCCGTCGGTCTGGACGACGATCCGGTCGCGCAGGCCGTTGAGCAGCAGGGTCTGCTGGGTCTCGGCGAGGCCGAGCTCCCAGGGGCCGCCCGCGTGCTTCAGCGAGGTGAGCGGGGAGGCGCCGGTGCCGCCGTCGTGGCCGGAGATCAGCACGACGTCCGCGTGCGCCTTCGACACACCGGCCGCGACGGTGCCGACGCCGACCTCGGAGACCAGCTTGACGTGAATGCGCGCCTGGGGGTTGGCGTTCTTCAGGTCGTGGATCAGCTGGGCGAGGTCCTCGATGGAGTAGATGTCGTGGTGCGGCGGCGGGGAGATGAGCCCCACGCCCGGCGTCGAGTGCCGGGTCTTCGCCACCCACGGGTAGACCTTGTGGCCGGGCAGCTGGCCGCCCTCGCCGGGCTTGGCGCCCTGGGCCATCTTGATCTGGATGTCGTCGGAGTTGACCAGGTACTCGGACGTCACGCCGAAGCGGCCGGAGGCGACCTGCTTGATGGACGACCGGCGCGCCGGGTCGTACAGGCGCTCCGGGTCCTCGCCGCCCTCACCGGTGTTGGACTTGCCGCCCAGTTGGTTCATGGCGATGGCGAGGGTCTCGTGCGCCTCCTGCGAGATGGAGCCGTACGACATGGCGCCGGTGGAGAACCGCTTGACGATCTCGGAGACCGGCTCGACCTCCTCCACCGGGATGGGCTTCCGGCCGGACTGGAAGCCGAACAGGCCGCGCAGCGTCATCAGCCGCTCGGACTGCTCGTTCACGCGCTCCGTGTACTTCTTGAAGATGTCGTAGCGGCCGGAGCGCGTGGAGTGCTGGAGGCGGAACACCGTCTCCGGGTCGAACAGGTGCGGCTCGCCCTCGCGGCGCCACTGGTACTCGCCGCCGATGTCCAGCGCGCGGTGCGCCGGGGCGATGCCGGAGGCGGGGTACGCCTTGGCGTGGCGGGCGGCGACCTCCTTGGCGATCACGTCGATGCCGACGCCGCCGATCTTGCTGGTGGTGCCGTTGAAGTACTTCTCGACGAAGGACTCCTCGAGACCGACGGCCTCGAAGACCTGGGCGCCGCGGTAGGAGGCGACCGTGGAGATGCCCATCTTGGACATGACCTTCAGGACGCCCTTGCCGAGGGCGTGGATGAGGTTGCGGAGGGCCTGCTCGGGCTCGGCGCCGGGCAGGAAGGTGCCCGCGCGGACCAGGTCCTCGACGGACTCCATGGCCAGGTAGGGGTTGACCGCGGCGGCGCCGTAGCCGATGAGCAGGGCGACGTGGTGCACCTCGCGGACGTCGCCGGCCTCGACCAGCAGGCCCACGTGGGTGCGCTGCTTGGTGCGGATGAGGTGGTGGTGGACGGCCGCGGTGAGCAGCAGCGACGGGATCGGCGCGTGCTCGGCGTCGGAGTGCCGGTCGGACAGGACGATCAGGCGGGCGCCGTTCTCGATGGCGGCGTCGGCCTCGGCGCAGATGTCGTCGATGCGGGCGGCGAGGGCCTCGCCGCCGCCGGCCACCCGGTACAGGCCGGAGAGGGTCGCGGCCTTGAAGCCGGGCATGTCGCCGTCGGCGTTGATGTGGATGAGCTTGGCCAGCTCGTCGTTGTCGATCACCGGGAAGGGCAGGGTGACGCTGCGGCACGCGGCGGCCGTCGGCTCCAGCAGGTTGCCCTGCGGGCCCAGCGAGGAGCGCAGGGAGGTGACCAGCTCCTCCCGGATGGCGTCCAGCGGCGGGTTGGTGACCTGCGCGAACAGCTGCGTGAAGTAGTCGAACAGCAGCCGGGGGCGCTCGCTGAGCGCGGCGATCGGCGAGTCGGTGCCCATGGAGCCGATGGGCTCCGCGCCGGTCTTGGCCATCGGCGCGAGGAGGACGCGCAGCTCCTCCTCGGTGTAGCCGAAGGTCTGCTGGCGGCGGGTGACCGAGGCGTGGGTGTGCACGATGTGCTCACGCTCGGGCAGGTCGGACAGCTCGATCTCGCCGGCCTCGAGCCACTCCTCGTAGGGGTGCTCGGCGGCGAGCCGGGACTTGATCTCGTCGTCCTCGATGATGCGGTGCTCGGCGGTGTCCACGAGGAACATGCGGCCGGGCTGGAGACGGCCCTTGCGGACCACCTTGGCCGGGTCGAGGTCGAGCACGCCGACCTCGGAGCCGAGGACGACCAGGCCGTCGTCGGTGACCCAGTAGCGGCCGGGGCGCAGGCCGTTGCGGTCGAGCACGGCGCCGACCTGGGTGCCGTCGGTGAAGGTGACGCAGGCCGGGCCGTCCCAGGGCTCCATCATCGTGGAGTGGTACTGGTAGAAGGCGCGCCGGGCCGGGTCCATGGAGTCGTGGTTCTCCCACGCCTCCGGGATCATCATCAGCACCGAGTGGGGCAGCGAGCGGCCGCCGAGGTGCAGCAGCTCCAGCACCTCGTCGAAGGACGCGGAGTCGGAGGCGTCGGGGGTGCAGACCGGGAAGATCCGCGCCAGGTCCTTGCCGGTGCCGAACAGGTCGGACATCAGCTGGGACTCGCGGGCGCGCATCCAGTTGCGGTTGCCCTTGACGGTGTTGATCTCACCGTTGTGCGCGACGAAGCGGTACGGGTGCGCGAGCGGCCACGACGGGAAGGTGTTCGTGGAGAACCGGGAGTGCACCAGCGCGATCGCGGAGCCGAAGCGGCGGTCGGACAGGTCCGGGAAGAAGGGCTCGAGCTGGCCGGTGGTCAGCATGCCCTTGTAGACGATGGTCCGCGCGGACAGCGACGGGAAGTAGACGCCCGCCTCGCGCTCGGCGCGCTTGCGCAGCACGAACGCCTTGCGGTCCAGTGCGATGCCTGTGCTGACCCCGTCGGTGACGAAGAGCTGGCGGAAGACCGGCATGGTGGAGCGGGCGGTGGCGCCGAGCAGCTGGGGCGCGACCGGCACCTCGCGCCAGCCGAGCACGGTGAGCTCCTCGGCGGCGGCGATCTCCTCGATGCGGGTGACGGCCTCGCCGGCGCCCTCCTCGGGGAGGAAGGCGATGCCGACGGCGTAGCCGCCCGCCTCGGGCAGATCGAATCCGGCCACCTCGCGGAAGAAGGCGTCCGGGATCTGGGAGAGGATGCCCGCGCCGTCGCCGGAGTCCGGCTCGGAGCCGGTGGCGCCGCGGTGTTCGAGGTTCCGCAGGACGGTGAGGGCCTGCTCGACCAGGGTGTGGGACGCCTCGCCGGTGAGGGTGGCGACGAAGCCGACGCCGCAGGCGTCGTGCTCGTTGCGGGGGTCGTACATACCCTGCGCAGCAGGGCGAGCATCCATGAACGACCAGCTCGCGCGGTCGTTCGAGGAATGCTGGGACGGCTGGCGCGGCGTACGCATCGGCTCTCCCGTCGTCGTCAATTGGCATTGGTGCAAGTGCCGAGGGACGACGTTGGCCCTCTGCGTGTGGCTAAATTTCGTGCAGGTTACATGATGGAACGACTCTCGGGAACCGGGATAATCCGTTCCAGCATGCGGACATCGAGCGGGTCGCGGCGGGGTTCCGCGCCCCTCGACGGAAGCGGTGGGGGGCCGGTCCGGACAGATCGGTGTCCGTCGGCCCGAGGGCGGGAGGAGGCTTCTTCGCCTCCTCCGCTGGGCACGCCGCCGGCCTCGTTGCCACCGGCGCGTACGGCTCATGCCCACTGGTCACACTTTCGAAACCAGCAAGTAATGATTGTTTATGCGAAGCTTCGCATAACCGCAAGGGGTCATCCTACGGCGGTGCCGAAGAGCGATCCCAGGGCGTACGTCACACCGGCCGCCGCGCCGCCGAGGGCGAGCTGCCGCAGGCCGCTGTACCACCAGGAGCGCGCCGTGACCCTCGCGACCACGGCCCCGCACAGGAAGAGCCCGAGCAGCGCGACCAGCACGGCCGGCCACAGGCTGCCCGCGCCGAGCAGGTACGGCAGCACCGGCAGCAGCGCGCCCAGCGCGAAGGAACCGAAGCTGGAGACCGCCGCGACGGCCGGCGAGGGCAGGTCGCCGGGGTCGACGCCCAGTTCCTCGCGGGCGTGTATCTCCAGCGCCTGCTCCGGGTCGCGGGAGAGCTGCCGGGCCACCTCGCGGGCCAGGGCGGGCTCGACGCCGCGCGACTCGTAGAGCGCGGCCAGCTCGGCCTCCTCGTCCTTGGGGTGCTTGCGCAGCTCCCGGCGCTCGACGTCCAGCTCGGCCTCGACCAGCTCGCGCTGGGAGGCCACGGAGGTGTACTCGCCGGCCGCCATGGAGAAGGCGCCGGCGGCCAGTCCGGCGAGCCCGCTGAGGACGATCGTCTGATGGCCGACGGCGCCGCCCGCGACGCCGGTCATCAGGGCGAGGTTGGACACCAGCCCGTCCATGGCGCCGAACACCGCGGGGCGCAGCCATCCGCCGTTGACGTCGCGGTGGGTGTGGTTGTCGCGGTGCGCCTCGTGGAGCGTCGCCTCGGTCTCGATGATGGCCACGCCTGGTCCCCCTGGACTCTGCCGGGCGCCCTCGTCCACGGACGCCCGCGCCACTCTCTTTGGACTCGTTCCAATTTTCGACGCGACCCAGTCTACGCCTCGCCTCCAGCCCCCGCCAGCAAGGAAAGGCTGCGCTAACCAGCGCTTTTGTCTCCCGCCCCGGTCCGCCCGGCCGCCCCGCGCATGTCCGCTCGGCCGCCCCGCGCATCTCGTCCGGGTGACGCTCCGGCGCACCAGGCTGCGGCGCACACGGCACCGGGGACAGTTCCGCAAAGGGCCCGCGCCCCACGGGGCGCGCCTGAGAGGAGAGCCGCGTATGGCATCGACCGCCCGCATCCCCTCGGCGCCCGCGCCCGGGGACGCCCTCGGGCTCCGCGAACGGGCCCGCGGCGCGCTGCTCGGCCTGGCCGTCGGCGACGCGATGGGCGCGCCCGCCGAGAACATGAAGCCCTCCGAGATCCGCGCGAAGTGGGGCCGCATCACGGGCTATGTGAACGACCCCCCGGCCGGCACGGACGACACCGAGTACGCGATCTTCTCGGGCCTGCTGGCCGCCCGGCACGGCTCCGCGCTCACCCCCGCGCACGTCGAGGCTGCCTGGCACGAGTGGATCGCGGACCGCGCCGAAGGCCCCTTCCGCGGCGCCGGGTTCAGCGAACGCGGCACGCTGGAGAACCTGCGCCGGGGTCTGGCCGCGCCCATCTCCGCCCAGCACCGGCACGCCTGGAGCGACGGACTGGCCATGCGGGCGGCGCCCTACGGCGTGCACGCGGCCGGACGGCCCGACGAGGCGGCCCGGCTCGCGGCGATCGACGGCTCGGTCAGCCACGACGGGGAGGGCATCCACGGCGGGCGGGCCGTCGCGGCGGGCGTCGCGGCGGCCATGGCCGGGGCGCCGGTGGTCACGGTCGTGGCCTCGGCGCTCGCGGTCGTACCGGACGACTCCTGGACCGCCCGCTCGCTGCGCCGCGCGGTGACCGCCGCCCACCGCGGCGAACGGGCGGTCCGCGCCGCGGTGGTGATCGGCGGCTACCCCTGGACCGACCTCGCCCCGGAGGCGGTGGCCCTGGCCTTCGGCGCCTACGCGGCGGCCGACGGCGACTTCGAACAGGCGGTGCTGACCGCCGTGAACATGGGCCGCGACGCCGACACCACGGCGGCGGTGGCGGGCGCGCTGGCCGGGGCGACCCAGGGTGTCGCCGCCGTCCCTGAGCACTGGGCCGCGGCCATCACCCCGGCCCGCGGCACCTGTCTGCCCGCCATGGCCGGCCACCACGTCCTCGACATCGCGGACCTGCTGACCCCGGAGACCCCCTCATGACCTCCACCACCCCCGCACCGACCACCGACGACCCTCCCGCCCCGGCACCGGCCGCCGAGGCCCCGCCCACTCCGGCACCGGCCGCCGAGGACCCGCCCACTCCGGCACCGGGACGGGACGACGCTCTCGCCCCAGGACCGGCGCCCGACGGCCTTCTCGGGCCGGCACCCGGACAGGACGACGCCCTCGCCCCCGCATCCCGGAGGGGCGGCCCGCTCGCCCCCACACCCGGCGGCCCGCTCGCCCCCACACCCGGACAGGACGACGCCCTCGCCACCGCACCGACCACCGCCGAGCCGCTCGCCCCAGCACCTGAGCGGGACGACCCTCTCACCCCCGCGCCCGGGCAGGACGACGCTCTCGCCCCAGCCCCGGCCACCCACGTCCCTCTCGCCCCAGCACCTGAGCGGGACGACCCGCTCGTCCCCGCACCCGGGCAGGACGGCGCCCTCGCCCCCGCACCCCGGCGGGACGACGCGGCCCCGGTGCCGCGGACGCCCGCCGCGCCCTCGCTCTCCCCCCGTCCGCGCCGCGAGGCCGTCGAGGGGCTGCTGCTCGGGCTCGCCGCCGGGGACGCCGCGGGCTGGCCCGCCGCCCGGCATCGCGCCGCCCGTATGCCCGAGTGGACCCGGCGCCTCACCCGCGAGCTGGACACCTTCGCCGAGCAGAACGCCACCACCACGCTCCCCGTCCCCATCGCCCTCAACCAGCCTCCCGAGCCGCTGCGCCTCGGCCCCTCCGACGACGCCGAGTGGGCCGCGTTCGCCGCCGAGGCGGTGCTACGCGCGGGCGACGACACCGTGCTCGGCGACCTGAGCCGGGAGCGCCGTACCCGCGCCGCCATCGACCTCACCTGGAACGCGATCGCGGCCGAGGTCGCCGCCGCCACCGAGCGGGCCCCCGAGACGGAGTCCGCCGTGCTGCCGCTGCGCGCCCGCATCTCCGTGCGCGCCGGTCTCGGCAACCTCGCCACCGGGCTGCGCCCGCCCGCCACCGGCCACGACAACCCGCACTACTTCGACGACGCGGCCTGCGTCCGGGCCTGTGTGCTGGCCGTGGCGCACCCGGGCGACCCGCGGGCCGCCGCCGACCTCGCCGAGTTCGACGCCCGCTACACCCAGGACGGCGACGGCGTGCACGGCGCCCGCGCCATGGCCGCCGCCGTGTCCCTCGCGCTCGCCGGAGCCGACCCGGACGCCTGCGCGGCCGCCGCCTGCGCCGAGCTGCCCGAGGACACCGAGATCGGCCGCAACGCACGGCACGCCCTGGCGCTCGCCGCGGACGCCGACAGCGCCTTCGCGCTGGTGCCGCCGCTGGAGCACCAGATCGTCGACCACGTCTACAGCTACGGAGTGGCCGCCGCGGAGACCGTGCCGGTCGCCCTCGCCCTGACCACCGCCGCCCGCGGCCGGATCGCGGAGGCGGTCCCGGCGGCGGCCTGTCTGTCCCGGGTCGCGGACTCCGCCCCGGCGCTGGCCGGCGCCCTCACCGGCGCGCTGGGCGGCAGCGGCGCGATCCCCGCGTCCTGGCGGGAGAGCTGCCGCACCCTGTCCGGCTGCGTGCTCCCCCGGCTCACCGGGACGGACCTGGTGGAACTCGCCGGGCTGCTGGAAGCCGCCCAACCGACCGCACCCGGAGGATGATCCCGGCATGACATGCGAAGACATTGAAAACACCGAAAACACCCCTTCTCTGGACGAGCGGATCACCGGTGCCCTGGTGGGCGCGGCCGTGGGCGACGCCCTCGGCGGCCCGGTCGAGGGGTACTCCCCCGAGCAGATCGCCGAACGCCACGGCGGCCGCGTCCACGGCGTCGTCGGCCCGTGGCACGGCGACGACTGGCGCACCGCCCGGCCGATCGCGCCGTACCACAAGGGCGACGGGCACGTCACCGACGACACCCTGATGACCCACGCGCTGGTCCGGGTGTACGCGCGGGTCCGTGACCACCTGGACGCCTACGCGATCGCCGACCACCTGGTCCCGGACCTGATGACCAACCCGCGCTGGATCCCGGAGCTTGAGGCGGAGACGATCCCGCTGCACCGGATCTTCCTCGCCGAGAAGTGGCTGGTGGCCCGGCTGCACTACGGCCACGTCGACCCGCGCGAGGCGGGCGTGGGCAACATCGTCAACTGCGGCGCCGCGATGTACATGGCCCCGGTCGGCCTGGTCAACGCCGCCCATCCGGCCGCCGCGTACGCCGAGGCCCTGGACGTGGCGGGCGCCCACCAGTCGTCGTACGGCAGGGAGGCGGCCGGGGTGTTCGCGGCGGCCGTGGCGGCGGCCTGCACTCCGGGCGCGACCCCGGACTCGGTCGTCGCCGCGTGCCTGTCCCTGGCCAAGGACGGCACCCGGGAGGCGATCGAGAAGGTCTGTGAGGAGGCGTCGCACCACACCGACGTCGAGTCGGCGCTGCGCCCGCTGCGCGAGGCGGTCGCCCCGTACGACACCGTCGGGCCCGACTACCGCTCCCCCTCGCTGGGCGCCCGGCGCCCGTCCCGGCTGCACGCGATCGAGGAGCTGCCCGTCGCGCTGGGCATGGTGGTGGCGGCCCGCGGCGACTTCCGCCATGCGGTGCTGGGCGCGGTCAACTACGGCCGCGACTGCGACTCCATCGCCACGATGGCCGGAGCGGTGACCGGCGCACTGGGCTCCCCGGTGCCCGAGGAGTGGGCCAAGACCGTGGCGGAGGCCAGCCGTCTCGACCTGTGGGAGCCGGCCGCCGCGCTCACCGCGGTGGCCCGCGAGGTCTTCGCCCGGGACGTGGAGCGCCGCCGCGCCCACGAGCGGGCGTTCGCGCGGCTGGGAGGCGCCGGATGCTCCGACTGACCTGGGTCCAGCCCGAGGACCTCGTCGGCCACGAGCTGCGCCAGGCCGCGCTCGACGGCCGGGAGGCGTCGGCGGTCGCCGCCCGCTGGCACGCGGCGGGCGGCCCCCCGGCCCCGCTCGCCGCCGGCGCCTCCCCCCGCCCGGTCTCCCGTTACCTCCGGCTGCTGGCGAACGACCTGCTGGACGAGCTGGCCGAGCTGCCCAGCACCCTCGCCGACGACGAGCCCTCCGACCTGGCGGCGATCCAGGCGCTGTGCCCGGAGTGGCCCGTCTCCCCCGGAGCCCCGGCCGCCTGGGACGGGCCCGTGTTCGAGGCGCGTCTGGAGGCGGCCTGGCTCGGCCGGGCGGCGGGCTGCCTGCTGGGCAAGCCGGTGGAGAAGCTGCCCCTCGCCGCCATCCGCGCCCTGGCCCGCGCCGCCGGCAACTGGCCGCTGGCCGGCTGGTTCACCGCCCGGGGCGTCCCCGCCGAGCTGCTGGCCGAGCACCCCTGGAACCGGCGCTCCGCCGCCACCTCGCTCGCCGAGAACATCGACGGCATGCCCGAGGACGACGACCTCAACTACCCGCTGCTCGCCCTGCTGGTGCTGCGCCGCCACGGCCGCCGCTTCACCACCGCGGACGTGGCCCGCGTCTGGCTCGACGAGCTGCCCGCGGGCCGCACCTTCACCGCCGAGCGCATCGCCTACCGCAACCTGCTCTGCGGACTCGAACCGCCGCTGACCGCCCGCCACCGCAACCCGTTCCGCGAGTGGATCGGCGCCCTGATCCGCGCCGACGTGCACGGCTGGACCAACCCCGGCGACCCGGGCGCCGCGGCCGTGCAGGCCCACCGGGACGCCGCCCTCACCCACACCGCCAACGGCGTCTACGCGGCCATGTTCACCGCCGCCGTCATCGCCGCCGCGGCCGGCGGCGAGCGCGACGCGCACGCCTGTCTGCGCACGGGACTCACCGTCGTCCCGCCCCGCTCCCGGCTCGCCCGCGCCGTCCGCGACGCCGTACGGCTGGCCCGCGAGCACACCGACTTCGACACCGTCGTCGACCTGCTGCACGAGACCCACGGCGCCACCCACCACTGGGTGCACGCCGTCCCCAACACCGCCCTGCTGGCCGCCGCCCTCACCCACGCCGACGGGGACTTCACCGCCTCGATCTGCCGCGCGGTGTCCGGCGGCTGGGACACCGACTCGGTCGGCGCCACCGCCGGCAGCGTCGCCGGGCTGCTCGCCGGCACGCCCCGCGCCCTCCCCGAGCGCTGGACGGCCCCGCTGAAGAACCGTCTGGCCACCTCCGTCGGCGACTTCGACGGCACCGGCTTCGACACCCTGGCCCGTCTCACCCATCTGGAGGCGTCCCGCCCATGACTCCCCCCGACCCGGCCACCGCCGCCCCCACCCCCGATCCTGCCGCTCCCCCGCTGACCGGCCTGCGCGTCCTCGACCTTGCCACCCTCTTCGCCGGCCCCCTCGCGGCCACCCTGCTCGGCGACTTCGGCGCCGACGTCGTCAAGGTCGAACACCCCCGCAGACCCGACCCCTCGCGCGGCCACGGCCCGTCCAAGGACGGCGTCGGCCTGTGGTGGAAGGTGCTCGGCCGCAACAAGCGCACCGTCACCCTGGACCTGTCCACGCCGGGCGGCCGGGCCACCCTGCTGCGCCTGGTGCGCACCGCCGACGTGGTCGTGGAGAACTTCCGCCCCGGCACCCTGGAGAAGTGGGACCTGGGCTGGCCCGAGCTGTCCGCGGCCAACCCCCGGCTGGTGCTGGCGCGGGTCACCGGCTTCGGCCAGTTCGGCCCGTACGCGCACCGGCCGGGCTTCGGCACCCTCGCCGAGGCGATGAGCGGCTTCGCCGCGCTCACCGGCGAACCGGACGCGCCCCCGACCCTGCCGCCCTTCGGGCTCGCCGACTCGATCGCGGGCCTCACCACGGCGTACGCGATCATGACCGCGCTCGCGGCCCGCGACCGCACCGGCGAGGGGCAGGTCGTGGACATGGCGCTGATCGAGCCGATCCTGGCCGTGCTCGGCCCGCACCCCACCTGGTACGACCAGCTCGGGTACGTCCAGCCGCGCACCGGCAACCGGTCGCAGAACAACGCCCCGCGCGGCACCTACCGCACTGCCGACGGCACCTGGGTCGCCGTCTCCACCTCCGCCCAGTCGATCGCCGAGCGGGTGATGGTCCTGGTGGGCCGCCCGGACCTGATCGACGCGCCCTGGTTCGCCACCGGCGAGGGCCGGGCCCGGCATGCCGACGTGCTCGACGAGGCGGTCGGCGGCTGGATCGCCGGGCACACCCGCGCCGACGTGCTGGCCGCGTTCGAGAAGGCGGAGGCGGCCGTCGCCCCGGTCCAGGACGTACGGGACGTCATGGAGGATCCGCAGTACCAGGCCCTGTCCACCGTCACCACCGTGGACGACCCGGAGCTGGGCCCGCTGCGCATGCAGAACGTGCTGTTCCGGCTCTCCGCCACTCCGGGGTCGATCCGCTGGGCGGGCCGCCCGCACGGCGCGGACACCGAGGAGGTGCTGACCGAGCTGGGACTCACCCCGGCCGACCTGGCGGAGCTGCGGGCGGAGGGCGCCTTGTGAGCAGCGTCCCGCTGACCTGGCTGTACGCCCCCGGCGACCGCCCCGACGTGGTGGCGAAGGCGCTGGCGGCCGGGGCGGACGTGGTGGTGGTCGACCTGGAGGACGCGGTCGCGCCGGACCGCAAGGCGTACGCCCGGGCGGCCACCGCCGAGCTGCTGCGCGACCCGCAGCCGGTGCCGGTGCACGTCCGGGTCAACGCCCTCACCGGGCCCTGGGGGCCGGCCGACGTGGCGGCGCTGGCCCCCGCGCCCGGTCTGTCGGGGCTGCGGCTGCCGAAGGTGTCCGCACCGTCCGACGTGGTGCGGGTCGCGCGCCGGGCCGTCTCCGCGCGGGGCGGCTCCCCGCCCCTGTACGCCCTGCTGGAGACCGCCCTGGGCGTCGAGCACGCCCACGCCGTGGCCACCGCGCACCCGGCGCTGCGCGGCATCGCGCTCGGGGAGGCGGACCTGATGGCCGATCTGGGGATGCGTGAGGACGCCGGTCTCGACTGGTGCCGGGCGCGGGTGGTGGTCGCGGCGCGCGCGGCGGGACTGGCCCCGCCCGCCCAGTCCGTGCACCCGGACATCCGCGACCTGGAGGGCCTGGAGGCGTCCTGCGTGCGCGGGCGCGCCCTGGGCTTCCTGGGCAGGGCGGCGATCCATCCGCGTCAGCTCCCGGTCATCGAGCGGGCCTATCTGCCCACGGAGCGGGAGATCGAGCAGGCGGAGACGGTCCTCAAGGCGGCGGCCGGCACGCAGGGCGCGCAGGCGCTGCCCGACGGCACGTTCGTGGACGCGGCGGTGGTGACGGCGGCGCACCGGACGCTCGCACTGGCGCACAAGCGGTGACGGGGCAGGACGCCGCGGACGTGCCGAGGGCGCCCGGGGTG
>NZ_JBHRWL010000027.1:0-161754 GCF_042647945.1 Streptomyces lusitanus
CCGAGGGCTTGTCCTCAGTTGCTCGCGTCCACTGTGTTGGTTCTGAAACCACGAACAACCCCATGCCGTGGTCACGGCATGCGGCTGGTTGTCAGTTTCATAGTGTTTCGGTGGTCATAGCGTAGGGGAAACGCCCGGTTACATTCCGAACCCGGAAGCTAAGCCTTACAGCGCCGATGGTACTGCAGGGGGGACCCTGTGGGAGAGTAGGACGCCGCCGAACAATTCTTGAAGAGAAAGCCCCCGTGCCGTTCGGCACGGGGGCTTTCTGCGTTTAGGGTCAGGTTCATGCGCTACGACCTCGTGATTTTCGACAACGACGGCGTCCTCGTCGACAGCGAACCCCTGTCCAACCGGCACCTCGCCGCCTATCTCACCGAGCTGGGGCACCCCACCACTTACGAGGACTCCATCCGGGACTACATGGGGTCGGCCATGCACCGGGTGCACGACCTGGTCGAGCAGCGGACCGGGCAGCGGCTGCCGGCCGACTTCGACGACGTCTTCCACGCCCGCGTCTTTGCCGCGTTCGAGCGGGAGTTGAAGCCGGTGCCCGGAGTCGCCGACGTGCTGGAGAAGCTGGCCGCGGACGGGGTGCCGTACTGCGTGGCCTCGTCGGGGAGTCATGAGCGGATCAGGGTGGGGCACCGGGCGGCCGGTCTTGACCGGTTCTTCGACGACGGGTGGATCTTCAGCTCGCAGGACGTCGGCCGCGGGAAGCCCGCCCCCGACCTGTTCCTGTACGCGGCCGAGCGGATGGGCACGACTCCCGAGCGGTGCCTGGTCGTCGAGGACAGCCCGCTCGGGGTGCAGGCGGCCGTGGCGGCCGGGATGGACGTGTACGGGTTCACCGCGATGACCCCGGCGGAGAAGCTGAGCGGCGCCACCCGGCTCTTCGGCGACATGCGGGAGTTGTCGTCGTTCCTGGACCTCCTCGCCGCCGGTGACGGCGCTGAAAACTGAGCACGATTCATCTTTGACCGGATCTACCCACCGGTACCCCCGCGCCCTACGCTCGCCGCCATGACTGATGTGCTGCGGCGCGGCAGGGCCTCGCTGGCGTTCGGCTTCCTGGTGCAGGGCGTCGCTTTCGCGCTGCTCGTGACGCGCATCCCGGGCATCCAGGACCGGTACGGGGTCTCCGACGGGCTGCTGCCCGTCTTCCTCGCCGCCGTGCCGATCCTCGCCGGCATCGGCAGCGTCTCCACGGAGCGGCTGGTGCGGCGGGTGGCGCCGAGCCGGGTGCTGCGGTGGTCCCAGCCGGTCGTGCTGCTGGCGCTGCTGGCCGTCGGGGCGGGCCGGACGATGGCCGTCCTGGCTCTCGCGCTGGCCGTGTTCGGGCTGGCCGTGGGCGCGCTGGACGCCTCGATGAACATGCTCGGGGTGAGCCTTCAGCGGGCGTACGGGCGCAGCATCATGCTGAGCTTCCACGCGGCGTACAGCCTGGGCGGGATCGTCGGGGCGTCGCTGGCCTGGGTGGGGGCGCACTTCGGGCTGGCGCTGTGGGTGTCGTATCTGCCGGTGGTGCTGGTGCTGCTGCCGGCCGCGCTGGTCGGGAGTCGCTGGTACGTCGACGGGAAGGACCGGGCACCCGCGGAGAAGGACGCCGTCGACGCCGGGGCGGGCGGCGGGCTGAAGTGGCTGCTGCCGCTGTGCCTGGTGATGACGGTGGCGTACATCGGGGACTCGACGGTCTCCAACTGGAGCGCGAAGTACCTCCAGGACGTGCTGGGCAGTTCCGAGCAGACGGCGACCGTGCCGTTCAACGTCTACATGGTCACCACGCTGCTGGGGCGGGCGGTCGGGGACGCCGGCGTGCGGCGGTTCGGGGCCGTGGCGGTGGTGCGGGCGGGGGCGCTGGTGGCGGCGGGCGGGTTCGCCGTGGTGGCCGGGGCGCCCGGGGTGTGGGCGGGGATGCTGGGGTTCACGCTGCTGGGGCTCGGGCTGTGCGTGCTGGTGCCGCAGACGTTCGCGGCGGCGGGACGGCGGGCGCACGAGGCGGGGCGGCCGGGGGCGTCGGACGCGGCCGTGGCGCGGCTGAACGTCTTCAACTACGTGGGTTTCCTGGTCGGTTCGCCGTTGGTGGGGGCGCTCGGGGACGCGTGGAGCTATCGCGGGGCGATGCTGGTGCCGATGGTGTTGGTGCTGGTGACGCTGGTGCACGCCCGTTCGTTCGCGCCGGGGGCCGACCGATACGGTGGCGGGCATGAGCGGCCGCGCACAGCTGATGTGGGACGAAGCAGTAACGGGCTATGACTTCGGCCGGGACCATCCGATGGACCCGGTCCGGCTGGCGCTGACGCGCAGCCTGGTCGGCGCCCTCGGCCTGGACCGTGACGTCGAGGTGGTCGCGGCGAAGGCGGCGGGGGAGTCGACGCTGCGGCTCGTGCACCGGGAGGACTACATCGACGCGGTACGGGCCGCGTCGGCGGATCCGGGGTCGGCGGACCAGTCGTACGGGCTGGGGACGATCGACGATCCGGCGTTCGCGGGGATGCACGAGGTGTCGGCGCTGATCGCGGGGCAGTCGGTGGGCGCGGCCGAGGCGGTGTGGCGCGGGGAGGCGCTGCACGCGGTGAACTTCGCGGGCGGGCTGCACCACGCGATGCCGGGCGCCGCGTCCGGGTTCTGCGTGTACAACGACGCCGCGCTGGCGGTCGCCCGGCTGCTGGAGCTGGGTGCGGAGCGGGTGGCGTACATCGACGTCGACGTGCATCACGGGGACGGGGTGCAGGCGGCGTTCTGGGAGGACCCGCGGGTGCTGACGATCTCGCTGCACGAGCATCCGCGGACGCTGTTCCCGCAGACCGGGTGGCCGGAGGAGACGGGCGCCCCGAGCGCGGAGGGCAGCGCGGTGAACGTGGCGCTGCCGGCGGGCACCGGGGACGCGGGATGGCTGCGGGCGTTCCACGCGGTGGTGCCGGAGCTGATCGCGGACTTCCGGCCGCAGGTGCTGGTGACGCAGCACGGGGCCGACACGCACTTCGAGGACCCGCTGGCGCATCTGGCGGTGTCGCTGGACGCGCAGCGGGCGGTGCAGGTGGCGTGCCATGAGCTGGCGCACGAGCACGCCGACGGCCGGTGGGTGGCGCTGGGCGGCGGTGGTTACGCGGTGGTCGAGGTGGTGCCGCGGTCGTGGTCGCACCTGGTGGGCATCGCGGCCGGGCGGCCCGTGGAGCCGACGGCGCCGGTGCCCGACGAGTGGCGGCGGCAGGTGTACGCGCGGACCCGGCAGCCGGCGCCGCACCGGATGACGGACGGCCGGTGGCCGGTGTCGTGGGCCGCGTGGGACGAGGGCTACGACCCGGCGGACCGGCTGGACCAGTCGATCCTGGCGACCCGGCGGGCGGTGTTCCCGCTGCGGGGCCTGCTGCCCTGACCGTCCCTGCGATGGGCGGGGTGTTACGCCGACCGTGGGTCGTGGGCGGCGTTCCGGCCCGCGGGTGGGGGCGGGTGGCGCACCATCGCTGGCATGGTGACCGCCGACCGCCTCCGCGCGCATCTTCTGAACCGCGGGCTCGCCGGGGTGGTGGGCACCGCCCGGGAGGAGAGTCTGCGCAGTTACCGGCTGTTCGCCGCGCGGGATCCGCGGGTGCTGATCGGGCTCGACCCGGTCGGGGCGTGGGGCGAGCGGGACGTACTCGCGCTGATGGCCGAGCGGTGCGGGGTGGCGGCGGATCCGGGGCGGACGTCGGGACCCGAGGTCATCGATCCGGAGCGTACGCTGGCCGCCCTGGACGCGTGTGCGACGCTGCTGGCGGAGGCCGCGCGGCACCGTGTTCCGGTGCTGCTGGGCACCGGGCACCCGCAGCGGCTGCTCGGTTTCTACGCCGTGCTCGCAGACGCCTTGTCGGCGGCGGGATGTGAGATCCTCACCCCCGCGCAGGGTCGCTGTGTCGACATAACGACCCGGTTCGGTCTACGCACGGGCCGTCTCGACTACGTCCGGGGGGTCGGGCTGGTCCGGGGCGCGACCGCGCAGCGCCCCGGTTGTGAGCCGGGCGCGCACACGCACTCCCCCCTCCCGGTTCGGGCCGCGCTGGCGGCCGCTGCGGATGCCGGCGGGCCGCTGCCCCGGCTGGTGATCGGGGACCACGGCTGGGTCTGCGGGGCAGGTCAGCTGGGGTTCGCCAGTGCCGGGCTGGCCGATGTGAACGACCCGGCGCCGTTCGTGGGGCAGGCCGAGGGGGCGGTGTCGGTGGTCGTTCCGGTTGACGACGGTGCGCGGTCCGATTACTACCTGCCGCTGACCCGCTACGTACTCAATCGAGCGTGTCTGTCACAGTAGGCCGCCGATGGGTGCACCTCTTCCCCACTCGCATCACCCGCCCCTACATTGGGGAGTGAGCACGCAACGACGAAGAGTCACCGGAAGGGGAAGCCGGTGGCCGTCGAGTGCGGAAGGTTCAGGTGTGTCATGGCTGCAGCTGGCGAGAGGCCTCTGAACGAGGTTCAGTTCCTTACCGTGGCGGAAGTCGCCTCGGTGATGCGAGTGTCGAAGATGACCGTGTACCGCCTGGTGCACAGCGGTCATCTGCCCGCGATCCGGGTGGGGCGGTCCTTCCGCGTCCCGGAGCAAGCGGTTCACGAGTACCTCCGCGAGAGCTATGTGGGGGTGGACACGGCCTGACGGCGGCCGGGAGGGTCCGTACCGGGCACTCATGGGCCTTCCCGGTCACCTCGATTACGACCTCAGCGCTCGGGCGGGTAGGCTGACCCCTCGAAGGTCGTGTGGGCCCATGGCGCCCAAACACCGAGTGATGAGAAGTGAGCGAGGGTAGTCGTGGGCTCTGTTATCAAGAAGCGGCGCAAGCGGATGGCCAAGAAGAAGCACCGCAAGCTGCTCAAGCGCACGCGCGTCCAGCGTCGCAACAAGAAGTAAGCGACAGCGCGAGAGCGTGTTCCAGTGGCCCCCCACCGCGATTCGGTGGGGGGCCACTGCCCGTTCGTACGGCACCGTCCGCTCGTACGCCACCGCCTCGGGACGTCACCGCTTGGTACGTCCGGTGCATGTGGCGGGGATGTTGTCACTTCACGTATCCGCCCGGTGTCACAGGGCGACCGGGACCCGATAGGTTGGCCGTCGGCAGCAGGGTGAGAGAAGGGCGCTGATCTTGGGGAAGGTCGTGCTGGTGACCGGGGTGGCCCGGCAGCTCGGGGGCCGTTTCGTGCGGCGGATCCAGCGGGATCCCGAGGTGGACCGGGTGGTCGCCGTGGACGCGGTGCGGCCCGAGCACCATCTGGGCGGCGCCGATTTCGTCCAGGCGGACATCCGGCAGCCCACCGTCGCGCGGGTGCTGGCCGAGTCGGGCGCCGACACGGTCGTCCATCTCGACGTGACGGGGACGCCGCTGGGCGGCGGCGGCCGGGCGTCGCTGAAGGAGACCAACGTCATCGGCACCATGCAGCTGCTGGGCGCCTGCCAGAAGTCGCCGAACATCAGGCGGCTGGTGGTGAAGTCCAGCACCAACGTCTACGGTTCGGCGCCCCGCGACCCGGCGGTGTTCACCGAGTCGACGCCGCCCAAGTCGCTGCCCAGCGGCGGCTTCGCGAAGGACACGGTGGAGGTCGAGGGCTATGTGCGCGGCTTCGCCCGGCGCCGCCCGGACGTCGCCGTGTGCGTGCTGCGGTTCGCCAACATCCTGGGTCCGGCCGCGGACACCCCGCTCGCGTCGTACTTCGCGCTGCCGGTGCTGCCGACGGTGTTCGGCTACGACCCCCGGCTGCAGTTCGTGCACGAGGACGACGTGATCGAGGTGCTGCGGATCGGCGCGCACGAGCCGAAGCGGGGCACGCTCAACAGCGGGACGTTCAACATCGCCGGGGACGGGGTGCTGCTGCTGTCGCAGTGCTCGCGGCGGCTGGGCCGGCCGACGGTGCCGCTGCTGCTTCCCGCGGTCACCTGGGCGGGTTCGCTGATGCGTACGCTGGGGATGTCGGACTTCTCGCCCGAGCAGATCCGGCTGCTGACGCACGGGCGGGTGGTGGCGACGGACCAGATGCGGGAGACGCTGGGTTTCACCCCGAAGTACTCGACTGCCGAAACGTTTGCGGACTTCGTGCGCAGCCGCGGTCCGGGGCTGCTGCCGCCGGAGACCGTCGCGAGGGCCGTCGACCGGATCGCCGCGCTGCCCGTGCCGGGCAGCGGCCATGTGCCGGCGCACGGCGCCGACTGAGGAGCGCAGCAACGATGGCGGACGCCAAGGTCATTCCGTTCGACGACGACCACCGCTCCCGTGGGAGTGCCGCGTCGCGCCGCCGTGGTGCGGCCTCGCGGCGGCAGGGAGGGACGCGGTCGCCCGCCGCGGTGGGGGAGGTCCAGCCCCTGCCGGGCGCGGCCGGGGTGCGGGAGGATGATCCCGTGACCGGTGAGGAGGAGCCGCGTGAGCCGGCCGCGGACCGTGCGGGCGGTGACGGCGGCCTGGAGCAGCGGATCGCGAGCGGGCTCGCGTTCCTGCGCCGCCGCCTCACCGGGGACTACGAGGTCGACGACTTCGGCTACGACGAGGAACTCACCGACCAGGTCCTGATGTCGCTGCTGCGCCCGATGTACGAGAAGTACTTCCGGGTCGAGGTGAAGGGCGTCGAGAACATCCCGGCGGAGGGCGGTGCGCTGATCGTCGCCAACCACTCGGGGACGGTCCCGGTGGACGGGCTGATGATGCAGGTCGCCGTGCACGACCATCACCCGGCCGGGCGTCATCTGCGGCTGCTGGCGGCGGACCTGGTGTTCGTGCTGCCGGTGGTGAACGAGCTGGCGCGGAAGCTGGGGCACACGCTGGCCTGCGCGGAGGACGCCGAGCGGCTGCTGGCGCAGGGCGAGTTGGTCGGGGTGATGCCGGAGGGCTTCAAGGGCATCGGGAAGCCGTTCTCGGAGCGGTACAAGCTTCAGCGGTTCGGGCGGGGCGGGTTCGTGTCGACGGCGCTGCGGCACGGGGTGCCGATCGTGCCGTGCTCGATCGTCGGGGCGGAGGAGATCTACCCGATGATCGGCAACGCCAAGACGCTGGCGCGGCTGCTGGGCTTCCCGTACTTTCCGCTCACGCCGACGTTCCCCTGGCTGGGGCCGCTGGGGGCGGTTCCGCTGCCGACGAAGTGGACGATCCAGTTCGGGGAGCCGATCCCCACGGACGGGTATCCGCCGGAGGCGGCGGAGGATCCGATGCTGATGTTCAACCTGACCGACCAGGTGCGGGAGCAGATCCAGCACACGCTGTACAAGCTGCTCGTGCAGCGGCGGTCGGTGTTCTTCTAGGGGTCCAGGCCGGGCAGGACCGGGCGAGCAGGACCGAGCAGGCCGGCAGGCTCCGGGGAGCCGACTGGGGGCGCCCCTCGCTGTCGAGGGGCGCCCCCAGTGCTACTCCCGGTCCTCCGCGTCGATGCCCAGACCCGGCAGGAGCCCGGGGAGGAGAGGCGGGAGCGTGACGTCGGGGGCGGGAGGCCGGGTGGCCGAGCCCGTCGGCGGCGGCGTGCTGCTCTGGCCGCTCTCCTGGGGCGGGTCGAGGAGGCCGCCGGTGTTGCCGCCGAGCAGGCCGTCCTGCTCGCGCTCGGCGTCGGCGGAGCCGCTCGGTCCCGCGCTGCCCGTCTCGCCCGTGCCGGAGCCGTCCCGGCCGGTGCCGGGGGACGTCGAGGGCTCGGCGGCGGAGGGGCTGTCGGACGCCGGGGCGGAGCCGCCGTGCCGCTTGCCGTCGTCCGCCTCGTCGCTCGGCGGCCCGGGCAGCAGGGACTGGAGCGGGGCGACGTCCTCGTCTATGGCGTCGAACACCGACGTGACCTGCTCACTGACGTCCCCGAGCTGCACGGGGAGCCGGTCGCGCAGGTTGCCCCAGGTGTCGCGGTGGGCCTGGGAGAAGGAGGAGAGCGCCTGGATGGGGCCGAGGGAGTCCGGGTTGCGCTCGTAGGCCTCGCGGAGCAGCCGGTGGCCCTCCGAGGCGTCGTGCCGCATGCCGGACAGGGCGCGGCGGATCTCGGTCAGCGACTCGTGGTCGAGGGAGCCGGCGCGGTCGCGCTCCATCAGCCGGCGGGCCTCCCCGAGCCGGGTGGAGGCCTGGTCGAGGTAGACCCGGCCGCGCTCGTCGTCGCCGTCGGCGAAGGTGAGCTTGACGTCCTCGATGCCGCGCTTGAGTCCGTAGAGGGAGTCGCCGGGGAGGGCGTCGGAGCTGGCGGCGGCGACTCCGCCGAGCGCGCCGGCGGCGACGCCGACGGTGAGTCCGCCCGCGGTGAGCCCTTTGGCCAGCCTGGAGCGCGGTCGCAGCCTGCCCAGCGGGGTGGCCCGGTGGGCGCCCTTGGCGCGGCGCGAGCGCTGTTCGGGAACGGCCCGGTCCGTCGCCTCGCCTGCGGCGGTGCCCTCCTGGAGCATGGCCTCGAACGCGGCCACCAGCTGGGCTCGCTGGACGACCTTCACCTCGGGGTCGAGTTCCGGCCGGGGCATCGCGCGCAGACCGGAGGCCAGCGTGAGCAGCTGGGCCTGTTCGGTCTCGGCGGCCGGGGCCGGTGCCGGTCCTTCGGTTCGCTCGGCCGCCGTGCCCCGGTCGGACTGCTCCTCCAGGGCCTGGGCGAAGGCGTTCGCCCGCCGGTGCGCCGATACGTTCGCGATCACTGGCGGCACCTCCTCTCGTCATGACGGTCGACTCCCCAGGGGGTCTGAGGGTTCCCGGGGCCGGCCGACGCCACACGATCGGGTGAGCGCAGCCGGTCAGCGGGTGACCACAGGGAGCCTGTATCCCGCACAACGACGAGCGCGGCACTTCGGTTACGCACACCGGTGGCCCGATCGGTGAATCCAACCGGGTTTCACTCAGGGTGAGTTGAGTGTCGCTCGCTGTGCCGCGTCCGGTGGACGGGCCCGGTGGACGGGCCCGGTCAGCGGGCGTCGTCCGGGAGGAGCCGGGCGAGGGTGCGGACGGCCCGGTACTGGAGGGTCTTGATGGCGCCCTCGTTCTTGCCCATGACGCGGGCCGTCTCGGCGACGGACAGCCCCTGGAGGAATCGGAGCGTGACGCACTCCTGCTGTTGGGGGTTGAGCCGACGTACGGCATCGAGGAGGGCGGCGTTGGACAGGGACTCGAGAACGGAATCCTCGGGGGAGCGCTCGACCTCGTTGGCGTCGAGCATCTCCCCGGTGGTGACCTCGAGGCGGAAGCGGCTGGACTTGAAGTGGTCGGCGACGAGGTTGCGGGCGATGGTCACCAGCCAGGCGCCGAAGTCGCGGCCCTGCCAGGTGAAGGTGCCGATGCGGCGCAGCGCCCGCAGAAAGGTCTCGCTGGTGAGGTCCTCGGCGGTCGCCTTGCCGCCGACGCGGTAGTAGATGTAGCGGTAGACGGTGTCGCTGTACTGGTCGTAGAGCCGTCCGAAGGCCTCCGCCTCGCCGGCCTGGGCGCGCTCCACGAGGTCCATCATCCGGGCGCTGTCGCTGTCGGCGGCGGGACGGCGGGCAGCGGGAGCGCCGGACGGGCGTCCTCGTCTGCCGACCGCGGCCGTGCCCTCGGCGAGGGCGTAGCACGGGCCGGCGGGGACGGCGGCGAATGCGGGGACGGCGTGCGCGGGGGGGACGATTCCGCGCAACATGTCTCGGGCTGTCGCGACTGTCGCGCGCAGCGTAGCCAGGCCCGAGGCGTCAACCCCGACGTGTGGGTACACGGGACTCCCAGAGGCAGAGCTTCCATCACGTGCAGTGCGGGGCCGTTCACCCGTCGTGACGAAGGGGTGGTCCCGGAATGCGTCTGAGGAGAATAACGCTTCGTACAGGCTCTGCTACACCGAGTTGCTCAAATCATCGATTACGTCGCTTCCGTAACCGATTGACGCTTCTTCAGGGGTGAGGAGCTGATCGGTTGGTGACCAGAAGCTTTCGTATTCCGGTTAGGTCCGGGGCGAGTTGTGGCCGTGTGCAGCCAAGAGGACTGCTCGGGCCGGTTGCGGGGTAAGGCAGTCGGTTCGGGGCGTGTCGCGGCCCGGCCCGGTCACCGCGGGCACGCGCGGGGCCCGGCGGCGGGGTGCCGGCGGAGTCCGGCGGGGTTCCGGCGAGGTTCCGGCGGGGTTCCGGCGGGGTTCCGGCGGTACGTCAGCGGCGCTTGCGGTGCAGGGCGATGGCGGCGGCCGTGCCCCCGGCCACCGCGCCCACGCCGGCCGCCGCCGGGATGCCGACCTTGGCCGCCTTGCGGCCGGTGCGGTAGTCGCGCAGCCGCCAGTCCATCCGGCGGGCGTGCTTGCGCAGCTTGGAGTCCGGGTTGATCGCGTAGGGGTGGCCCACGAGCGACAGCATCGGGATGTCGTTGTGGGAGTCGCTGTAGGCGGCGCAGCGGCCGAGGTCGAGTCCCTCCGCGAGGGCCAGCGCGCGGACCGCCTCCGCCTTCGCGGGGCCGTGCAGCGGTTCGCCCACCAGTTTGCCCGTGTACACACCGTCGACCGACTCGGCGACGGTGCCCAGGGCGCCGGTCAGGCCGAGCCGGCGGGCGATCACCGTGGCGATCTCCACGGGGGCGGCGGTGACCAGCCACACCCGCTGGCCCGCGTCGAGGTGTGCCTGGGCCAGCGCCCGGGTGCCGGGCCAGATCCGCTCCGCCATGTACTCGTCGTAGATCTCCTCGCCGATGGACTGCAGCTCGGAGACGCGGTGGCCCTGGACGATGGAGAGCGCCGAGTCGCGCGCCTCCTGCATGTGCTCGGGGTCCTCGACGCCGGCCAGCCGGAACCACGCCTGCTGCCAGGCGAACCGGGCCAGCTCGCGGGTGTCGAAGAACTTCCGCTTGTACAGGCCCCGCCCGAAGTGGAACAGGGCGGCGCCCTGCATGACGGTGTTGTCCAGGTCGAAGAACGCGGCGGCCCGTTCGTCACCGGGGACCGGGAACTCGGGTTCGCGTTCGGAAACTTCCTGGGTGGATTTGCGGGCGGCCTCCGCCGAGGCCTCGCCAGCCAACACGCTCCGCGCCGTGGCGGAGCGCCTACGGGGAGTGAGCCATCCGAGAGCGGCCATGGCGTGAGCATAGCCAGTGCGCGGGCCTGCTCCGGAGCCGAGAGGCCGCCGCGCCGTGAACTCCGTGTGTCATGGGCGGTGTCCCGGCCTTGTCCCGCGCGCGACAATGGCCCGCATGACCCCTCTCTTCCGCCGCGCCGGACCCCCGCGGGACCGGCTCGTGACGCTGATCCGCAAGCCCGGCTGCCATCTGTGCGACGACGCGCAGACGGTGGTGGAGAAGGTGTGCTCCGAGCTCCGGGTTCCGTGGGAGCGCAAGGACATCACCGAGGACCGGGAGCTGTACGACCTGTACTGGGAGCAGATCCCGGTGGTGCTCGTCGACGGGCGGCAGCACACCTTCTGGCGCGTGAACGAGGACCGTCTCCGCGCGGCCCTGAGTGACTGACCCGGGTGACTGACCGGCCAGTTCAATCTGGCGGAAATTCGCTTAGGATCGATGGCGTTCTGGTCTCGGGGGCGGGATTCACAGAGGAGAGTGTGCGGTTTTGCCCCTGAAAGCAAAGGAACGGCGGCGCGGGCGCGCTGGTTCCCTCCGTGCGCGCCGGGGGCGCGTGACCCCGGTCACGTTGGCCGGGCAAATCGGACACAATCTTTGTGCACGCGTTCACAAAGACATAGCCTGCATTCGACGGGGCGGTCCGGGGACGTATGACCGCCTGAAGCCCCGCTCTACCCGCAGGAGCACCGTGGCAACTGGCCGAACTCACCGACCGGCGACCCGTAGCCGAGGGATTCCCGAGGCCACCGTCGCCCGGCTTCCGCTGTACCTCCGCGCCCTGACCGCGCTCTCCGAGCGCTCGGTGCCCACGGTCTCCTCGGAGGAGCTGGCGGCCGCCGCGGGTGTGAACTCCGCGAAGCTGCGCAAGGACTTCTCCTACCTGGGTTCCTACGGCACCCGGGGCGTCGGCTACGACGTCGAGTATCTCGTGTACCAGATCTCCCGTGAACTCGGCCTCACCCAGGACTGGCCGGTTGTGATCGTAGGAATCGGTAACCTCGGCGCCGCCCTGGCCAACTACGGCGGGTTCGCCTCCCGTGGCTTCCGGGTCGCCGCGCTGATCGACGCCGATCCCGCGATGGCCGGGAAGCCCGTCGCCGGCATCCCCGTGCAGCACACCGACGAGCTCGAGGCGATCATCCGGGACAACGGCGTGTCCATCGGCGTCATCGCCACCCCGGCCGGCGCCGCCCAGCAGGTCTGCGACCGGCTCGTGGCCGCCGGCGTCACGTCCATCCTGAACTTCGCGCCGACCGTGCTGACCGTCCCGGACGGCGTCGACGTGCGCAAGGTCGACCTCTCCATCGAGCTGCAGATCCTCGCCTTCCACGAGCAGCGCAAGGCCGGCGAGGAGGCCGCGGCCGGGGTCGCCGCCGACCGGGCCGCCGGTCCCGCCCGCACCGCCGCCGTCGCCGGGCGCGAGGACTCCGCCACCGACCAGGGGCCCGACGGGGACGTACCCGCCGTGATGCCGGCATGAGCCTTCTCGTCGTCGGACTGAGCCACCGCAGCGCCCCGGTCAGCGTGCTGGAGCGGGCGTCGCTGAGCGCGGAGGCGCAGACCAAGCTGCTCCAGGACACGGTCGCCGCGGAGCCCGCCTCCGAGGGAGCGGTCCTCGCCACCTGCAACCGCATCGAGCTGTACGCCGACGTGGACAAGTTCCACGCCGGTGTCGCCGAGCTGTCCACGCTGCTCGCCCAGCACAGCGGGGTCGGCCTGGAGGAGCTCACTCCTTATCTCTATGTGCACTACGAGGACCGGGCCGTGCACCACCTGTTCTCGGTGGCCTGCGGACTGGACTCGATGGTCGTGGGCGAGGGGCAGATCCTCGGCCAGATCAAGGACTCGCTGGCCCGCGCGCAGGAGACCCACACCGCCGGACGGCTGCTGAACGACCTGTTCCAGCAGGCGCTGCGGGTCGGCAAGCGCGCCCACTCCGAGACCGGCATCGACCGCGCCGGACAGTCCCTGGTCACCTTCGGCCTGGAACAGCTCGCGCTGGGCACGCCCGTCGAGACCTGGGCGCGGGGCAAGAAGGCCCTGGTCATAGGCGCCGGTTCGATGTCCTCGCTGTCCGCGGCCACGCTCGCGCGCGCCGGGGTCGCCGAGGTCGTGGTGGCGAACCGCACGCCCGACCGCGCCGAGCGGCTGGTGCGCATCCTCACCGAGGGCGACGACACGGACGTGGCGGCCCGCGCGGTCCCGATGGCATCGGTGCCGTTCGAGCTGACACGTGCCGATGTGGTCGTCTCCTGCACCGGCGCGACCGGCCTGGTCCTCACCGCCGAGATGATCGGCGCGGGAGTCGAGGGCCGCCCCGGCGCGGCGCCGGTCGTCGACCTCGACGCGGTCGCCGCGGAGGACGCCCGCGAGAGCGCCCCCGCGCAGCCTCCCGCCGAGGACGGCTGCCCGGTGGACCTGTCCACGGTGCGGCCCGGCTTCTCCGTGATGGGCGAGGCGGCCGTCGCCGGGATGGACGCGGCCACGCTGGAGCAGCACGGCGCGTGGGCGGCGGGCTCCGCCGTCGACCGCCGGGACGCCGCCCGCGGCACCGGACCCGAGGCGGACGCCGAGGTCATCGGCGCGCTCGCCGCGGCCGCGGCCGCGATCGGCCGCATCCCCGAGCGGCGCAGGACCGAGCCGGTGGACGCGCCGCCGCGCCCCGAGCCCGTCCTCTTCCTGCTGGACCTCGCCATGCCGCGGGACGTCGACGCGGCGGCGCACCGCCTGCCCGGCGTGCGGCTGGTGGACATCGAATCGCTCGCGGAGGCGTCCGCGGACGCTCCGATGGCTGCCGATGTGGACCAGGTCCGGCGTATCGTCTCCGACGAGGTCGCCGCGTTCGGGGCGGCACAGCGGGCGGCGCACATCACGCCGACCGTCGTCGCCCTGCGGACCATGGCGGCCGACGTGGTGGCCGGTGAGATGGCCCGCCTGGAGGGGCGGCTCCCCGGCCTGGACGACAAGCACCGCGCGGAGATCACCCAGACCGTGCGACGGGTGGTCGACAAGCTGCTGCACGCCCCGACGGTCCGGGTCAAGCAGCTCGCGGCCGAGCCCGGCGGGGCCGGGTACGCGGACGCGCTGCGCACCCTGTTCGACCTCGACCCCGAGACGGTGGCCTCCGTCTCCCGCGCCGAGGAAAGCACCGAGAAGAACGCACAGAACCGAGGGCCGGGATGACTGAGAAGGCACTGAGGCTGGGGACCAGGCGCAGCAAGCTCGCCATGGCCCAGTCCGGGCAGGTGGCGGATGCCGTGAGCCAGGTGACCGGACGGCCCGTCGAGCTCGTCGAGATCACCACGTACGGCGACGTCTCGCGTGAGCACCTCGCGCAGATCGGCGGCACGGGCGTCTTCGTCGCCGCGCTGCGCGAGGCGCTGGCGCGCGGCGAGGTGGACTTCGCGGTGCACTCCCTCAAGGACCTGCCGACCGCCCAGCCCGACGAGCTGGTCCTGGCGGCGATCCCCGAGCGCGAGGACCCGCGGGACGTGATCATCGCGCGGGACGCGCTGAAGCTCACCGACCTGCCGCGCGGGGCGCGCATCGGCACCGGTTCGCCGCGCCGCATGGCGCAGCTGAACGCGTACGCCCGCGCCCACGGCACGGACATCGAGACGGTCCCGATCCGGGGCAACGTCGACACCCGCATCGGGTACGTCGCGAAGGGCGACCTGGACGCGGTCGTGCTGGCGGCCGCCGGGCTCAACCGGATCGGACGCAGTGACGAGGTGACCGACTTCCTGTCGGTCGACACGGTTCTGCCCGCCCCCGGCCAGGGGGCACTGGCGATCGAGTGCGCCGCGGACGACGCGGACCTCGTCGCCGCGCTCGCCGAGCTCGACGACCCGTTCACGCGGGCCGCCGTGACGGCCGAGCGTTCCCTGCTCGCCGCTCTGGAGGCCGGCTGCAGCGCACCCGTGGGGGCGCTGGCCGATCTCCTGGACGACGGGCAGGCTGTCAAGGAAATGCGCCTGCGGGGCGTCGTCGGCACCACCGACGGTTCCACGCTGGTGCAGCTGTCCACCACCGGTCCCGTGCCCGAGACGCACGAGGCGGCGACGGCGCTCGGTCGCGGACTCGCCACCGAGATGCTCGCGCAGGGCGCGGCCGGTCTGATGGGGGAGCGAGCACTTTGAGCCCCACCACTCTTCCCGCCCCTCCGGAACAAGGGCACGTCACCTTCCTCGGTGCCGGACCCGGGGATCCGGGACTGCTGACCCTGCGCGCCGTGGAGGCCCTGGCGAACGCGGACGTCCTCGTCGCCGAGCACGACGTGCTCGACGTCGTACGGACGCACGCCAGGCAGGGCGTCGCCGAGGTGCACACGGACGCGGACACGACTGCGTCGTCCACGCCGGGCACGGGCACGCCCCAGCTGACGGTCGTTGACGGCGCGTCAACAACCGCCGGTGTCCCCGCGAATAGGGATGCCGCACATCTTGTCATGGAGGCCGCGCGGGGCGGCAAGCGGGTCGTCCGTGCGGTGTCCGGCGACCCCGGCCTCGACGCGAACGCCGCCGAGGAGATGCTGGCGTGCGCCTCGGCCGGGGTGCCGTTCGAGGTCGTGCCCGGTGTCGCCGCCGCGGTCGGCGTGCCCGCGTACGCCGGTGTGCCGCTGCGTGACGCGGAGGGCGCGGACGTGCGCTTCGTGGACGCGCGCACGGCGTCCGACCGGTGCTGGACGGAGGTCGGCGCGTCGGACGGCACGGTGGTCGTGTCCACCACGCTGGACTCGGTGGCCGCCGCCGCGGGCGAACTGGTGTCCGCCGGACGCAAGCCCGACACCCCTCTGACGGTGACCGTCGCCGGTACGACGACGCGGCAGCGCACCTGGTCGGCGACGCTCGGCACGATCGCGCAGACGCTGAAGCAGGCGAAGGTGCTGCCCTCCCCGGAGGGCGGCCGTCCGGTGATAGCCGTGGTCGGTGAGCGTTCCGCCGCCGCCCAGCGGGACCGGCTGGCGTGGTTCGAGTCCAAGCCGCTGTTCGGCTGGAAGGTGCTCGTGCCGCGCACCAAGGAGCAGGCGGCGTCGCTCTCCGACCAGCTGCGGTCCTACGGGGCCGTGCCGCACGAGGTGCCGACCATCGCGGTCGAGCCGCCGCGCACGCCCCAGCAGATGGAACGTGCCGTCAAGGGCCTGGTCACCGGCCGCTACGAGTGGATCGCCTTCACGTCGGTCAACGCGGTCAAGGCGGTCCGCGAGAAGTTCGAGGAGTACGGGCTCGACGCCCGCGCCTTCGCCGGGATCAAGGTCGCGGCGGTGGGCGAGCAGACCGCGAAGGCGCTGATCGCCTTCGGCGTGAAGCCCGACCTGGTGCCCAGCGGCGAGCAGTCGGCCGCCGGCCTCCTGGAGGACTGGCCGCCGTACGACCCGGTCTTCGACCCGATCGACCGCGTCTTCCTGCCGCGCGCCGACATCGCCACCGAGACGCTGGTCGCGGGCCTCATAGAGCTGGGCTGGGAGGTCGACGACGTCACCGCCTACCGCACGGTGCGCGCCTCGCCGCCGCCGGCGGAGACCCGCGAGGCGATCAAGGGCGGCGGCTTCGACGCGGTGCTGTTCACGTCGTCGTCGACGGTCCGGAACCTGGTCGGCATCGCCGGGAAGCCGCACAACGTCACGGTGATCGCCTGCATCGGCCCGGCCACGGCGAAGACGGCCGAGGAGCACGGCCTGCGGGTGGACGTGATGGCTCCCGAGCCGTCGGTCCACAAGCTGGCGGAAGCCCTCGCCGACTTCGGCACGCGACGCCGGCTGGCCGCGCTGGAGGCGGGTGACCCGGTCACCCGCCCGAGTGAGCGGCGGCCGGGGGCGCGGAGGCGTCGGTCGACGACGTGAGGTGAAGCGGTGAGGTGAGGAGGGGCGCCCTTTCGAGGGCGCCCCTCCTCGTCCGTCCGGTCACCGGCTTTCCTGTCGGACCACGGAACCGGTCCGCTCGGCGATGAGCCGCCGGTAGCCCGGGCACCGGGTCACGTCCTCGTGCTCGCAGTTCAGCCCGCCCTCGATCAGCTCCAACGAGGCCTGCGCCGCCGCGATCCTCGCCCGGAGCTCCTCGGCCGCGGGCCGCAGGATCGCGTGCCGGGTGGCGCGGTCGGCGGTCGCGGACAGGCTCCTGATGGTGTCCAGGCCGAGGCCGGCCTCCTTCATGACGAGGATCGTCGCCACGCGGGTCAGGTCCTCCGCACCGTAGCGGCGGCGCCCGGCGGTGTCCCGTGCGGGGTGCAGCAGGCCCATCGCCTCCCAGTGCCGCAGCACGTGCGTGGCCAGACCGAACCGTGCCGCGAAGGCGCCGATGCCCAGGGTTTCGGCGCCGCCGGCGCCGCCGTCCTCGGTTGACTTCATGCCGACATTAAGTCGCAGCATGACCTCCATGGCCAAGAACCAGGACGCGGTCGCCGAGCACCGTGACAACCACGACAACCGCGACAACCACGGCACCGAAGCCCTGCTGGCCGTCCTCGACGCCGCGGACGAGATGCCGGGCGCCACGCGGCTGCGGGCCCGGACCTACGAACTGCTGTCCCTCGTCCCGGGCTCGACCGTCGTGGACGTCGGCTGCGGCGGCGGACGGGCGGTCGCCGAGCTGGCCGGACGCGGCGTCCACGCGGTGGGTGTGGACCCCAGCCCGCGGATGCTGGCGGCGGCCCGGGCGCGGTGGCCGCGGGACGAGTTCCGGGAGGCGGGGGCGGAGGGTCTGCCGTTCCCTGACGGGAGCGTGCACGGCTACCGCGCCGACAAGGTCTTCCACGTACTTCGCGACCCGGCGCGGGCGGTGGTGGAGGCACGGCGGGTCCTCCGCCCGGGCGGCAGGATCGTCCTGGTCGACCAGGACTGGGACGCCGTCATGATCGACTCGGACGACGCGGCGCTCACCCGCACGATCGTGCACGCCCGCGCCGACCTTCTGGGCTCGCCCCACGCCGGCCGTCAGTTCCGCGCCCTGCTGCTGGCCGGCGGCTTCACCGACGTCACGGTCGAGGTGCACACCAGCGTCTTCACCGACCCGGCGATGCTGCCGCTGCTCACCCGGCTCGCGGAGCCGGCGTGCGCGGCGGGCGCCGTCGACCGTGACCTTGCGGACGGGTGGCTCGCCGAGCAGCGCGGACGGGCGGAGAGGGGGAGGTTTCTCGTGGCGGTGCCGTTTTGGGTGGTGTCGGCGTCGGCGTCTGCGTAGGTGCGGTGCCTGACTCTTTCGGCTCCGGTCGCCGACCGACACGCGGATGTGGCCCGCACCCGTGAGCTCGGGTGCGGGCCACGTTGTGCTCCGTGCGTCAGCGCCGGGACGCGTACGGGAGGAAGGCCGCCCAGGTGGTGGAGGCGAGGGTGAGGCGGGGGCCTTCGGGGGTTTTGGAGTCGCGGACGAGGATGTGGGCGGGGGTGGCGGCGACTTCGACGCAGTCCGGGCCCTCGTCCGTGCTGTAGCTGCTCTTCGTCCACACGGGGTGGGTGTCGGCCTTGAGGGTCATGTCTCTCCCAGCACTTTCTCGATGAGGGCCAGTGATTCTCGCGGGCTGAGAGCCTGCGCCCGGATGGCTCCGTAACGCATCTCGAGGAGCTGCACTTCCTTCCGGTCGGCGACCACACGGCTGATGTGCTGCACCTCCAGGTGCCCGACTGTGCTGCCGTCCTTGAGCCTGAGCAGCCGGAACGACCCGGCCAGGCCCGGGTTTTCCTCGTGGCTCAGCGGAAGCACCTGGAGGTCGACGTGGGGGAACCTGCCGACGGCCAACAGGCGTTCGAGCTGTCCGCGCATCACCATCCTGCCCCCGAGAGGTCGGCGAAGTGTCGACTCGCACTGGACAAAGCTGAAAAGAGGGCGGGCTGCCGTTTCACTGAGGATCTCCTGACGTGCGACGCGAGCGGTCAAGCGCTGTTCGAGTTCGTCCGCGGTGTAGGGAGGCCGCCGGGCGCCGAAGACGGCGCGGGCGTAGTCCGGCGTCTGCAACAGGCCGTGGATCACGGAATTGTTGTAGGCGCCCAGCTCGGCGGCTCCCGCCTCCAGCTTCTTCAGGTCCCGTACGGTCTTGGGATACCTGATCTCCGCGACGTCCCTTGCCATCGCGGAGATCTTGCCGTCGGCACCCAAGACCCTGTCCGCCGCGTCCAGATACTCGGGCCGAGGGATACGACGCCCGCGTTCCACCGAGGAGACCAGTTCCTCGCCGTAGCCGATGGCCGCGCCCAGTTCCGCCTGAGTGAGTCCCGCCGCCTCCCGCCACAGCTTGAGCTGGCGTACGACCGTGCGCATGACCGCGCCGGCCTCCTCGTCGTCCAGCCACGCTTCCCACCCGCTCATCTCCGCCGCCCTCCGTTCGCGCGCCCTTCCCCGGACCAACTCCGGCCGCCCGCGCCCGGTCATCCCGGGCAGCCCGGACGGAAACCGGACACCTCGCGGACAGCCATTGATCGCACGGGCCGCCGCCCTTCACAGATTACGCACGCGCAAACACCCTGAGTGACGTGAGTCGAGAAATCACCGCTCCGAGCGCTCCGCTCCACCACTTCACCGTGCCGCTCTCCGCCACCCGCCGAGGAGCCCGTCTCGCCCGGCTGCTCGCCGCCGAGCAACTGCGCTCCTGGGAACTGCCGGTCGACCCGGCCCGGTTGATCGTCGCCGAACCCGCGGCGAACGCCGCCGTGCACGGCCGTGTTCCGGGCCGGAGTTTCCGGCTCGCGCTTTCCCTCGTGGAGCCCGCCACCCTTCGTGTCGAGGTCACGGACTCCAAGGGAGAGCACCTGCCCACGCGGGCGCGGGCGACTGCGAGGGCTGAGCCCGCCGAGTCCGGATACGGGCTGCTGCTGGTCGAGGAGCTGGCCGACCGGTGGGGTGTGCTGCCGGGGCCGTTCCCGTGCAAGACCGTGTGGGCCGAGCTGGAGCTCGGCCGTTTCCGGTGACCTCGGCGGCGGAGGGGGACGGCACCCTCACCTGGCCCGGCGGAGCTCGTCGGCCTCGTCGCGGACCGCGTCCAGGCGGACCTCCAGCATGCCGACCCGCTCCCGGTACCGCTCCAGCTCCGCCCTGACGAACTCGGCGTCCGCAACTTTACGGGCCGTCTCCTCCCGGACGGCGGCCGTCTCCCGGTCGAACTTCTCCTGCGCCTCGTCCAGTGCGGTGACGGCCATCTCCGCCGCCTGCTCGGCGAGCGCGGCGCGCTCCTCGGCGGCCAGGATGCGCTGGGCGGAGGCACGGGTGACCGTCTCGATCCGGGACTCGGCCGCCGCTGAGTCGGTGATGAGCGCCAACTCCTCGATGTAGGCGGGGAGATCGGTGGCCAGCTGCTTGATCAGGGCGACGAGGTCGTCGCGTGACTGGGCGGTGCGGTCGGCGTCGGAGGCGGCGTCGGACACCGTCATCATCTCCGCCGCCATCTCGAGGATCATGGCCTCCGCCGGCTCCGGCGCCTGCTCGGGTGAGGTGGGGGCGGCAGGCTGGGTGGTCGCGGCCTGGGCGGCCTTCGCCTCCGCCTTCGCCGCCTTCTTGGCCTCGGCCGCCGCGCGCTTGTCCTCCTTGCGCTGCTGCCGCTTCGCACGGAACTTACGGAACGCGCCGAGCGCGTTGTGGTCGGGGTGCGCGCAGAAACGGGGAGCGTGTGGGTGCGCGCCGGGGGCGGGGGCCTCGGCCGGCTGGGTGCAGTCCGGGTAGGCGCAGACGTGGGCGGTGGTTTCGACGGTCATGCTCTCGGCCTCTCGTAGCTGACTGGCTGTTGCCTCCTCAGTTCCGTCGGGCCGCGGAACGTTACGGCCCGCCCGGATCTTTTTTTCGCCGGTTCCCCTGTAACGCCCGCTGCCCTTCCCCGCTCTGAATGCCGTCCGGGTCACGCGCCCGGTCGCAAGAACGTGACGGGACCTGACAGAAGGAGACACCCCTCATGCCTCGCAGCAAGCGCCCCTTCCTCCTCGCCGTCGCCGCAGTGGTGCTGGCCGTCACGGCCGTCGGGCTCCACCTCTTCCAGCCGTGGCGGCTGTTCACCACGGAGCGGGTGGACGAGGCGCCGCCGGCGGCCGCGGTCCGGCAGGACGGCGCCGCCCCCGTCCAGGTGACCGGTACGTTCGTCTCCCACGCGCATGAGACCGACGGCTCGGTGGAGATCCACCGCCTCGCCGACGGGAAGACGGTGCTGCGCCTGGCGGACCTGCGCACCTCCGACGGGCCGGCCCTGAGGGTGTGGCTCAGTGACCAGCCGGTGAACCGGTCCAGCGGCGGGAACCTCGACGACGGCGAACACATCGACCTCGGCGGTCTGAAGGGCAACGAGGGCAACCAGAACTACCCGGTCCCGGCCGGCACCGACCTGGAGAGGTTCTCCACGGTCACGATCTGGTGCGAGCGGTTCAGTGTCTCGTTCGGGGCGGCCGAACTGAACCGGACGGCCTGACCGCCCGGTGTCCCCTCGTGCGCCGCGGTGATGCGCGCTAGCGCCGCCAGTCGCGGAAAGCGGTGAGCAACTCCCGGCGGACGTCCGGGGAGATGCTCTCCGCGGTGAGCTCGCCCGTTACGGCGATCGTCCGGCGCATCTGGTCGAGGTAGGTCTCGCACTTGGAGCACTCGGCGAGATGGTCGATGAAGCGCCGCTCGTCCTCCTCGGACAGGGCGGATTCGAGGAAGTCCGTGACCAGCTCGACGAACTCGTCGCAGTTCACGCTCGTCCCCTTCCTTCCGCGACCTCGCGGGCACCGGACAGATACATCTCCAGCTTGCCCCGTAAGGCGGCTCTGGCCCGGTGCAGCAGGACCCGCTGGTTCCCGGGGCTGATGTCCAGCAGCGTACACACCTCCTCGGAACCGTAACCCGCGACGTCACGCAGGGTGATCACGGTGCGCAGCCGGGGCGGCAGTTCGTTGATCGCCTCCGTGAGCACGCCGCGCACCTCGCCGCGCAGCACGTGGTCCTCGGGTATGTGCCAGGGACGCGGCTCCTGTCCGACGGCCCAGTGCCCGGGGTGGGGCTCGCCGGGGCCGCGGAACCGCGCGGGGTCCACCGTCGGCCCCTCCTCCTCCGGCAGCAGGCTGGTGAAGGGGACGGTCCGGCTCTCCTTCGTCCCCCGTGCCTTGGCCGTGTTGACCAGGATGCGGTACACCCAGGTCTTCAGGGACGAGCGGCCCTCGAAGTCGCCGATCCCCTTGATGACCGCCAGCCAGGTGTCCTGCACGGCCTCCTCGGCGGACTCCCTGGTCGACACGAACGACCTGGCCAGCCGGAGCATGCCGCCCGACCAGGCGTCCAGTACCAGGGCGAACATCTCTTCGTCGCCGTCCCGGAGTCGCTCCACCAGGACGTTGTCCGGGGGCAGTTGGGGCGCGCCCGCCATGAGCCTCTCCTCGCCGACCGTGCGCTGGTGGCGTCAGCCTAGTACCGCGGCGCCGCTCCCGGTGTCCCTCGGGCGGCGTACGAAGTGATTCCGCGCCGGTGCGTAACGTTCCGCGCCGCGGCGGCACTGAGGGGCGTGGACGACGGCGACCGGTCCCCTTCGGCGGTGCCGGCCCGTCGCGGACCGACCACCACCGACGACCTGCACGCAGGTGCCCACGAGAAGTGAGGGAGAACGGCATGCTCGCTGCGAACGGAACGGACAAGCGAAACGTGACGGACAAGCGGCACGGGACGGAGCCGTCCTCGGGCCGGACGGCTCGCCGGTGGTGGGCGGGAGCCCTCGCCCTGCCGCTGGCCCTGGGGTTCACCGTCCTCGGCACCGGCACGGCGTCGGCCGAGACGGTCATCAGGACGGACCTGCTGCGCAACTGGGCGACCGGACGCTGCCTGGACAGTGACGGCGGCGGTGGTGTCTACACGCTGCCCTGTCAGTCCGGCAACGGCCACCAGACCTGGAGCGTGGTGTACCGGTACCACTCCGGCTACGACGTCGTGCAGATCAGGAACAAGGCGACCGGACGGTGCCTTGTCCAGGTCAACTCGGCCATCGCCACCGCTCCCTGCGCCAGTGACAACGACTGGGGTTACCAGTTGCAGCTCTGGTCGGGCGTCGGCACCGGCTGGGACCAGGTGTCGCTGAGGAGCGTCGCCTGGAACACGTGCCTGGACAGTGACTCCGCCGGGTCGGCGTACTCGTTCACCTGCAACGGCGGCGGCAACCAGAAGTGGAAGTCCGGCTTCTGACCGATGCGTCGTCGGGGCGGGGCGGGGCGGGGCGGGGCGGTGGGTGCCTTCCGCCCCGCCCCGGCGCACCGCCCGCCGGTACGGGTCACTCGCCCTGGCCCGCGCTGCCGATCGGGCCGACCTTCACCGGGGTGCCCGAGCCGTCCGTGACCGGGAGGGATGCCGCGCCCGGCCAGTCGAGGGTGACGGACTTGGTCTCGTTGGGCGGGGTCACCACCAGGCCCGTGACGCGGATGCCGGAGCCGCCCGTGTCGTTGGCCGGGTAGGAGATGTAGAAGGAGATCGACTTGCCGTCCTTCAGGACGGTCGCCGGGGCCGGGTCGCCTGTGCGCACCGCCGACACCGTGCCCGCGTCGGTCGTCAGGTCCGCGCCCGCGAAGCCCGCGAGCGAGCAGTCCCGGCCGCCGCCGTTGGTGAACGTCACCGCGACGGTGTTCTCCTCGTCGCCGTCGATGGTGGTGTCCTGCGCCGTGACCTCCAGCTCGTCGGTGCGGCAGGCGCCGACCGTGTCCTGTTCCTGGTCCGAAGACTCCGCGGCGGCGTTCTCCGCGGTTCCCTGAGCCGAGTCGGCCCCCTTCGAAGAGGAGGAAGAGGAAGAGGTCGAGGACGACGTGGTGTCGTCGTCGCTCTGGCAGGCGGTCAGCGAGAGACCCGCGACGACGGCCAGGGCTGCGAAGGTGAGCTTGTTGACGCGCATGGTGGCTTCCTCGGTGTCGGTGGGGGTGCCGGCCCGTCTGTGCGGGCCGGCGTCTCTGAGCACGAAGAGCCGTCCGGCCCGTCCGGGCGTTTCGCTCGACCGTCCGCTAATACAGCCCTGTTACAGGGAGAAGCGGGCGGGGCGCACACCGTCACGGGGCGCACCCCCGTCCGCGCCGCGCCGGGACAGGCCGGGGGCCCGGCGGGTACGGCGGTTCCCGCGCCGTTCCGCGCCCGTCGGCGGCCGCCGTCCGCCGGGACGGACCCGTGACGTGGCGATCCTTGACCGCAGCCGGGGGTCCACCACAGGGCTGAGGTCCTCAGGGGACGAGTGCGGTCTCCCGTTCGCTGGCCGTGCGGAAGTCGCGGGGCGGCCGGCCGGTGTCGGCAAGGGAACGCTGAAGCGGGCCGTGGCGGAAGGACCGCCGCCGCTGGGTCCCGGCGCCCGCGCCGGAGCGCGTGCCCGCACTGCTCGACGCCATCCTGTGCTTCAAGCTCGACAACCGCCATCTCGCCGACGGAGACTTCACCGCACACGCCCTGCCGGCCGCCGTCCGCGCGGACCTGGTCGAGTACCTCGCCGGGGCGCGCGCGGGTCGGGTCGGGACGAACTGCGCGCACACCTGCGAGAGTTCGTGCGGCAGGTGCTGACCGCACCGTGAGGCGTACGGCGTCCCGCCGGGTGCCGGTGCGCGCGCGGAGTGCGCCACTGCGCGGAGTGCGCAGGCGGGCGCGGAGCGCGGTGACGCGACTCCGCCCACTGGTTGGGGCGGTGGGTGGGTGTGAAGGCTCTTCGCGTACGGGGCCACGCGGCCCGAACGGAGAGACGAGGGAGTCACTCGTGCCCGACATGATCACGACGCTGCCCATCGGTCCGGTGGGGATGTCTCATCACGTCACCGGGACGTACTTCATGTGCAACGACTGGCACGACGGTGTCGGCAACCACGTGCAGACCTGGGCCGAGTTCCCGTTCCGGACGAACACCACCGGCCACAAGTGGTACCTGGTGGAGAACGGGGACGGGACCGCACGCATCGAATCGTTCGCCCACCGCCGGTGCCTGACCGTCGGCGCCAAGCCGTCGGACATCGTCACCTTCCAGGAGCGGACCGACAGCCTCCACCAGAACTGGCGGTTCGTCCGCCAGGACGTCAGCTCCGACAGCTACGTCATCGTCTCGGTCGTGCATCCGCGTTTCGCGCTCGGCCTCGCCGAATACCACCAGCTGAACGACAAGTTGCTCGGCCTGACCCGGTTGTGGGGCGGCGGTGTGCACCTCGCCCAGGTGTGGCGGGTGTTCCCCGCCAGTGAGTTCTGATCCCTGAGCCACGTGCGGGGCGGCCGTCCCGGCCACGCGCGCTCCGGCGGCGTCGGCCGGGACGGCGGACCCGAGGGCCGGACAGACAGGCCTCGACGGGCGTGCGCGCCAGTTGTCAGGACCGGGCGGCCCGCGGGACCGTCAGGGGCCGTGTGCGGTTGACGTACGGGCGGGACAGCAGTGTCACGCACACCGAGAGCGCCGCCAGGGTGGTGATCGTCACCGTCGGCGAGAGCACCTGCGCCGTCGCGCCCGCCACCGCCGCGCCGATGCCCTGCCACGTCATCCGGCCCGCCGACTCCACGCCCTGCACCTGGCCACGCACCTGCTCGGGCGTGAGGGCCAGGAGCCGTTCCTGGAGGGGGAGCGTGGCCGCGAAGCCCGCGCTCGCGACGAACACCGCGACCGCCGCGACAAGCGCCGGCGGGTGCAGCGCGAAGAGGAGGTACGGCACGGCGAGCAGCAGGCGCAGCGGGAACGCGGAGCGGCGTCGCCACTCGGGGGAGAGCAGGCGGCCGACGGTCAGGTCGCCCAGGAGCATGCCGCCCGATGCGGCCGCCAGCAGGACACCCGCGTTCTCCCCGGCGTACGGGATGAACAGCGCCTCGCAGCCGACGATCAGGCCGTTGGGCACCCACAGGTTCAGCAGCAGGGCGCGCGGGCCGGTACGGGAGAGAAGAGCCGCGTTGGTCGTCCACGTCTCGCGCAGGTCGGGGCGGCGGGGCGGGCGGATGGAGCGTTCCCGTACGGTCGCCGCCGTCACGGCGAGCGCGGCCGCCGTCAGCGCCGCCGCCGCGACGAACAGGCCCTGCGGGGTGAGATGGCGCAGCAGCACCGCGCCGAGGGCGAACCCGAGGACGGAGGTGCCGCCCGCGGTGATGTTCATCAGCGACCGGGCCGGGACGTACGCGGACGCGGGCACCGCCTCGGCGAGCAGGCCCATGCGCGTCCCGGTGTTGAGGGACTGGAAGAAGCCGAGCAGGAGCAGCAGGGCGAAGCGGGCGGTGAGCGGCATGCCGGGGGCCGCCTGCGCGCAGGCGCCGACGAGGGCGACGGCCTGGAGCGCGACCAGGGTGCGGCGCGGGCGGCTGCCGTCCGCGACCGACATCAGCGTGGTAGCACCGAGCACGGTCGCGAAGGTCGCGCCGTACATGCTCACGGCGGTGAGGAACGGCGAGCCGGTCGACCGGTCGACGAGCGTGCCGAGGGCGAAGCCGGAGAGGGTGCTCGCGGCCACCGTCAGCGTGAAACCCGCGTACAGGCCGGCGAACTCGCGGTTGCGGAGCAGCGCGCGATAACCGGGGGTGTGCTTGGAAGAGTTGGGGTCGGAAGAAGTCATGAAAAAAGCCTTCGTGCTGCCCTGTCGGGGGCGCGCGAAGGCTGACCGACGGACCATAGCAGGTCCGGCCCGGCTCCCGGGAACGGATGTCAGATCAGGCCGACCGACACCAGCCCGCCGGCCGCGGCGACCGTGGCGGCGAGACCGCGCAGGCCCGGGGTGACGGCCCTGCGGCCACCCCGCGTGAACAGCCTGAGCACGGCGTTCGCGGTGAACGCGGGCAGCAGCACACCGAACGTCGCGACCGTGGCGAGCGTTTCGAGGGTCGGTTCGACGGACACGGTGAGCGCGCCGGCCGCCATCGCCGCCGCGGCGATCCCGTACAGCGCCGCCGGTACGAAGGTGAGGTCGTCGCCCGCCTGCGGCGCCGGACCGCGTCCCTTGGCGTGCGCCCAGTGGCGGCGCTCGATGCCGACCCGCGCCGACACCATGACGACCACCTCGACCGCCAGGACGATCACGGCGATGTGTTCGATCGACACAGCGTTCCCCTGTTCCTGCCCTCTGGGTCGTACGCATCTGCTTGTGCTTCGACGGTACGGGTCCGTCGGCGGCCGGTGAAGCAACTTGAGGGGATTCAGAGCCTCTTCACACCAGGGAGCGCAGCGCCTCGCCGAGCAGGGCCACGCCCTCGGTGAGGGTGCCGGGCGGGTCGGCGGCGTAGCCGAGGACCAGGCCGGGGCGGCCGGGGAGCTGGCGGTGCCAGGACAGCGGGTGGCACTTGACGCCCAGGGACAACGCGGCGGCGGCCAGTTCGGTGTCGGGGACGTCCGGCGCGTACGTGACCGTCAGGTGCAGGCCCGCCGCCGCGCCGTGCACGGCCGCGCCCGGGAGATGGGTGCGGACGGCGGCGATCACCGCGTCCCGGCGGCGCACGTGCCGGGCGCGCAACAGCCGCAGGTGCCGCTCCAGTTGGCCCGTCTCCATCAGCCGGGCGAGGACGAGTTGCGGCAGCACCGCGCTGCCCAGGTCGGTGAAGCGTTTCGCGTCGGTCAGCGCGTCCAGGTGGCGCCGGGGCGGGAGCAGCCAGCCGATGCGCAGGGCGGGGGCGAGGAGTTTGGAGACGCTGCCCATGTAGCAGAGGCGGTCGGCGAGCAGGGAACGCAGCGCGGGGACCGGCGGGCGGTCGTAGCGGTGCTCCGCGTCGTAGTCGTCCTCCAGGATCAGCCCGCCGTCCGCCGCCCACCGCAGCAGCTCGCGGCGGCGCTCCCCGCTGGTCACCACGCCGGTGGGGAACTGGTGTGCCGGGGTGAGCAGGACGGCGGGGGCCCCGGTGGCGCGGAGCGCGGTGACGTCCGGGCCGTGCGCGTCGACCGGGACGGGCGGGGTGGCGAGGCCGCCGTGCGCCAGATGCTGGCGGGTGCCGAGCGAGCCCGGCTCCTCCACCGCGACCGCCGTGATCCCGTCCGCGCGCAGCACCGGATGCAGCAGGGTGAGCGCCTGGGCGATGCCCGCGACGATCACGATGCCGTCCGGGTCGGCCGCGATGCCCCGGCTGCGCGCCAGCCAGTCGGCGACCGCGCGCCGCAGCCGGGGCGCGCCGCGCGGATCGCCGTACCCCAGGTCCGCGCTGGACAGTTCGGCGAGCACGGCCCGCTCGGCCCGCAGCCAGGCCGTGCGGGGGAAGGCGGACAGGTCGGGGCGGCCGGGGGTGAGGTCGATCCGGGCGTCGGCGGCGCGCAGCGCGTCGAAGACGCGGGGGTCGGGCGGGCCGGTGAACGGGACGGCGTGGGTCGGGTGTTGGGCGCGGTCGGGCGGCGGGGGCGGGGGCGCCGCGACCACGACCGTGCCGCCGCGCCGGCGCCCCTCGACATGACCGTCCTCCGCGAGCCTGCGGTACGCCTCGGTCACCACGCCCCGCGAGACGCGCAGTTCGGCGGCGAGCAGCCGGGTGGCCGGGAGCCTGCTGCCCACGGTCAGCCTGCGCTCGGTGATCGCCTGCCGCACCCGATGTGCGAGCCAGTCGGCCTTGCCGTGCGCGGGCACGTCGTCCGCCCGCAGGTTCAGGAAGTCCGAGCCGTGCGCCGTCGCGCCGTCCCTGTCGGTCACCGGACCGATGGTGCCATGCACCGCTACGGCGTCCGGACCCCGTGCCCGAGGGTGAACTCCGGTGTGCCGGCGGTGAGGAGCGCGGTGACCGGCGTGACGGGCCAGTGCGCGGTCAGCTCCTCGGCGACGGTCTTCAGGGCCTGTGCCACGGTGTCCGCGCCTCCCTCGTGCATCGCCTCCGCCACCACGAGGATCCGGCGGGTGCTGTCGCTCACCGCCGAGTGGCCGCTCTGCCGGTTCGTCCAGCGGCGGGCGTGCGCGCGCCCGGCGGAGTCGGCGTACGTCACCTCGCCGGGGGCCGGGTGCTCGGTGCGGCCGCCGAAGGTCGTGTACTCCTCGTCGCCGTGCGCGGGCCGCACCTCGAGCAGCGGGCCGGTGATCCGGTCGGCGTCGAGCACCGCGACCGGCACGGCGTACGCCACGGAGACCGCGTTGCACAGGTCGACGACCGGGTGGATGCGGGGCAGGGCGCCCTCCTTGCGCAGGCGGCGCAGCAGGGACTCGGAGGCGCAGCGGTACTGCGTCGGACGCAGGCCCATGCGGGCGAACGCCCGCCGCCACGCCAGTACTTCGGGGAACTGGCTCTCGGGGCCCTCGCCGAGCCGGGCGAGGGCGCGGGCGGTGTACTCCTCGATGCGCGAAGCCACCGCGTCCGGCGAGCCGGCGTCGGTGGCGTCGACGTCCGTGCCGTACAGCACGCCCGCCGCCAGGCCCGGGTGGGCGGACCGGACCGCCTCCGCGTGCCGGAAGGTCAGCCCGGTCATCCCGCCACCGCCATCCGGGCGCTCAGCCCGACGAAGCTCGCCGTGAAGACGGCGCGCAGTCCGGTGGTGACCCGGGGGTGGGCCGCCAGCCGGTCCCGTACGGCCGCGGCGCACACGCCGTACGCGGCGAAGACCACGAAGGTCAGGGCCATGAAGGCCCCGCCGAGCTGGAGCATCAGGCCGAGCGAGTCCGTCGAGCCGGCCGGGACGAACTGGGGGAGGAAGGCGACGAAGAAAAGGGTCGGCTTCGGGTTCAGCACGTTGATCAGCACGGCCTTCGTGATCACGCGGAGCGCGGGGCGCGGCTCGGACTCCGGGCGGACGGTGAACGCCTCCTTGTCGCGCAGCATCGCCCACGCCATGTACAGCAGATACGCGACGCCCGCGTACTTCACCACCGCGTAGGCAAGCGGGCTGGAGGCGAGCAGGGCGGCGAGGCCGGTGACGGACGCCAGCAGGTGGGGCACGACCGCGAGGGTGCAGCCGAAGGCGGCCACCAGACCGGCCCGCCGGCCGTGGGAGAGACCGGCGGCGAGCGTGTACACCACGCCGGTGCCGGGGGTGGCCACCACGGCCAAAGCGGCCGGCAGGAACGCGAGACTCAAGGGAACCTCCGGGGAACTACGTCGGTTCCTTCCAGCCTGGTGGCGTCATGGACCTGTGGACAGGGCCAAAGAGGGGTCGTCCGACCGGTCCACAACGCGCAACGGGAGCGCGCGGTGTCAGTGCAGGCGGCGGACCGGGGCGCCGGACAGGTACGCCTCGATGTCCTCGACCGCCTCCGCGTAGTACGTGCGGTAGTTGAGCTCGGAGACGTAACCGAGGTGCGGGGTGGCCAGCAGACGCGGTGCCGTGCGCATCGGGTGGCCGGCGGGGAGCGGCTCGGTGTCGAAGACGTCCACCGCCGCGCCCGCGATCCTGCCCTCGTGCAGCGCGGTGAGCAGGGCGTCCTGGTCGACGAGGCCGGCGCGTGAGGTGTTGACCAGGTGGGCGGTCGGCTTCATCAGGGCCAGTTCGGGCGCGCCGAGCAGGCCCCGGGTGGTGTCGCCCAGGACGAGGTGCAGGGACACGAAGTCGCTGGTGCGCAGCAACTCCTCCTTGGACGAGGCCAGTTCGACGCCCACCTCGTCCGTGCGCTCCTCGGTGAGGTGCGGGCTCCATGCCGTGACCCCCATGCCGAAGGCGAGGCCCACCCGTGCCACCCGGCTGCCGATCTTGCCCAGGCCGAGCAGGCCGAGGCGGCGGCCGTGCAGATCGGCGCCCACCGTCGACTGCCACGGTCCGTTCGCGCGCAGGGCGTTGTTCTCGGTGACCAGGCCCCGGGCGAGCCCGAGCAGCAGCGCCCAGGTCAGCTCCACGGGCGGGGTGGGGAAGCTGCGGGTGCCGCAGACCGTGACGCCGTTGCGTTCGGCGGCGGCGTAGTCGATGACCGAGTTGCGCATGCCGGACGCGACGATCAGCTTCAGCCGGGGGAGCCGGTCCAGCAGCGAGGCGGGGAACGGGACGCGTTCGCGCAGGGTCACCACGATGTCGAAGCCGGCCAGCTGGGACGCCAGTTCGTCCTCGTCGGTGAGGTGCTCGCGGAACGCGGTCACGTCCACCCGGTCCCGTACGGGACCCCAGTCGGCGATCGTGGTGGCGACGTCCTGGAAGTCGTCCAGCACGGCACAGCGCAGTCGCATGTCGGTCCCTCCAGCGGGCCGGGAGTGAGGTCAGGCCAGTGCCTTGGCCGTCGCGTGGGCGAAGCCCTCCGGATTGTCCAGCATGATGTTGTGGCCGCAGTCCGGGACCGGGACCACGCGGACGCCCGCCGCCTCCAGGGCCTCCGCCCCGGGGAAGGCGCCGTCGGCCTCCGGGTACAGGAACGTGCGCGGCACCGTGAGGCCGAGCAGCAGGTCGCGCATGGTGGGGGTCGTGCCCCGGACCAGATGGACGGCGCTGCGGTGCAGGGCCTCCCGGCCCGCCAGCCGCATCGTCGACCACCACAGCTCGCCCGCGCGGTCCCGCACCTCCCGCCAGCCGCCCGCGACGAACTCCTCCTCCCCGTACGCCGCGATGCCCCTGCTGCCGAGGGCGCCCGGCTCCGGGGCCAGCGGGTCGAGGTTGGCGTCGACGAGGACCAGCCGCGACACCAGCTCCGGGTGGCGGGCGGCCAGGACGACGGCGACCGAGCCGCCCATGCTGTGCGCGACCACCTCGGCGGCGGTGACCTTCGCGGCGCGCAGCGCGGCGGCGAGCGCGTCCGCGTGGTCCTCCAGGGTGTAGGCGAACGTGGTGGGCCGGTCGCTGTGGCCGTGGCCGAGCAGGTCGACCAGCAGGGAGCGATGCCCGGCCAGCAGCGGGTGGACGGCGGTCTCGGTGAAGTAGGCGGGGGAGGTGGCGCCCAGGCCGTGGACGTACACGCGGGCCGGGTCCCGGCCCGGCAGCTCGACCCAGCGGATGCGGTCGCCCTCGGTCGTCACGGCGGCGCTGTGCACGGTCCGGTGCCCCTTTCGTCGTACGGGCCGTCGTACGGCCGTCGTACGGGTCGTCGTACGTGGTCGTACGGGTCGTCGTACGTGTTGTCGTGCGTGTCGCGGAAGACGAGCACCGTATCCGACGGGTGCCGCGCCCGTTCAGGGGGTGCGGCTCAGGGAGTGTGGCCGAAGCGCAGCAGATTGGCCGGGTCGTGGGTGTGCTTGAGGCGCAGCAGGTCGGCGTGGACCTCCGGGGTCCAGGCGCGGGCCCGGTCGGCGGTGTCGCCGGGGGCGCCGTGGATGTTCACCATCGTGCGGCCGGTGCCGTACGGGGACATCGCGGTGTACAGGGCCGTCGTGGCGTGCTCGACGGCCTCCGCGTCGGACGGGGAGGCGACCACCCCGACCGACTCCAGGAGGTGTTCGGCGTCCCGGGCGCAGATCATGTCCGGGCCGGGCCCCGGGCGGGACAGGGCGCCGCCCATGTGCCGGAGCCCGACGAGCAGCAGCGGGCAGTCGGCCGCGTCCGGGCCGACCTGGTCGAGGAACGTCCGGACCGCGACCGGCGTCAGCTCGTGCAGCAGCAGGCACGACTCCCGCGCCGGGAGCGGGTCCCGCGGGTCCGTGTGGATACGGTCAACCTCCGTGTACGGCATGACCTCCACCGTGTCGACGGCCACCGGGGCGGCCTCCCGCACGGGCGCCAGCAGTTCCTCGCCCGCGTCCGGGTCGCCGGTCCACGCGACCGCGACCCGCGCCCAGAAGCGGCCCCGCAGCGGCTCCGGGACCTGCGGGAGCATCGGCAGCCGCAGCAGCGTGAACGACGTGCACATCCGGTCCGGCACCGTGGTGATCCACCCGGACCAGGCGGTCAGCACGGCCTCCGCGTGCTCGCCGGGGAACCAGATGGCGCCGCCGAGCAGGGTCCGCAGCGGCAGCAGCTCCGTGACCATCGACGTCACCACGCCGACGGCGCCCTTGCCGCCGCGCAGCGCCCGGAACAGGTCGGGCTCGCGGTCCCGGTCCGTCTCGTGGAGCGTCCCGTCGGGGGTGACGACGTGGAAGGAGCGGACCAGGTCGGCGCCGTACCCGTAGGCGCGCCCCAGGACGGGCAGGCCGCCGCCCACCGTGTAGCCGACCGCGCCCACGCCCGAGGAGGTGCCGGACAGTCCCGCGAGGCCGTGCGGGGCGGCCGCCGCCATCACGTCCCGCCACCGCGCCCCGGCCGCGACGGTCGCGGTGCCCCGCGAGGGGCCGACCCGTACGGCGTTCATCCGCGCGGTGCTGATCAGCAGGCCGTGGTCGAGCGGGTAGTTGGCGCCGTGGCCGGTCGCCTGGACGGCGACGGGCGTCCCGGTGGCCGACGCCCAGCGCAGCGCGGTCACCACGTCGTCGACGCCCGTCGCCCCGACCACCACGTCGGGGGTGCGCCGGGCGGCCAGGTTGAAGCCCGTGACCTCCTGCGCGTAGCCGTCGTCGCCGGGGCGCAGCACCGGGCCGCGGATCTCCGACAGGGCGAACAGGTCGGGCGTTCCGTGCAGGGTGACCATGGCGACCTCCGTGGCGCGCGGTACGGAGGGACGGCGGCGGGCCGGGTCCGGGGGCCGGGTCCCGGGGGCTTACGGGAGTTCCCGGGGGCCTGGGGCGGTCCCGGGGTCCGGGGTCCGGTGCGGTCCCAGGGTCCGGGTCCGGTGCGGTCCCGGCGCCGGCCGTCCGGGCCCTCCCTTCCAGCATGGTCCCGCCGCCCGGGAGCCGCACGGCGGGCCACAGGGCCCGTCAGCGGCTCCGTCCGGCTGCTGTCCGTCGCTGATCCGGCCCTCGGTACGGTCCTCGGTACGGCCCCTGCCGCTGTCGTGGGCCCCGTCTGGCCGCTGTCCTCCGCCCGACCGGCCCCCGGTCCGGCCGTCTGTCCGGCCACTGTGGGCCGTCCGTCGGCGGCCTCGTCCGGCCACTGTCCGGCCTCCCGCCCGGCCCCCGCCCGGCCCCCGCCCGGCCCCCCTCCGGCCCCCGTCCGCGCCGACTGGGCGTCGGCAAAGGCACGGGCGGGGCGGGCGTAGCGTAGGTGGCATGACGACGTACGGATCCTTCCCCGGCACGCGCCCGCGGCGTCTGCGTACCTCCCCGGTGATGCGGCGCATGGTCGCCGAGACCCGGCTGCACCCCGCGGACTTCATCCTCCCGGCCTTCGTGCGCGAGGGCGTCGCGGAGCCGGTGCCGATCTCGTCGATGCCGGGGGTCGTGCAGCACACCCGCGACAGCCTCAAGAAGGCCGCCGTCGAGGCCGCCGAGGCCGGCGTCTCCGGGATCATGCTGTTCGGCGTGCCGGAGGAGTCCAAGAAGGACGGAGCGGGCACCGCGGGCACCGACCCGGACGGCATCCTCCAGGTCGCCCTGCGGGACGTCCGCGCGGAGGTCGGCGACGAGCTGCTCGTCATGTCGGACCTGTGCCTCGACGAGTTCACCGACCACGGCCACTGCGGCGTCCTCGACGAGCAGGGCCGCGTCGACAACGACGCCACCCTCGAGCGGTATGCCGAGATGGCGCAGGTCCAGGCCGACGCGGGCGCCCATGTGGTCGGCCCGAGCGGGATGATGGACGGGCAGATCGGCGTCATCCGCGACGCCCTCGACCAGATCGGCCGGGAGGACGTCGCGATCCTCGCGTACACCGCGAAGTACGCCTCCGCCTTCTACGGGCCCTTCCGGGAGGCCGTCGGCTCCTCGCTCCAGGGCGACCGCCGCACCTACCAGCAGGACCCGGCCAACCTCCGCGAGTCGATGCGCGAGCTGGCGCTCGACCTGGAGGAGGGCGCGGACCTGGTCATGGTCAAGCCGGCCGGACCCTACCTCGACGTCCTCGCCAAGGTCGCGGACGCGGTGGACGTGCCGGTCGTGGCGTACCAGATCTCCGGCGAGTACGCGATGATCGAGGCCGCCGCCGAGAAGGGCTGGATCGACCGCGAGAAGGCGATCGTCGAGTCCCTCACCGGCATCCGCCGGGCCGGCGCGCGCAGCGTCCTCACATACTGGGCCACCGAGGTGGCCCGCGCCCTGCGCTGACCCACGGGTCCGTTCGCATTCAGACCCACTGGAAGTACCGGTCGGCCCAGACCGGCCGGGCCTCTTCCTTGTCGTCCTTGTCGTTCTCGTCGCTCTTGTCGTTCTCGTCGTTCTCGTCGTTCTCGTCGGCGACCGGCTCGTCGGCCGCCTCGAGGGCCCGAACGAGAGCGGCGTCCTCGTCCGCCCAGGTCGGGGAGGGGCCGTCGTACGGCTCCAGCAGCAGGTCGAGCGGGACGAACACGCACCCCGCCGCCGCGCAGGCCGCGTCGAGCCACGCGACGCACTCCGCCGGCAGGCCCTCGGCCGCACCGGGTGTGTCCCAGGCGTCCCCGGTGCCCGCGGTGACGAAGCCGCCGAAGTTGCTCAGTTCGGCCCACAGCGGCCGGCCGAGGCCCGTCGCCGCCGCGGGGACCCGGACGACGCCGTGGACACTCGCGTCCTGGTACAGGCCCGTACGGCAGGAAGGCCCGAAGCGCCCTTCGAAGGCCTCGGTGAGACGGGTGAAGCGCCCCACCGTGGCCCAGGGGTCGTAGTCGCGGGGGACGTCGAGGTGGCGCGGGTCGTCGTGGTCCCTGAGCAGGCTGCGGAGCTGGTCCCTGGACCGCACGGCGCGTCTCCTCACCTGCTCGTGGGCGGGTTCGGCCCTGCTGTCGCAGGTGAACCCGCCCATCGTGGCCGTACCCGGGCCGGCGCCGCACGCGGTTTTCGGCGCCGGCCGCCGCTCAGTGGGCGAGCGCGTCGTCCATCGAGGACTGCCAGTACGTCACCGTCAGGCTGCTGTCGTAGTAGACGCCCTTGGCCGGCAGGGACGGGATCGCGGCGGGGCCGCCGTCGCTGTTCGGCGTGCGGCCCTGGAAGCCGACGGTGAGCTTCTTGCCGGTGGCGCCGCCCGAGCCGCTGCCGTCGGCGGCCGACAGCACGACCCCCGCGTACGCCGACTCACCCGGCGCCAGGGTGACCACGGCCTGCGGCTTGGAGTCCTCGATCGGCTGCGGCACCCACTGCATCTCGTCGAACCGCAGCACCGGGTAGTAGGTCAGGTCGCAGTTCTGCGAACCGGTGTTCTCGACCGTGATCAGCATGTGGTTCACCGGGCGGGAGACCGGCTCGGCGGTGACGGACGTGTTCGAGCCGTTGCAGGGGTTGAAGGACGCAGGGGCGTCGTCGGACCCGCCCGAAGCGGAGCCCTTGCCGGCCGAGGAGCCCTTACCGGCCGAAGAGCCCTTGCCGCCGCTGTCGCCGGTGCCGGCCGCGTCCCCGCTCGACCCGTTCGCGGAGGAGTCGTTCCCGCCGCTGCCCGAGGCGGACTCCTTCGGCGCCTGCGAGGAGGCGTCCGAGGGCGCCGACGCGACGGGCTGCGAGGCGGACGCGCCCTCGTCACGGGTGCCGGTGCCGTCCTGGCAGGCGGTCAGGGCGAGCGAGGCGACGGCGACACCGGCGGCGGCGAGGAGCTGGAGGCGAGAGGTGCGCATGGCGGATTCCTTGTCATGTGAAGGGACTTGGCGCAGCCGCTCGACCGGTCGGCGGGAGCGGCGTGCTTGGATGACCAGAGCGTGCGGTGTGATCCGTCCCGGCCGCCACCGTCGACGGGCGATCCGGGACGCTGGAACGCTCATACCGCGCTGACCTGGGGGAACGGCCGTCCCCTGGAACGGTGGAACGGGACACGGGGGAGTGGAGGAACGGTGTCGGAACAGACGGCCGCAGCGGAATTCGCCGCGCTGCTGCGGGAGTTGAAGGACCGGTCGGGGCTCAGCTACGGGGTGCTCGCCAAGCGGCTCCACATGAGTACGTCGACCCTGCACCGGTACTGCAACGGGGACGCGGTGCCGGCCGACTACGCCCCGGTCGAGCGGCTGGCCCGGCTGTGCAAGGCGCGCCCCGAGGAACTCGTCGAGCTGCACCGCCGGTGGGTGCTCGCGGACGCGGTGCGGGGGCGGAAGGGGGCCACGGGGGTTTCGGGGGCTACTGGGCCTACGGCTGCTTCGGGGGCCCCTGTCGCCGAGGCGCCTTCGGCGGAGGACGGCCCGGGCACGGAACCCGGCGTCGCGGCTCCCGCCGACACACCCCCGCCGGAGGCGCCCCCCGCGCCCCCGGTTGGCCCAACGAATACCAGCCCTGTTGGAGAAAGCCCTGTCGGAGAAGGGGACGAGGCGCCGGAGACCGGCCTCACGGACGCCGGCGTTCCCGCCGGGCGGGCCCCCGCCTCCACCCGCCGCCGCACCCGTACCGCCGTCCTCGCCGGCACGGCGGTCGCCGTCGTGGCCGCCGGGATCACGTTCGCCGTCGGGCTGCCGGGCGGCGGTGGCTCGCACGGTGACGGGGACGGCGGACGGAACCGCCCGGTCGGCGCGGCCGGGGTGACCGCCGAGGGGACCGCCCCGACGTCGTCCGCACCCTCGCCCTCCCGCTCCACCGCCTCCGCGTCCCCCTCGGGCAAGGAGAAGGACCCGGCCAGGACGCCCGCCGGCTCCGCGCCCGCCGACGCGCCGGACGAAGGGGCGGAGAAGAGCGGGGTGCCGGTCACCGTGCAGGCGGACCCGTACGCGTGGGAGAGCCCCTGCTCGCAGCGGTACCTGGTGGACAAGCCGGCGAGCGAGATGAAGCCGCCGCCGGTCGAGGAGGGCGCCGCGAGCTGGGTGGCGGCGAACGGCGCGGTGTCCTCGGGGCAGCAGTACCTGCGGCTCACCGTGCAGGGCACCGGCCCCGAGACGGTGGTGATCGACGGCCTCACCGTGCGCGTCGCGGGCAAGCGGGCGCCGCTCGCCTGGAACGACTTCGCCATGGCCTACCCCGGCGTGGGCTGCGGAGGCGGCGTCCCGACACGGGCGTTCAGCGTCTCCCTGGACTCGGCGCGGCCGGCCCTCACCCCCGAACCGGGCAACCAGGACTTCCCGTTCAAGGTCAGCGAGTCCGACCCGGAGGTGTACTACGTCACCGCTTCCGTCTCCGCGTACGACGTCGACTGGTACCTGGAGCTGGAGTGGTCCAGCGGCGACCGCAGCGGCACGCTCACCGTCGACGACGAAGGCCGCCCCTTCCGCACCAGCGGCAACAAGGGCCGTCCGGCGTACGAGTTCCCGATCGGCGGCGACGGCTGGGTGCCGGAGGGGACGACCAAGCTCGAGTAGGCGACGAGCCGGGGGGCGACCCGAGCAGGTGACGACCCGGGCACGCGATGCGCGGGATGTCCGGATCGCGGAAAGGCGCGTGTAAATAGCACGCGTTTGCCTAGGCTGCGGGCACGCGCCGTCACCGTCACCCAGCCCCAGGAGCCCGTGCCATGACCGTCACCGAGCCGCCCACCGCCCCTGCTCCCACCCCACGGCTCGCCGCACGGGTCGCGGCGGTCGGCGGCTCGCCCGTGCGGGACATCCTGGCGGTCACCGCCCGCCCCGAGGTGATCAACTTCGCGGGCGGCCTGCCCGCGCCGGGGCTGTTCGACGCCGACGGCATAGCTGAGGCGTACCGCGCGGTGTTCGCCGAGACGCCCGCGCGGGCGCTCCAGTACTCCACGACCGAGGGCGAACCCGCGCTGCGGGCCGCGCTCGCCGAACGCGCCACGGCCCGCGGCCTGGTGACCGCGCCGGACGACCTGCTCGTCACCACCGGCTCCCAGCAGGCGCTGTCCCTCCTCGCCACCGCCCTGCTCGAACCCGGCGACACGGTGCTGGTCGAAGACCCCTGTTATCTCGCGGCACTTCAGTCCTTCGGCCTCGCCGGGGCGCGGATCGTGGCGGTCCCCGGCGACGAACACGGCCTGTACCCCGACGCGTTGGAGGAGCTGGTGGTCCGGGAGCGGCCCAAGCTGCTCTACACCGTCCCCACCTTCCAGAACCCCACCGGCCGCACCCTCCCCGCCCCCCGCCGGGCCGCCGTCGCCGAGGTCGCCGCGCGGCGCGGACTGTGGATCGTCGAGGACGACCCGTACGGCGAACTGCGGTACGAGGGCGAACGGGTGCCGTGGATCGCCGCCCACCCGGGCGCGGAGGACCGCACCGTGCTGCTGGGCAGCCTCTCCAAGATCATGGCGCCCGGGCTGCGGCTGGGCTGGCTGTGCGCCCCCGAGGCGCTGCGCCGCGCCTGCGCCGTCGCCAAGCAGGCCGCCGACCTGCACACCCCGACCGTCAACCAGCGCGCCGCCGCCCGCTATCTCGCCGACCGCGACCTCGACGCCCACGTCCGCCGGGTGGCGGGCGTCTACGGCGAGCGCCGGGACGCCATGCTGGCCGGCCTGCCCGACGCGCTCCCCGCCGGCTCGGTCTGGTCCCGTCCCGAGGGCGGCATGTTCCTGTGGGTCCGGCTGCCGTCCTCGTACGACACCACGGCCCTGCTGCCCGAGGTCGTCCGGCACGACGTGGCGTACGTCCCCGGAGCCCCCTTCCACGCGGGCGAACCCGACCGCTCCACCCTCCGTCTGTGCTTCGTGACGCAGACGCCGGAGGAGATCGCGGAGGGGCTGCGCAGGCTGGGCGCGGGTCTGGGCAGGGCGCGCGGCGCGAGGGGGCTCCCGTCGTAGGACCAACGACCGAGGCGGTGGCGACTTCGCCGCACGTACGGTGAAACCATGCCCGACAGCGCACGGACGACGACATCTTTCCCCCTCGACGCCTACTTCGAGCGCATCGGCTGGGAGGGCGGGCGGCGGCCCGACGCGGCCACGCTCCGCGGCGTGCAGCTCGCCCACATGAGGGCCATTCCCTTCGAGAACCTCGACGCCCTCGGCGGCCGGGCCCCCTCCCTCGACCTCTCCGACCTGACGGCGAAGCTGGTCCACGGCCGTCGGCGCGGCGGCTACTGCTACGAGCACAACACCCTGTTCGCGGCGGTCCTGGAGGCGCTCGGCGTGCGGGTGACCCGGCTGACCGCGCGGGTCGTCGTCGGCGCGGACCGCTTCGCGGACCGTCCGCGTACGCACATGGCCCTCCTCGCCGACCTGCCCGGCGACCCGCGGCCCCACCTGGCCGACGTCGGTTTCGGCGCCGTCGGCTCGCTGCTGGAGCCGGTGCCGCTGGTGGCGGACACCGAGTTCGAAGACGCCGGGCGCCGGCACCGGCTGGTGCACGCGCCGCACCGGGGGCCGCTGGAGATGTGGGTGCTCCAGGCGTATGTGGCGGGCGGCTGGCAGGCGCAGTACGCCTTCACCGTGGAGCCGTTCGAGCCGTCCGACTACGAGATGATCAACTGGCACATCGCCACCAACCCGCGCTCCCCCTTCTCCCGGCGCCCCTACGTCCAGCGCCTCACCCCGGACGCGCATCTGCTCCTCGACGGCGACCGCGTCACCGTGACGCGTACCGACGACGGCACGGTCACCGAACGCAAGGTGGCCGACGAGGCGGAGGCACGCCGGGTCCTGGACGAGGAGTTCGGCATCGACGTACCCGAGGGCCTGACGCTGCTGCGGTGAGGACGGAGGCGGCCCCCGTCCCGGGCTCAGCGCACCGTGGCCTCGAAGCACTCCGGTTCCGTGCCGGCGGCCGACGGGTGGAAGCAGGCCCGGACGACCGCGCCCGGGCGCGTCACCGCCATCGGCGTGTAGAGGTACGCCCGCGCGTCCAGGGTGTCCGTCACCTCGGCGGAGCGGGGCGGGCCGGGCGCGACCAGTTCGATGCGGTCGCCGATCTCGGTGGCCCACATGCGGGCCCAGCTCGTCCCGCACCGGGGGCTGTGGCGCAGCTCCAGGCGGGCGCCGGCCGCGGTGCGGTAGGTGGTGAGGGTGTCCGGGTGGACCCCGCACAGCATGTTGATGGGGTCCTTGCCCGCGCAGGACGCGCCCCGGCAGCGCGGCGGCGGGACCACGGCCGCCCCCGGGGAGGCCGGTGCCGTACGGGCCGTCCCGGCGGATCCGTCCGGCGCCTCGCCGTCCGTCAGCACGACGGCCGCGGTGACGGCCGACGCCAGCACCGCCGCCCCGGCCGCGACCGCCACCGCGACGCGCAACGACCGATTCCGGTTCGTCCCTTCGGGTGGCGGTGGCGCGGACGCCTCCGTCCGGGGGGTCTCGCGGGACGGCGCGTCCGCCGGGGCGTGGGCGGCGCGTCCGCTGCCCGCCGCCTCCGCGATCTCCCACAGCGCCAGACAGCGCCCGTCCGGTTCGCCCGCCAGGCGGCACAGCGCCCGCACCGCGTCGCGGGGCGGCAGGGTGTCGCCCTTGAGGTAGCGGCCCCAGGAGGACTTGCTGAACGGGGTGCGCTCCTCCAGACCCGTCAGGCTCAGGCCCGTGCGCTGCCGCACCTCCCTGAGGGCGGCGGCCAGTTCGGCTCGTTCCGGCGGTGGCGTCATCCGCGCAGGGCTCCCCAGGTGTGCGGACCGACGATGCCGTCCACGACCAGGCCCGCCCTCTGCTGGAGCCGCTGGACGGCCCGCTCGGTCCTCGGACCGTAGATGCCGTCGATGTCCCCCGGCGGGAACCCGGCCCGCCGCAACAGGCACTGCGCCTCGGCGACCTGGGGCCCGGCGTGCCCGTTCACCAGGATCGCGTCCCGCGTCCGGCTCAGCCCCGCGAACCACTGCCCGCCGATCCGCTCGATCCGGCAGGTGTACGACGTGGTCGTCGGTGACGGCGCGACACCGGCCGGCGCGGCCGTGGACACCGCAGGGGGCCGCGCCTGACCCTCGTCGCCCCCGACGGCCCGCGCCACCAGCACCGCCGCCGACGCGGCCACCAGCACGAACGCCACCACGCCCGCGACGACCGGGCCCCTGGCGCGCCCGCGGCGGACGGGCGGTCCGGGCGTCGCCTCGGCCGGGGCGCCGTCGGAGGCGGCCGTGTCCGCCGGCGGCCCCGTCCAGGCCGCCGACGCGACCTCCCACAGGGCCAGCAGGCGGGTCGGGTTCTCCCCGGCGACCGCCGCGACCGCCTCGACGGCCTCCTTCGGCGGCAGCGACCTGCCGCCCAGGTACCGCTCCCACGACGACGTGCTGTACCCCGTCTTCGCCGCCAGCTGACGCATGCTCAGTCCGCTGTGGTCCTTCAGCCGGCGCAGGCTCACCACCAGATGCCGTGCCCTGGGATCGAGGCCCGCGGGCAGTGCTTTCCAACGCGACATCTCTTCCCCCGATCGCGCGTACGGGTTCTCCCCGTTCGCATTCTGCAACAGCGAGGGACGCCCCCACGGGACTTCGGCGCCGGCCCCGCACCGTTCCGGCCACGGCGTCCCGCCGTCCCGCCGGACCGTCCCACGCCCCTGGGAAACCGCAGGTCAGAGGGTGGGGCGTCCCACGGTGACGTCACTTGGGCGGAAACCGTGGCGGTGGCGGGGCGGAGTCCGCCAGTCTCGGTGACGAGCCGGCCCACCGGGGCCGGCGCCACCCGCATTTCGAAGGGGGAACAGCATGACCATCACCCGCAAGCTCGCCGTCCTGGCCACCGGGGTCGCGATGACCGGGGGCCTGCTGGCCGGCACCGCAGGGTCCGCCGGAGCCGCCGAGACCGCGCCGTCCGCCGCGAGCGACTGCCCGTCGGGCTGGTTCTGCGTCTGGTCCGGTCAGAACTACACCGGACGCATGCAGAAGGTCGCCGGCACCAACGCGGACCTGACCAAGTTCGCGGTCTTCCAGAACTTCAAGTCCTGGTACAACCACGGCAAGTCCTGCGACTTCAAGTGGTACTCGGCGAAGAACTACGGCGGCTCCAGCGGCATCGTCCCGCGCGGGTACAAGACGACCGACGGCGCCTCCCACTACATCAAGTCCAACAAGTGGGTGAACTGCCGCTGACCGACGGCGGTCACGGGGGACCCCGACACGACCGCGGCCCGTCCGCTCCCCCCGAGGGAGCGGACGGGCCGCGTGCCGTAGGGCCGTCGGGGCGTCAGAGGCGCTCGGGCGTCCTGATGCCCAGCAGAGCCATGCCCTTGGTCAGCGTGCGGGCCGTGAGGTCGCAGAGGAACAGGCGGTTCTCCACCTGCTGAGGCGAATCCGCCTTCAACACCGGGCACTTGTCGTAGAACGCCGTGTACAGCGACGCCAGCTGGTACAGGTACGCCGTCAGCTTGTGCGGCGCGTACTCCGCCGCCGCCTCGAACACCGTGTCCCCGAACGCGTCCAGGTGCAGTCCGAGCGCCCGCTCGGCCGCGTGCAGCTCCAGCTCCGGGTGCGCGGCCGGCCGTACGTCCCCGGCCTTCCGCAGGATCGACTGGATCCGCGCGTACGCGTACTGGAGGTACACCGAGGTGTCGCCGTTGAGCGAGACCATCTGGTCCAGGTCGAACTTGTAGTCGCGGCTCGGCGACGTCGACAGGTCCGCGTACTTCACGGCGCCGATGCCGACCTGCTCGGCCCGCTCCTGGATCTCCTCCTCGGTGAGGTCCTTCGCCTTCTCCCGGACGACCTCCGCGGCCCGCTGCACGGCCTCGTCCAGCAGGTCCTCCAGCCGGACCGTCTCGCCCGCACGGGTCTTGAACGGCTTGCCGTCCGCGCCCAGCACCGTGCCGTAGGCCATGTTGTGCGCGGTGACGTCGTCGTTCAGCCAGCCGGCCCGGCGGGCGGTCTCGAAGACCATCTTGAAGTGCAGCGACTGCCGGACGTCGACCACGTACAGCAGGGTCGTCGCCCGCAGGCCGAAGACCCGGTCGCGGATCGCGGTGAGGTCGGAGGCCGCGTAGCCGAAGCCGCCGTCGGCCTTCTGCACGATCAGCGGCACCGGCTGGTCGTCCTTGCCGCGGATGTCGTCGAAGAACACCACCAGCGCGCCCTCGGAGCGCTCGGCGACGCCCATCTCCTCAAGGAGCCGCGCGGTCTCCGGCATGCCGTCGTTGTACGCGGACTCGCCGACGATCTCCTCGTCCCGGATCTCCATGTCGAGCTTGTCGAAGACCGAGTAGAAGTAGACCTTCGACTCGTCCACGAACTGCTGCCACAGCTCGAGGGTCTCCTTGTCGCCGGACTGGAGGGCGACGACCCGCTTGCGCGCCCGCTCCTTGAACGCCTCGTCGGAGTCGAACACCGCCCGCGAGGCCTTGTACACGCGGTTGAGGTTCGACATGGCCTGCTCGCCGTCGACCTCGGAGGGCGGGGCCAGCTCGCCCGGGTGCTCCAGCAGGTACTGGATGAGCATGCCGAACTGGGTGCCCCAGTCGCCGATGTGGTGCCGGCCGATCGTCGTCTCGCCGGTGAAGTCGAGCATGCCGCGCAGGGCGTCGCCGATCACCGCGGACCGCAGGTGGCCGACGTGCATCTCCTTGGCCACGTTCGGCTGGGCGTAGTCGATCACCGTCACGCCCGGGTTCTCGGCGAGGGGCACGCCGAGGCGGCCCGTGTCGTCCGCGTACCGCGCGGCCAGGTTCTCCACGACGGCCCGGTCGGCGATCGTGATGTTGAGGAAGCCGGGGCCTGACACCTCGACGTCCTTGATCACGTCACCGGTGGTGATGCGGGAGACCACCTCGGTCGCCAGGTCCCGCGGGTTGGCCTTGGCCTTCTTCGCCAGCGCGAGGATTCCGTTGGCCTGGAAGTCCGCCCGGTCGCTGCGTCGCAGCAGCGGGTCCGCGGACGCCTCCGGCCGGGTGGCGGAGAGGGCGGACGTGAGCTGCTCGCTGACGAGATCGGTGAGCGATGTGACCGAGGCCATGGAGTGGGTGCCGTTCTCCTCGTGGGTCAGATGGACACGGTCAGTATCCCACGGGGGGTAAAGCGGTTTTTCCGTGCGCGGGGGCGCGGCGCCCCTCGCGGACGCCCTCCCGCGAGGGCGTCCGGGGCCGCGCGGAGGCCGGTGAAAAGGCGTTTTCGCGGTGGCCGCGGGAGCTGGGAGAATGGCACGGTCAGCCGTGCGACCGTACCGGCTGCCCGAGCAGAAAGAAGGACGTGCCGATCGTGGCTCAGAGCACCGAGACCACCGACTGGGTCTCCCGTTTCGCGGATGAGGTCATCGAGGAGTCGGAGCGTCGGGCCCCGGGCGCGAAAACCTCAGGCGCTGCCGCGCCGGTCGTCGTCGTCGCGTCCGGGCTGTCCCCCTCCGGCCCGATCCACCTGGGCAACCTGCGCGAGGTCATGACCCCGCACCTGGTCGCCGACGAGATCCGCCGCCGCGGGTACCAGGTGCGGCACCTGATCTCCTGGGACGACTACGACCGCTACCGCAAGGTGCCGGCCGGCGTCCCCGGCGTCGACGAGACCTGGGCCGAGCACATCGGCAAGCCGCTGACCTCCGTCCCCGCCCCGAAGGGCTCCCCGCACCCGAACTGGGCCGAGCACTTCAAGGCCGCCATGGTCGAGTCGCTGGCCGAGCTGGGCGTGGAGTTCGACGGGATCAGCCAGACGGAGCAGTACACCTCCGGCGTCTACCGCGAGCAGATCCTGCACGCCATGAGGCACCGCGCGGACATCGACGCGATCCTCGCGCAGTACCGCACCAAGAAGGCCCCCGCGAAGAAGCAGCAGCAGAAGCCGGTCGACGAGGCCGAGCTGGAGGCCGCCGAGGGCTCCGGCGCAGCCGCCGAGGACGACGGCAGCTCCGGCTCCGCCGGGTACTTCCCGTACAAGCCGTACTGCGGCAACTGCGAGAAGGACCTCACCACGGTCACCTCTTACGACGACGACTCCACCGAGCTGACCTACTCCTGCACGTCCTGCGGCTTCTCGGAGACCGTCCGGCTCAACGAGTTCAACCGCGGCAAGCTGGTCTGGAAGGTCGACTGGCCGATGCGCTGGGCCTACGAGGGCGTCGTCTTCGAGCCCAGCGGCGTGGACCACTCCTCGCCCGGCTCGTCGTTCCAGGTGGGCGGCCAGATCGTCGGCATCTTCGGCGGCAAGCAGCCGATCGGCCCGATGTACGCGTTCGTCGGCATCAGCGGCATGGCGAAGATGTCCTCCTCCAAGGGCGGCGTGCCCACCCCGGCCGACGCCCTGAAGATCATGGAACCGCAGCTGCTGCGCTGGCTGTACGCCCGCCGCCGCCCCAACCAGTCCTTCAAGGTCGCCTTCGACCAGGAGATCCAGCGCCTCTACGACGAGTGGGACCGCCTCGAGGCCAAGGTCGCCGACGGCTCCGCGCTGCCCGCCGACGTCGCCGCCCACTCCCGCGCGGTGCGCACGGCGAGCGGTGAGCTGCCGCGCACGCCCCGCCCGCTGCCGTACCGCACCCTCGCCTCCGTCGCCGACATCACCGCCGGCCACGAGGACCAGGCGCTGCGCATCCTCAGCGACCTCGACCCGGCGAACCCGCTGACCTCCCTCGACGAGGCCCGCCCGCGCTACGACAAGGCCGAGGCGTGGATCAACACCCACGTCCCCGCCGACCAGCGCACCATCGTCCGCGACGAGCCCGACACCGAGCTGCTGAAGTCCCTCGACGAGCAGGCCCGCGAGTCCCTGCGGCTGCTGCTCGACGGCCTCGCCGGCAACTGGTCCCTGGACGGCCTGACCCACCTCGTCTACGGCGTGCCGAAGGTCCAGGCGGGCTTCTCCCCCGACGCCACGCCCAAGGAGCTGCCCGCGGAGATCAAGACCGCCCAGCGGACCTTCTTCGCCCTCCTCTACCAGCTCCTGGTCAGCCGCGACACGGGCCCGCGCCTGCCCACCCTGCTGCTCGCGGTGGGGCAGGAGCGGGTGAGGCATCTGCTCGGCGAGTAAGCGGCGGTACGACGACAGGGGGCGCCCGGTGCAGGCCGGGCGCCCCCTGTCGTCGTGTGCGCGCGTTACGCGATGTGGTCCTCTTCCATCTCTGCCGTATGGCGCGCCTGGAAGCGTTCCGCGAGCGCCTTCAAGGTGCTCGGGCTCAGTGCCGTGCCGTAGGTCGCCTCGATGTTGTCCCCGAGGACGCGGGGCGTGGGGTAGCTGCCGTCTATCGACTGGCGGAACACCTGGTAGTACGCCTCCTCGTCCGGCTCCACGCCGGGCACGCCGCCGCCCTCACCGAGCTCGCGGGTGCGGCCGCCCGGGACCACCGGGATGGGGAAGCTGCCGGTCTCCTCCGGGGAGGGCTCCTGAAGCGGCGGCTCCTCCTGGTACTGGTCCTGGTACTGCTCGGCGTGCTGCTGCTCCTCGTACCAGCGGGCGTACTCCTCGTCCGGGTCGTACGTGGGGTCGTAGCCGCCCTGGTACTCGACGGACTGCGGGTCGCGGGCGTGGAGCCACGGATTGGCCGCGGCGTCCTCCGCCTGACCGGGGTTCCCGTAGCCCTCGAGTTCCAGGCGCTGCTCGCCGGGAGGCGCGGCAGCCCCCACCGCCCCGGCAGCGCGGCCGTCCGCCGCCACGGGCGGCTCCGGCGCCGGAGGGAGCAGCGCCGGCTCGATGCCCGCCGCCGCCAGGCCCGCCGGGGCGGTCTCCGCGAGCGGAACGCCGTACCGGGCCAGGCGCAGCGGCATCAGCGACTCGACCGGCGCCTTGCGGCGCCAGGCGCGGCCGAAGCGCGAGCGCAGCCGGGCCTGGTAGACCAGCCGCTCCTGCTCCAGCTTGATCACCTGCTCGTACGAGCGCAGCTCCCACAGCTTCATCCGGCGCCACAGCAGGAACGTCGGGACCGGCGAGAGCAGCCAGCGGGTGAGCCGCACGCCCTCCATGTGCTTGTCGGCGGTGATGTCGGCGATCCGGCCGATCGCGTGCCGGGCGGCCTCCACGGAGACCACGAACAGCACGGGAATCACCCCGTGCATGCCCACACCGAGCGGATCGGGCCAGGCCGCCGCGCCGTTGAAGGCGATCGTCGCCGCCGTCAGCAGCCACGCCGTCTGCCGCAGCAGCGGGAACGGGATGCGGATCCACGTCAGCAGCAGATCCAGCGCCAGCAGGACGCAGATGCCCGCGTCGATGCCGATCGGAAAGACGTAACTGAAGTCGCCGAAGCCCTTCTTCAGGGCCAGCTCACGGACCGCCGCATAGGACCCGGCGAAGCCGATCCCGGCGATGACGACGGCACCGGTGACGACCACGCCGATGAGAATCCGGTGCATCCGTGTCAGCTGAAGTGGCGCGGCCACCCGTACTCCCCTCCCAGTGCGTGTTGTTGCGCGCAACAGAGTGGCACATGTGTGCGGAGGACGGGTGGCCGGTTCTGGTACAGCGGGTTCAGCTCTTGCCGGAGGCGGACGCCGACGCCGCGTCGGACGGCGTCACCGACGGCCTGCCGGACGCCTTGCCCGACGCCGCGGAGGACGGCGCGGAGGACGGCGAACCGGCCGCCGCACCAGGGCCGTTGGCCTTCGTCACGGACAGCACGGCCTCCTTGGCGGCCTTCTTCGCGTCCACCATCAGCGCGTCGGCGTCCGGCGTCTTGTCGCCCGCCAGACCCGCGCCGTTGTAGTCGAGCGTGACGACCACGTTCTCCACGCGCGCCACGACCGTCTGCTGCTTGAAGGTGCCTTCCTTCTTCTTCAGGTCGTAGCGCACCGCCGTCGCCTCGTCGCCGGTGCCGGCCAGCGCCTCCGCACGCAGGCTCCTCGCGCCCGGCGTCGCCCGGACCTCGCCCACCTGCTTGTCGTAGTACTCCTTGGCCAGCTTGTCGCCCGGGCCGCGCGTGGTGTCCGACTCGAAGCGCAGCAACGACACGTTCAGCCAGCGGAACTGCGAGCCCTTCACGCCGTTGTTGTCCAGGCTGCTCCAGGAACAACTGGCCCGCGAGGCCACGTCGTCCGAGCTGCCCTCCTTGCCGGACTTCGCCTTCGGCGCCAGCTCCTTGAGGGTCTTCTTCGTCAGCACCCCGCACGCCTCCGGCAGCGTCCGGTACGCCGCCGCCTGCACGGTCGGCGACGGGCTCGCCGACGCGGACGCGCTCGCCGCCTTGTCCCCTCCGTCGTCGGAGCCGGAGTCCGAGGAGCAGCCGGCGGCGACCAGCATCACGGGGACGGCTGCCGCGCAGACAAGGACGCGGGTCAGGCGCTTGGCTCGCTCGGGCTGCTCTCGCTGTGCTCGTCGCTGCATGGTTCCTTCACTCATGACGCTCGTGTTCCCTGCGGTCGGAACGGTGTCCGAGGGGTCACGGTACGCGCCCCGTCACCCGTACGGCCGTAACTCGCGGGCTTCGCGGAAAGCGTGGAGGCGCCGTGAACGACGGTCAGCCGCCCAGCGACTCGGACAGCTCGGCGGCCAGTTTCCGGGCCCTGTCCTGCATTTCCTTGCTGTCCGGCACCGCTCCGACGGTCACCGGCTGCTCCGCGTACTCGACGGTCACAATGACGTTGGACGTGCGGAACGCCACAGTGACGGTGCGCTCCTGGGCGGTCGACCCGGACCGGTCGAGCGCGTCGTCGAGGAACGCCTCGTCGCCCAGATCCTCCAGCACCCGCGGCTGGAGATCGGACGGCGAGACGGACGGCGACGCGGACGACGAGGGCGAACCGGACGCCGTCGCCGACCCGCTGGGATCCGCCGGGGCGGTCGTCCCGCCGGCACCGGACGGGGACGGCGAACCGGAGCCCGTCACCGTCGGCTCGGGCAGCTGCGCCGCGTCCTGCTTCCGGGCGAACAGCTCCTCGGCCTGGGCGTCGTCACTGACCGCGTTGTCGTACGAGACGACCCGCTCGAAGTCCACCAGCAGCCGGTCGGTCGCCGCGAGCGACTCCACCTTCCACCGGCAGCCCACCTTGCGGTCGGTGTCGTAGGTGAGCGTGGCCTCGCCCGCGTACGCCTTCTCCCGCTGCTGCTCGTCCGTCAACTCCGCGAGCCCCGGCAGGAGTTCCTCCAGCGTCCGGCCGTCGACGGCGCCGCACGGCTCGGGAAGGGTCGCGTACCGGCCCGGCTGGGCCGCCTGGGTCGCCGCGCCGGCGCTGCCCGGGTTGGAGTCGTCCGCCTGACCGCCGCTGTCCGGGCTGCCGGTGCAGCCGGCCAGTACGGCCGCGAGGAGCGCGGCGACGCCGGGTCCGTACGCCTTCCGCTGCACGGTCCAGGTCCTCTCGACGGTGGGTGCGGGCCGCTGCCCGCCGGGTCCTTCCAGTGTCCCCGCTGGTTATTCGCTTGCCGCAGGGGGGAGCCGTTCGCAGACAATGTGTATCGCACGCACTGCCGCGGACGCCGGTCCGTCATCCCTTTTCACCGACCTTGGCGCCGGTTTTGCGTTATGAGACTTCTGTACGTTTTCCGGGGGAATGAGGACACCGTGTCGTACGTGGAACTGCCGGGCGCGAAGGTGCCGATCCGTATGTGGACGGACCCGGCGACGGTCGAGGAGGGCGCGCTCCAGCAGCTGCGCAACGTCGCCACCCTCCCCTGGATCAAGGGCCTGGCCGTGATGCCGGACGTGCACTACGGCAAGGGCGCCACGGTCGGCTCGGTCATCGCGATGCGGGGCGCGGTGTGCCCGGCGGCGGTGGGCGTCGACATCGGCTGCGGCATGTCCGCGGTGAAGACCTCCCTGACGGCGAACGACCTGCCCGGCGACCTGTCCCGGCTGCGCTCGCGCATCGAGCAGGCCATCCCGGTGGGCCGCGGCATGCACGACGACCCGGTCGACCCCGGCCGCCTGCACGGCTTCGCGACGTCCGGCTGGGACGACTTCTGGACCCGCTTCGGCGGGGTCGCGGACGCGGTGAAGTGGCGCGAGGAGCGGGCGGCGAAGCAGATGGGGACGCTCGGGTCGGGGAATCACTTCGTTGAAGTTTGTACGGATACGGAGGGGTCCGTCTGGCTGATGCTGCACTCCGGTTCCCGCAACATCGGCAAGGAGCTCGCCGAGCACCACATCGGCGTGGCCCAGCGCCTCCCGCACAACCAGAACCTGGTCGACCGGGACCTCGCCGTCTTCGTCGCGGACACCCCGCAGATGGCGGCGTACCGCAACGACCTGTTCTGGGCGCAGGAGTACGCCAAGTACAACCGCTCGATCATGATGGCGCTCCTGAAGGACGTGGTCCGCAAGGAGTTCAAGAAGGCGAAGCCGACCTTCGAGCCGGAGATCAGCGCGCACCACAACTACGTGGCCGAGGAGCGCTACGACGGCATGGACCTGCTCGTCACCCGCAAGGGCGCGATCCGGGCGGGCTCCGGCGAGTACGGGATCATCCCGGGCTCGATGGGCACCGGCTCGTACATCGTGAAGGGCCTCGGGAACACGGCGGCCTTCAACTCCGCGTCGCACGGCGCGGGCCGGCGCATGAGCCGCAACGCGGCGAAGCGGCGGTTCACGGCGAGGGACCTGGAGGAGCAGACGCGGGGTGTGGAGTGCCGCAAGGACTCCGGCGTGGTCGACGAGATCCCGGCCGCGTACAAGCCGATCGAGCAGGTCATCGACCAGCAGCGGGACCTCGTGGAGGTCGTGGCGAAGCTGAAGCAGGTCGTCTGCGTGAAGGGCTGAGCGCCGCTGCCGCGTGCGGGGTCACCTCCGCACGCGGTGGCGGAGGTACACCGCTGTCGATGCCAGCGTGCGGGTCTCGACGAGGTCGAGGTCGACGCGGCGTTCGTCGTGAGGGAAGAAGCGGGTGCCTCCGCCGACGAGGACCGGGCGGACGATCGTGCGGTACTCGTCGATCAGGCCCGCCGCGGCCGCCTCGGCGGCCAGGGTCGCGCCGCCGATCGCGATGTCGCCCTCGCCCGGCTCCGCCCGCAGCCGCTCGATCTCCTCGGCGACGGTCCCGGTGGCCAGGCGGGCGTTGCCCCGCACCTCTGTCAGCGTGCGGGAGAAGACCACCTTGGGCAGCGGGTTCCACACGTCGATCCACTCGCGGTCCGCTTCGCTGAGCGTCGGGTCGCCGGCGGCGGTCTCCCAGTAGAGCATCGTCTCGTACAGCCGCCGGCCGAGGAGGTGGACGCCGAGCCTCCGGGTCTCGTCGATCCAGAAGCGGAAGATCTCCTCCTCGGGCGCGGACCAGTCGATGCCGCCGTCGGGCCCGGTGATGTAGCCGTCGAGCGAGGTGCTCATCGCATAGGTCACGTCGCGCATGGCGCGTCCTCCTCCGTGTCGGGTGCCCCGGTACACGTACAGGATCGCCCTACTTGGCGTGCTTGACCGCGTAAATCATCACGAACGCCACGATGTGGATGCCGAAGAGGAAGTAGCCGAGGTAGAGCCAGACGTAGCGCTCGCGCTTCTTCTCCAGCTCCAGTCGGCGCCGCTCGCCGTCGGTCGTCCCGCCCGTGGTGCCGTCGCCCGTGGTTCCGTCCGTGGTCATCGTGCCTCCCGGTGCACCTTGCTGTTCGACGCCTGGGCGCGCGGGCGGACGACCAGCAGGTCGATGTTGACGTGGGGCGGCCGGGTCACCGCCCAGGCGATGGTGTCGGCCACGTCGTCCGCCGTGAGGGGCTCGGCGACCCCCTCGTAGACCTTGGCGGCCTTCTCCGCGTCGCCGCCGAACCGGGTGAGGGCGAACTCCTCTGTCTTCACCATCCCGGGCGCGACCTCGATCACCCGCACCGGGCGGCCGACGATCTCCAGGCGCAGGGTCTCGGCGAGGACGTGCGCGCCGTGCTTGGCGGCGACGTAACCGGCGCCGCCCTCGTAGGTGGCGTGGCCGGCGGTGGAGGAGACCACCACGACCGTGCCGTCGCCGCTCGCGTCCAGCTTGGGCAGCAGGGCCTGGGTGAGGTTGAGGGTGCCGATGACGTTGGTCTCGTACATCGTGCGCCAGTCCTGCGGGTCCCCGGTGGCGACCGGGTCCGCGCCGAGCGCGCCGCCCGCGTTGTTGACCAGCACGCCGACGGTGCGGAAGGCGGTGGCGAACTCGTCGACGGCGGCGCGGTCGGTGACGTCGAGGGGGTACGCCGTCGCCGAGTGCCCGGCCGCGGTCAGCTCCTCGGCGAGCGCCTCGATGCGGTCCTTGCGGCGAGCGGTGAGGACGACGCGGTAGCCGGCCTCGGCGAGCCTGCGTGCCGTGGCGGCGCCGATCCCGCTGCTCGCCCCGGTGACGACGGCGATACGGGACGCGGCGGGCGGTACGGCGGTGGCCATGGGCTGCTCCTCGGGGCGGACGGTCGGCGCGTGCGGTACGGCCGCGCCCGGCCAGCATAAGCGGGGGCGGGGAGGGGGCGGGCGGCCCCTCGGGGGCTCGCCTCAGCCGCCCCGCGGGGCCCACATGATGACCGCCATGCCGGCCAGGCAGACCAGCGCGCCGGTGATGTCCCAGCGGTCCGGGCGGTAGCCGTCGGCGACCACGCCCCACAGGATCGACCCGGCGACGAAGATGCCGCCGTACGCGGCCAGCACCCGGCCGAAGTGGGCGTCGGGCTGGAAGGTGGCCACGAAGCCGTACGCGCCGAGGGCGAGGACGCCGCCGGCCGCCCACATCCAGCCGCGGTGTTCGCGGACGCCCTGCCAGACCAGCCAGGCGCCGCCGATCTCCAGGATCGCGGCGAGGACGAACAGGGCGGCGGAGCGGAGGATCAGCATGTCCGCAGCTTGGCACGGGCCGCCGGTGTCACCTGTGTCACCTGTTGGAGGGCGCCTGCGCCGGTGCGGTGCGCGGGATACATGGTCCCGTGACGGACACAGCGGACGGACGGGCCGGGGACGCGACGACGACGGGGCCGGGGGAGTCGACAGCGGGGCCGCCGGGGGAGACGCGGTCGCGGCTGATGGCCGAGCTGGCGGTGGTGGCCCGGCGGTACATGGCGTCGTACGCGCTGTTCAACCAGGCGCTCGCCGACCGTCTGGGGCTGCACCCGACCGACCTCCAGTGCCTGAACCTGCTGACCCTGGAGCCCGGCCCGGTGACGACCGGGCGGATCGCGGAGCTGACGGGGCTGACCACCGGGTCGGCGACGCGGCTGGTGGACCGGCTGGAGCGGGCCGGGTACGTGGTCCGGGAGCGGGACGCGGGCGACCGGCGGGTGGTGCTGGTCGCGCCGGTGCGGGAGCGGACCGCGGAGGTGGCGCGGGTGTGGGAGCGGGTCGGGGGCGGCTGGTTCGCGCTCTTCGCCGATCTGGACGACCGTGAGCTGGCGCTGTTCATCGAGCACATGCGGCGCACCACGGAGTACGGCGCGGAGCAGGCGGCCCGGCTGCGGGCGGGCGAGCCGGCTCCGGTGGGGGCGGGGAGCCGGCAGGGCGCGGGGGATCGGGAGGGCGTGTCCGGGCAGGCGGAATAGTGCGGGGCGGGGTGTCGTTCCAGGGGTATAGTTGAACCGTCAACAACCTGGAGGGTGAGCGGCCATGCAGTTCGGGATCTTCAGCGTCGGGGACGTCACCCCCGACCCGACGACAGGGCGCGCGCCGACCGAGCGCGAGCGGATCAAGGCCATGGTCGCCATCGCGCTGAAGGCCGAGGAGGTGGGCCTGGACGTCTTCGCGACCGGCGAGCACCACAACCCGCCGTTCGTGCCGTCCTCGCCGACCACCATGCTCGGCTACATAGCGGCCCGCACCGAGCGGCTGCTGCTGTCCACCTCCACCACGCTGATCACCACCAACGACCCGGTGAAGATCGCCGAGGACTACGCGATGCTCCAGCATCTGGCCGACGGCCGGGTGGACCTGATGATGGGCCGCGGCAACACCGGCCCGGTCTACCCGTGGTTCGGCCAGGACATCCGGCAGGGCATCAACCTCGCCGTCGAGAACTACGCCCTGCTGCACCGGCTGTGGCGCGAGGACGTCGTCGACTGGGAGGGACGCTTCCGCACCCCGCTCCAGGGCTTCACCTCCACGCCCCGCCCGCTGGACGGCGTGCCGCCGTTCGTCTGGCACGGCTCCATCCGCTCGCCGGAGATCGCCGAGCAGGCCGCGTACTACGGCGACGGCTTCTTCCACAACAACATCTTCTGGCCGGCCGAGCACACCAGGCGGATGGTCGAGCTGTACCGCAGCCGGTACGCCCACTACGGGCACGGCACCCCCGAGCAGGCGATCGTCGGGCTCGGCGGGCAGGTGTTCATGCGGAAGAACTCGCAGGACGCGGTGCGCGAGTTCCGCCCGTACTTCGACGTCGCGCCGGTCTACGGGCACGGGCCCTCCCTGGAGGAGTTCACCGCGCAGACCCCGCTGACCGTGGGCTCGCCGCAGCAGGTCATCGAGAAGACGCTGTCCTTCCGCGACTACGCCGGCGACTACCAGCGTCAGCTGTTCCTGATGGACCACGCGGGGCTGCCGCTGAAGACGGTGCTGGAGCAGCTCGACCTGCTCGGCGAGGAGGTCGTGCCGGTGCTGCGCGCGGAGTTCGCGAAGAACCGTCCGGCCGGCGTGCCGGAGGCGCCCACGCACGCCTCGCTGCTGGGCGCCGCGCGGAAGGAAGCGGCGAAGGGCGCGGCGAAGGGGGCCTCCGCCGCCGAGCAGGAAGGGGCGCGGGCATGAGGATCGTCGTCGTGTCGGCCGGCCTGAGCGTGCCGTCGTCCACGCGGCTGCTGGGCGACCGGCTCGCCTCGGCCGCCGTGGCCGCGGCCGGTGCGGACCCTGCCGACGTGCGGGTGGTCGAGCTGCGGGACCTCGCGGTGGAGATCGCGCACACCTTCACCAACGGGTTCCCCGGGCCGGCGCTGTCGGAGGCGTTCGACGCGGTGAGCGGGGCGGACGGGCTGATCGTGGTCACGCCGGTGTTCTCGGCGTCGTACAGCGGGCTGTTCAAGTCGTTCTTCGACGCGCTGAGCGTCAGCGACCCGGAGGCCCTGACGGGCACGCCGGTGCTGATCGCGGCGACGGGCGGTACGGCCCGGCACTCGCTGGTCCTGGACCACGCGCTGCGGCCGCTGTTCTCGTACCTCCGCGCCGTCGTCGTCCCCACGGGCGTCTACGCCGCCTCGGAGGACTGGGGCGCGGAGGGGCTGAACGCCCGCATCGGGCGGGCGGCGGCGGAACTGGTCGCGCTGACCGGGGTCACGCCGCCGGCGACGGGCGCCGTGCCCCGGCAGATCCCGGAGAAGGACTCCTTCCAGGACGTGACCCCCTTCGCGGAGCGGCTCGCCGCCCTGCGCCCTGGCGGGTGAGACGGCGGTAAGAAGCGGAGGCCCTGACGGCGGGCGGGGGCGTGCGGGCCCGGCGGGTTGGCACACTGGGCGGGTGCCGCACACCGTTCTGCTCGCCGAAGACGACCGCGCCATCCGCAACGCGCTGGAGCGCGCCCTGACCCTGGAGGGCTACCGCGTCACGGCCGTCGCCGACGGCGTGGAGGCCCTCGCGCAGGCCCACCGCAGCCGTCCCGACGTGCTGGTGCTCGACGTGATGATGCCCGGCATCGACGGACTCCAGGTGTGCCGGGTGCTGCGCGCCGAGGGCGACCGCACGCCCGTGCTGATCCTGACCGCGCTGGTGGAGACCGCCGACCGGATCGCCGGGCTCGACGCGGGCGCCGACGACTACGTCGTCAAGCCGTTCGACGTCGAGGAGGTCTTCGCCCGGCTGCGCGCCCTCCTGCGCCGCGCGGCCCCCGCGCCCTCGGAGCCCGAGCCCGCCGAGGCCGCCGGTGCGCCTGTGCCGTCCGGGCGTCACCCGGAGGCATCCGGGCGTTTCCTGGAGGCGGCCGGGCTGCGCATGGACCCGCAGGCCCGCCGGGCCTGGCGCGGCGACCGCGAACTGGAGCTGACCCGCACCGAGTTCGAGCTGCTCGAACTGCTCATCCGCAACGCCGGCGTGGTCCTCGAACACTCCACCATCTACGACCGCATCTGGGGCTACGACTTCGGCCCCGGCTCCAAGAACCTCGCCGTCTACGTCGGCTATCTGCGCCGCAAGCTCGACGAGCCCGGCGCCCCGCAGCTCATCCACACGGTGCGCGGGGTGGGCTACGTCCTGCGGGAGGGCTGAGTGGCCGTCGGCGGCGGTGCGCACGGGCCGTCGGCGCCGCGCCGCCGGATGCGGCTGCTGTCGCTGGGCACGACCTTCGCGGTGGCGTTCGCGGCGGTGACCGCCACCGTGACGCTGCTGATCGGCTTCCTGTCGTACAACGCGGCGGCGCGGCTGGTGCGGGTGGACCAGCAGTCCGTCTTCGACGAGGTGGTGCGCGACCTGCGGGACGAGGTCCGGGACAACCGGATGTCGCCGCACGACTTCTCCTCCGCCGCGCCCGGCCACGACCTGGTGCGTCCGGCCCGTACGGACGTGCAGGTGCTCGGGCCGGACGGCGGGATCGTCGACCCGGGCAACCCGGGGCTGCCCGTGGTGGACGTCGACCGCCGGGTCGCGGGCGCCGCCACGGCGGGGCGCGTGGTCGTGCACGCGGGCGTCGACGTCGGCGACGACGTCTACCGGGTGGCGACCGTCTCCCTGGGCGGCGGCAGGGGCGCGGTGCAGGTCGCGCAGGAGTTCAGCGACACCGAGGACCTGCTGCGGGCGCTCCAGCGGCGCACGCTGGTGTTCATGGCGGCCGTGGTGGTCGGGGCCGGGCTGTTCGGCTGGTGGCTGGCCCGGCGTATCACCCGCCGTCTGGTGGTGCTCACCAACACCGCCGAGGCCGTCGCCCGCACCCGCCGGCTCGGCATCCCGGTGCCGGTCGCCGGCTACGACGAGGTGGGGCGGCTCGGCCGCGCCTTCGACCGGATGCTGGGCCGGCTCGCCCAGTCCGAGGAGGACCAGCGCCGGCTGGTGCAGGACGCGGGGCACGAGCTGCGCACCCCGCTCACCTCGCTGCGCACCAACATCTCGCTGCTGCGCCGCATCGACGAACTCCCGCCCGACAGCCGCGAGGAGCTGGTCGCCGACCTCGCCCAGGAGGCCCGTGAGCTGACCGACCTGGTGAACGAGCTGGTCGACCTGGCGGCCGGGCAGTCCGACACGGAGCCGCCGCAGCGGATCGACCTCGCGGACGTCGCCGAGGACGTGGCGGGGCTCGCCCGGCGGCGCACGGGACGCGAGATCGTCGTCCACGCCGCCGGGGACACCACGACCCACGGCCGGCCGGGGATGCTCACCCGGGCGCTGTCCAACCTGGTGGAGAACGCGGTCAAGTTCGACCGGGAGGGCCGCGCGCCCGTGGAGATCCACGTGGCGGGTCCGGCCCGTCCGGGCACGGTACGGGTGGAGGTCCGCGACCGGGGCCCGGGCATCGCCGACGACGACCTGACCCGCGTCTTCGACCGCTTCTACCGCGCCGCCGACGCCCGCTCCCTCCCCGGTTCGGGCCTCGGCCTCTCCATCGTCCGCGAGGTCGCCCTCGCCCACGGCGGCGCCCCCTACGCCTTCCACCGCGAGGGCGGCGGCACGGTCACGGGGTTCACGGTGGCGGGGGCGACGGAGGGACGGGGAGAGGCGGAGGCATAGGCGTAGGCGTAGGGAGGGTGCCGTCTGCGCAGGTATGCATGGGGGGGCGGTGCCGGGTCGTCCCCTGGGCGAGGGGAGGGACGGCATGCTGACCGACGAGGAGGGCGCGGCGCTGGCGGCGGTCGACGAGGCGGGCACGGCGCGGACACTGATGGAGCTGATCTCCGTGCCGAGCGTCACGGGCAGCGCCGCCGAGTCCGAGTTGCAGCATCAGCTCGCCGGGCGGCTGGAGTGGCTCGGGCTGGACGTCGACCTGTGGTCGATGGACCTGCCCGCGCTGCGCGCCGAGCCGGACTTTCCCGGCACGGAGGCGCCGCGCGAGGAGGCCTGGGGTCTGGTCGGGACGACCCCCGACGGGGGCGACGGGCCGACGCTGATCCTCCAGGGCCACGTCGACGTCGTACCGCCGGGGGACCTGGCCGCGTGGGACGGGGACCCGTTCGTGCCGCGGGTGGCGGGGGACCTGGTGCACGGGCGCGGGGCGTGCGACATGAAGGCCGGTCTGGCGGCGCACCTCGCCGCGCTCACCGCGATACGGGCGGCCGGGATACGGCTGCGCGGCCGGGTCGCCGTGCACTTCGTCGTCGGCGAGGAGGACGGCGGTCTCGGCGCGTTCGGCACGCTGCGGCGCGGTCACACCGGCGACGCCTGCGTCATCGCCGAACCCACCGCCGGCACGCTGATCACCGCCAACGCGGGCGCGCTGACGTTCCGCCTGTCCGTGCCCGGGAAGGCCGCGCACGGCAGCACGCGGGACAAGGGCGTGAGCGCCGTGGACGCCTATCTGCCGCTGCACCGGGCGCTGGCCGCCCTGGAGGAGGAGCGGAACCGGGACCCGGACCCGCTGCTCGCCGAGTACCCGGTCCCGTACGGCCTGTCGGTGGGCACCTTGCGGGCCGGGGACTGGGCCAGCAGCGTGCCGGATCTGCTGGTCGCCGAGGGCAGGTTCGGCGTACGGCTCGGCGAGGACCCGGCGGACGCGCGCGCCGCGCTGGAGCGGTGCGTGGCCGAGGCGTGTGCGGCCGACCCCTGGCTGCGCGACCACCCGGCGACGGTGACCTGGCCGGGCGGGCAGTTCGCGAGCGGCAGGCTGCCCGAGGGGCACCCGCTGGCGGACACGGTCGGCACCGCGCACGCCGACGCGACGGGCGGGGGCGTGCCCCGGCGGCGCGGGGCGACGTACGGCAGCGACCTGCGGCACTACACCGGCGCGGGGATACCGGCCCTCCAGTACGGGCCGGGTGACATCGCGGTGGCCCACAGCGAGCGGGAGCGGGTGAGCGTGCGGGAGGTGGTGGAGGCGGCGCGGACGTTGGCGCTGACGGTGTTGCGGACGGCGGGGGTGAAGTGAGACGGGAGTGAGACGCCGTCAGGGCGCTGGGGGCGCGTCTCACTCGTCCTCGTCGGGCTTGCGCTCCGGAGCTTCGCAGACGAAGCCGTCCGGGTCGGTGAAGGGGCCGACCGGGCTCTCCAGGACGACGCGGTGGGAGCCGCTGCCCTCGGCGGGCACGCCCGCGACCTTCGCCAGCGCCTTGCGCTTGTACAGCGACAGCTTGATGCTGCCGGGCTCGCCGGCGAACTCGACGTACCGGCCGCCGAAGCTCTTGCCGACGGTGAGTCCGCGCTCGACGTAGAACTGCTTGGTCGCCTTCACGTCCTCGACGCCGAGCAGCAGCACGATCTCGTCGACGGTCCGGGTGGCCGGGCCGGTGTTCTTCTTCGACGAGGTCACCAGCTGCCAGATCGTGCCGTCGGGCGCCTGGACGACGCCGCCGTAGCCCCACAGGGACTTCTCGGCGGGCTTCAGCCGGCTGGCGCCCGCGTCGAGGGCGGCACGGTGCAGCGCGTCGACGTCGCCGGGCTGGGACATGACCAGCGACAGGGTGAAGCCGCGGAAGCCGCTCGTGGGCGCGTCGGACGCGCGCAGGCGCACCCGCTCCCGGTCGAGGCCGAAGGCGTCGGAGTAGAAGCGCGCGGCGGCCGTGGGGTCGGCCACCTCCAGGGTGACGGAGTCGATGGAGTTCATGCGGTCGACGGTAGGACCGCTCCGGCCGCCGGCGCTTCTCGGAAACTGACCGGTTGCCGGGGCGGGCCGTGGAGGGCCGGGGCGGACGGGGGCGGACCGCGCCGGACCGGGGCGGGGGCCCCGCGCCTTTGCTCGGGGGCCCCGCGCCTTTCGGTCAACTGCCGGTGAGCTCGCCGCTGAGCGTCTTGTGGATGCGCGCGCTGGGCTCGTTCAGCCCCACGATCTCGACGGTCTTGCCGCGCTGGGCGTACTTCGTCTCGACGGCGTCGAGCGCCGCCACCGACGAGGCGTCCCAGATGTGGGCGGCGGACAGGTCGACGACGACCCGGTCGGGGTCGGTGGCGTACGAGAACTGGCCGACCAGCTCGTTGGAGGAGGCGAAGAACAGCTCGCCGGTGACCCGGTAGACCACCGTGCCGCCGTCCGGGTCGGTGACCGCGGTGACCTCGGCCAGCCGGGCGACGCGCCGCGCGAACACCACCATCGCGGCGACGGAGCCGACGACGACGCCGACGGCGAGGTTGTGGGTGGCGACCACGCAGACGACGGTGACCAGCATGACGACGGTCTCCCCGAGCGGCATCCGCCGCAGCGTCCTCGGGGCGATCGAGTGCCAGTCGAACGTGGCCACCGACACCATCACCATGACCGCGACGAGCGCCGCCATCGGGATGTCCGACACGACCGGCCCGAACACGACGCACAGCACCATCAGGAACGCGCCCGCCAGGAACGTCGACAGCCGGGTGCGCGCCCCGGACACCCGCACGTTGATCATCGTCTGGCCGATCATCGCGCAGCCGCCCATGCCGCCGAAGAAGCCCGTGACGATGTTGGCGACGCCCTGCCCGACGGACTCGCGGGTCTTGGAGGAGCGGGTGTCGGTGATGTCGTCGACCAGCTTGGCCGTCATCAGCGACTCCATCAGCCCGACCAGCGCCATGGCGAACGCGTACGGCGCGACGGTCGTGAGCGTGTCGACCGTGAACGGCACGTCCGGCAGCCCCGGCACGGGCAGAGACGACGGCAGGTCGCCCTTGTCGCCGACGGTCGGGACGGCGATCCCGGCCGCGACGGTGATCACGGTGAGGATCACGATGGACACCAGCGGCGCCGGGACCACGGTGGTGAGCCTCGGGAAGAACACCATCATCGCCAGGCCCGCCGCGATCAGCGGATAGACCGCCCACGGTACGTCCGTCATCTCCGGCACCTGCGCCATGAAGATCAGGACGGCGAGGGAGTTCACGAAGCCGACCATCACGCTGCGCGGCACGAACCGCATCAGCTTCGCCACCCCGAGCGCGCCCAGCACGATCTGGAACACCCCGGCGACGATCACGGCGGCGACCAGGTGACCGAAGCCGTGCTCGCGGTTGAGCGGCGCGATGACGAGGGCGACGGCGCCGGTCGCCGCCGAGATCATGGCGGGCCGGCCGCCGACGACCGCGATTGTCACGGCCATGGTGAACGAGGCGAACAGACCGACCGCCGGATCGACCCCGGCGATGACCGAGAAGGAGATCGCCTCGGGGATCAGCGCGAGCGCCACGACCAGACCGCCGAGCACCTCGGTGCGCAGCACCTTCGGGTCGGAGAGCCAGGAGGGGCGCCGGGAGCCGCGCAGCCAGGAGGACGGGGACAGGGACGACGCGGAGGACATGGAAGAGGGAGACAAGGGGAGGAAGACCTGTCGTTGCTCGGGCGCGCCCGGGACAGGGCGGGGCACGCGGGACGGGGGCGGGCACGGGGGTACGGCCGGACGGCCGGACGGCCGGCGTGGGACGGCCGGTACGAGACCGGGAGCGGTGGGCGTGAGGGGGGCGTACGGCCGGGGTCAGCGGGCGTTGACGCGGGGCCCGTGGACCACGGTGGCGCGGCGCGGAGGGACTCCGGGGAGTCCGGACGCCGACCGGGGGCGAAGGGTCACGGCGGGAAGACAGCGGCGCCGGGCGTCACGGACATGCGCTCGCTCTCTCCTGCGGACTGCGGCTTCGCCGGGGGCTTCGTCGGCCCCGACACGGCTGACCCGCCCACTTTACCGGGCGCGCCCGGTACCCCGGTGTCCCCGTTCACCTGAGGCGGGGCGGGCCCGGGTGCCAGGATGAGGCGCCATGACGGCAGGGTGGGGCGCGCGCACGGTGCGGGCCGCGGTGTTCGCGGCCGTCTGCGTGCTGCTCGCCGCCCTGGGCCACGTGCTGATGTCCGGCAGCCATGTCCCCGGCTGGACGCTGGGCGCGGGCGCCGTCGCGACGGGCGCGGCCGGGTGGTGCCTGGCCGCGCGGGAACGCGGGCTGCCGACGGTGGCCGGCGTCGCGGTGGCCGCCCAGGCGGCGCTGCACCAGGCGTTCTCGCTGGGGCAGGGCGCGGCGCAGGCGCACGAGGGGCATGCGGCGCACGCGTCGCCTCCGGGGATGGACCATCCGCACGCCGGTGACATGGGCGGTGCGTACGCGGACACCGGGGGCGCGGCCCTGATGACCGGCGGCGACGGGTCGTCGTCCGGGATGCTCGCCGCGCACCTGCTCGCCGCGCTGCTCACCGGCCTGTGGCTGGGGCACGGCGAGCGCGCGGCGTTCCGCATCCTGCGGGCGGTGGCGGGCCGGCTGACCGCGCCGCTACGGCTGCTGTTCCGGCTCCCGCCCGCCCTCGGCCGCCCCCGGGTCCGCCCGCGCCGCCCCCGCTCGGACCGCAGGCCGGCCCTGCGTCTGCTCGTCCACGCGCTCACCTCTCGGGGCCCGCCCAGGGGGACCGCTGTCGCCTGACGACAGCCGATCCACCCGGGGCGTCGGTCGTACGCACCGGGTCACCGGCCGTACGTACCGCCACCGCCGGGGCGCCGTCGCGCGTGCCCGTGTGGCCGTAGGGCCGTTCCCTGCTGCTCACCGGGCCGCGCGGCGCGCCGGCGTGCGACGCGTGGTGTCATGGCGCGCCGCCCGGGCCGGATCACGGACTCCGAGAAGGACACCGAGTGATCACCTCTACCCTGCCCCGCGCCCAAGCGCCCGCCCCTGCCCGGCGCGATGCGTCGGCCGACGCGTCGGCGACGGCCTGGGCGCTGGCCGCCCGGAGCGGCGACGCGAACGCCGGCGACCGGTTCGTCCGCGCGCTGCACCGTGACGTGCTCCGCTACGTCACCCACCTGTGCGGCGATCCCCAGGCTGTGGACGACCTCGTGCAGGACACCTTCCTGCGCGCCCTCGCCGGACTGCACCGCTTCGAGGGCCGCGCCCCGGCGCGGGTGTGGCTGCTGGCCATAGCCCGCCGGGCCGTCGTCGACAGCCACCGGTACGCCGTCGCCCGGCCCCGGATGTCGGACGCGCCGGACTGGCGGACGGCCGTGGAACGGTCCCAGCCGCGCGGCCTGCCCGGCTTCGACGACGGCGTCGCTCTGCTCGCGCTGCTGGCGACGCTGCCGGACGAGCGGCGGGAGGCGTTCGTCCTCACCCAGCTCGCCGGGCTGTCGTACGCGGACGTGGCCGCGCGCACCGGCTGCCCCGTCGGCACGGTCCGCTCCCGCGTCGCCCGCGCCCGCGCCGACCTGCGGAGACTGCTGGCCGACGCGGAGCTGACGGGCCGGAGCTGACGGGGTGAGCCGGCCGGCCGGGGCTGACCGGCCTGGACCGGCCGCCGGCCGGGGCGGGTTCAGTGGTGGGCGTGGACCACCGCGTGGCCCTTGCCCCGGCCGATCATCCACTTGTTGACCGGCGTCGTGACCAGCAGGGCGACGGCGAAGCCGCCGAGCAGGGCGTACCAGAACAGCCCCTCGGACAGCTGGGCGTCCATCGCCCCCGGGGTGAGCGCGATGACGGCGTTGTCGACCAGCTCCATCACGGCGATGGAGACGGTGTCGGCGGCCAGCGCGATCGTGACGGCGGCCTTCAGCGACACCCCGGCGCGCACCACGGCGAAGAGGGTGAAGGAGTAGCCGAAGACGAAGGCCAGCCCGATGGCCAGGACCATCGTCGGAACGGTGCCCCACGCCAGGGACGTGCCGATGGCCATGCCGAGGATCTCACCGACGGCACAGCCGAGCAGGCAGTGAAGCGTCGCCCGGACCGCCGTCGACCAGGTCGCGCCGGGCGCGGCACCCTGCGGTGCGCCGGGTCCGGCGCCGGTGTGGTGGTGATGCATGGCGTGGTCCATGAACCTCATCCCCCTTCGCTGCGTCACGGGGACGGTGCCGTCCCCACGCACACCCGGAACGACATACCCCCCAGGGGTATTCCGGCAGGCGTGATTCTTCCACCGCGGGCTCGTCACCGGGTCAACAGCTCCCGGATCGCCGCCGTCACCTCCTCGGGCGCCTCCTCGGCCATGAAGTGCCCGGCCTCGGTCAGCCGGTGGTCCAGGTCCGGCGCCCAGGCCCGCCACACCGCCGAGGCGTCGTAACCCAGCTGGGCGCCCCAGTCCTGCTGGAGGACCGTCACCGGCATGGTGAGCCGGGTACCCGCGTCCAGGTCGGCCCGGTCGTGCTCGATGTCGACGGTCGCCGAGGCCCGGTAGTCGGCGACGATCGACGGCACCGCCGCGCGGCTCGCGCGCAGGTACGCGGCCCGCACGTCCGGCGGCAGCGCGTCCGGTCCGCCCGCCCAGGCGTCGAGGAACGACCCGAAGAAGGCGTCCGCGCTGCCCGCGATCATCGTCTCCGGAAGCCCGGGCGGCTGCGCCATCAGATACAGGTGGAAGGCGACCGCCGCGGAGACGCCGTGCAGGACGTCCCACATGTCGAGCGTCGGCACGACGTCGAGGATGCCGAGGTGGGTGACGGTCCCCGGGTGGTCAAGCCCGGCCCGGAAGGCGACGAGGGCTCCCCGGTCGTGCCCGACGAGGGCGAAGCGGTCGTGACCGAGCGCGGCGGCCAGCGCCACGACGTCGGCCGCCATGGTGCGCTTGGCGTAGACGCCGGGGCTGTCGGCGGCCGGCTTGTCGCTGGCGCCGTAGCCGCGCAGGTCGGGGCAGATCACGGTGTGCCGGTCGGCGAGGCGCTCGGCGACGTGCCGCCACATGAGGTGGGTCTGCGGGAACCCGTGCAGCAGCACGACGGGGCTGCCGTGCCCGCCGACGGCCGCCGCCAGTTCGACGCCGTCCACGCCGGGCAGCCGGAGGTACTCGAAGCCGGGAAGGGTGGGTGTCATAGGGGTGGTGCGCCCTTTTCTTCGGGGGTGGTGGGTACCGGAGCAGCGTCGGGCACGTCGATGAGCAACGGATCAGTACGCCCGACCGAGGGCTCGGTAGCCGGCTCGGTGCGCCCGACCAAGGGCTCGGCACACCCGGCTCGGTACGCCCGACCGAGGGCCGGTACGCCGGAGTGAGAGCGCGCACCCCCCAGGATGGACACCATGCGCATCGACGTCCTCGGCGCCGTCCGGGCCTTCCGGGACGACGGCAGCCCCGTCCCGCTCGGCGGGCCCCGGCACCGTGAGGTCCTCGGGCGTCTCGTCGCCGCCGAGGGGCGGATGGTCACCACCGAGACGCTCGTCGACGACCTGTGGGCCGATCAGCCGCCGGCCCGCGCCGTCGGCGCCCTGCGGACGTTCGTCGCCGCGCTGCGCCGCGCCCTCGAACCCGGCAGGCCGCCCCGCACCCCGCCCGGCGTCCTGGTCACCGAGGGTCCCGGCTACGCCCTGCGCCTGCCGCGCGAGGACGTCGACGCGCACCGCTTCCAGGACGTCCTGGCCCGCGCCCGGCGCACCCCCGGCGAGGTGGCCGCGCTCGGTGAGGCGCTCGCGGCCTGGCGCGGTCCCGCCTACGCCGACGTGACCGGCTCCGCATGGGCGGAACGCGAGCGGGTCCGGCTGGAGGAGCTGCGGGCGGAGGCCGTCGAGCTGCGCGCCCGCCTCCTCCTCGACCGGGGCGAGGGCGCCGGCCTGGTCACCGACCTGCGCGAGCACGTCGCCGTCCATCCGTGGCGCGAGCCCGCCTGGACGCTCCTCGCCCGCGCCCTGCACCACACGGGCCGCCGCGCCGACGCGCTGGACACCCTCCGCCGCGCCCGCGCGACCCTGGCCGACCAGCTCGGACTCGACCCGGGCGCCGACCTGCTGCGCCTGGAGGCCGACATCCTGGGCGGGGCGGCCCCGTCCACCGCCCCTGCCGCCACCTGGACCGGCCCCGGCGTCCCGCTGGGCCCGCGCACCACCGTGGACGTGGCCCGCACCCTCGCCCTGGCGGGCGGCGACGCGCTGGTCCGCTCCCGCAGCGACCGCCTCGCCGCGATCACGGCGGCGGAACGCACCGGTGACCTCGCCCTCACCGCCCGGATCATCGGCGCGTACGACGTGCCCGCCCTGTGGAGCCGGGCCGACGACCCCGCGCAGTCCCGGGCGGTCGTCGAGGCCGCCGTCCGCACCCTCGCCGCGCTCGGTCCCGACGCCCCCGCCGACCTGACCGTCCGCCTGCTGGCGACGGTCGCGGTCGAGAGCCGCAGCGCCGGCCTGACCCCACCGGAGCGTGACCGCGCCCGGGACGCGGCCCGTCGGGCGGAGGCGCTGGCCCGGGAGCTGGGCGATCCCGCCCTGCTGGCGTTCGCCCTGAACGGGGTGTTCCTGCACTCCTTCACGCGCCCCGGGCTCGCGGCGGCACGCGACCGCACCGGCGCCGAGATCCTCGACCTGGCCACCGCGCACGACCTGCCCGCCTTCGCCGTGCTCGGCCGTCTCGTACGTCTCCAGTGCGCCTCCGCCCTCGGCGACCTGGACGCGGCGTCCGCGCACGCGGAGGCCGCCGAACGGCTGGCCGCCGCCACCGAGGCGCCCCTCGTCCCCCTCCTCACGGCGTGGTTCCGGGCCCGGGTCGCGGCGGCTCGGAGCACCGAGGCGGGCGGACCGTCCCCCGCCACGGTCGCCGCGCACTACCGCACCGCCGACGAGGCCCTCCGCACGGCGGGCATGCCGGGCCTGCACCGCGGCCTGCTCCCGCTCGCGCTGCTGGGCCTGCGCCTGCTGCACGGCCGGCCCGCGCCCGCCGACCCCCGCCTGGACTGGGGCCCGTACCGCCCCTGGACGGAACCCCTCGTCCTGCTCGACCAGGGCCGCGAGGCCCAGGCCCGCACCGCGCTCACCGCGGCCCCCGCACCACCGCCCGACCACATGCAGGAGGCGCTGTGGTGTCTGACCGCCCGCGCCGCCGCCCGCCTGGGCGACCAGGACACCGCGGCCCACGCCGCGAGGGCCCTCCGCACCGCGCGCACCGAACACGCGGGCGCCGCCTCCGGCCTGCTGACCCTGGGCCCGGTGGCGACGTACTTGGCGGAGGCGGAGAGGTGCGCGGACACGCGGTGATCCCACCCACGACAGGACGCCCGCGCGCACCGCGTCCTGACCCTCACCGACGTCAGGAAGCGCCGTACGGTGTCCAGTTCGCCCGGTCCGAAGTCGTCCGAGGCCGCCACCACCTCGTCGGCCCGCGCTGGGCATCCTGTGCGAGACGCCCCGCCATGGGCGTTCCGGTGGCCGTGCTGCCGTAGCTGAACTCCGACCCACCGGCCGAAGGCGGGCGGCGGGGCCGGCCGTTACCGGTGGGAGGAGGTGCTGGAGTTGCTCGAGCGGCGGTGAAGAGCCTTGCGTCAGCCGAGACCCTCGACGATGCGGAAGTCGCGCTCGACGCCGTCGGCGAGCGCGGCCAGCGCCTCCTGGTAGGCCGCGCTCTCGCGTGCCGCGACGGCCTGCTCGAAGCTGTCGAACTCGACCAGGACGGTGCGTTCGGCGATGCCGGCGTCGTACGCCTCCACCCGACCGCCGCGGACGAGGGTCCGGGCGCCCCAAGGCTGGAGTGCGGAGCGGGCCAGCTCGTTGTAGGCAGCCAGCTTCTCGGGGGCGGAGATGGTGCGGTAGACGCTGACCCAGTAGCCCTTGGGCATGGAACCTCCAGTGTCATGCGTGAGCGAGGCTCACCGGTCGGTCGCGGTCGTCGGTCGCGTCGCCGCGGGACGGAAATCGGCGAAGCGAGGCGCGCCCGGCTCGTGCGGCAGGCGCGTGGCGCGCGCGGCGAAGCTGACGGCGTGGTACCAGCCGCACAGCAGAAGCAGGTCGAGCAACTGGAGCTCGTCGAAGACCGACGCGAGCCGTGTCCACAGCGCGTCGTCGATGTCGGAACGCTCGTGCAGCGCGTCGACGGCGAGGATGAGCAGCCGCTCCCGCTCGGACGTCCAGCACGCGTCGGCGGGGCCGCCGTGCACCAGGGACGCCGCCTGTTCGCGGGTGAGTTCGGCCCGTTCGGCGAACGTCATCATGTGCACGCCCCACTCGTACTCGCAGCCGCACAGCGCGCACGTCCGGTCGATGACGATCTCGCGTTCCCTCATCGACAGGGTCAGCTGCCGGCCCAGCTCGTACCGCCCCCACCCGTGCATGGCGCCGGCCATCGGGAGGTTTCTGGCGAACATCCGGAACAGCCCGATCGGCGGCGCGTCCCCGGGCATCATGCGCGCGAGCAGCGCGTGGGCCTCGTCGGTGTACGGCGGTTCCGGCAGAGCTATGCGCGGCATGGGAGCTCCCGTCGAGGTTGTTTCTAAAAACGAAACCCGCACGCACGGATGCTAGTGTTTCGAATAACGAAACGCAAGGAGGGTCATGCCGACACCGCGCCCAGGAACACCGGTCCGTGGATCGACGACCGGCCGTCCGATCATGGCCGCGATGGACCTCTTCGGCCGTCGGTGGGCGCTGCGCATCCTCTGGGAGCTGCGTACGGGACCGCTCGGCGCCCGCGCCCTGCTGGCCCGGTGCGAGGGACTGTCCTCCAGCGTCCTCTACCAGCGGCTCCGCGAACTCACGACCAACGGGATCATCGCCCCCTCGGCCGACGGCTACGAGCTCACGCCCCTGGGGGCAGCACTCCGCGACGCCCTTCAACCGCTCGACGCCTGGGCGATCACCTGGGCGGAGGCGCAGGAGCAGGCGCGGGAGCACGACGATCAGGGTTCCGCGGAGGCGTAGGGGGAGCCGGTGCCAAGAGAAGGGCGGGGCCCGAAGGCCCCGCCCAGAAGTCGCCGAAACCTCAGCTCACGGCCACACCAGGCAGTACGCCTGATGCCCCGCGTCATGCAGCCGGTGCGAGAAGTCCTGCCATTCGTGCAGCGATTGGGAGCGGCGAGGTGTTGACCTGGGGTTTCCAGGCTATATGTGCGCTGAGCAGCGAAAACTACTCACGGTAGTTCTCGCTGGTCTGCGTCATTTCCCAGGCTCATGTGCCCTGGATGTGCCCTCGCACGGGTAGTCCACCAGCCGCAGCTGTAACGCCGCCCACCTCAAGGGGCACTGTCGGTCACCGTGGTGGCTTGACCAGGAAGGTGGTACTGGGATCGACGTCAGAGGCACACGCGAGGGTCGGCAGTTCGTGGTCCGGCAAACCAGCGAGTTCCACGGCCGCTCGGCCCAGGCTATGCGCTGCCCGGACCGACTGGCCGTCGGCGACAGCGGCGTAGAACCGAGCGGCGTACGTGATCGCGTCGCCGTCGCCGATCTCGTCAGCCATACCGATGGCGAAGGGCACAGCTTCGACCAAGTTCTTGATCTGGGCGGCGGAGTGGCAGGAGTTCAACAGAACCAGTAGCGGGGGGTCGTCGGTGGCCTTGATGGCGCTTGCGAAGGCGCGATCTGTAACGATCGCGCCCTCGTGAGGCTCGTCGAGGTCTTGCTCGAAGACGATCAGATCGGTGTCACTGTGGCCGGAGAAGTGCACCACGTGGGGGCGGAACCTGGTGAGGCCGTCGAGTAGATGCTCTGTCGTAGCGGCGGGGTGGACGTCCAACTCGACGAGGTCGCGGTGCAGGGCTCTTTCGACCGCTGTCCGGATACGCGCCTGCTCGCGACTTACCCGCAAGTCGCCTTCCGATGCGGCACCCAGCATCAGAACGCGCAGCTTTTCCGGCTTCGGCTCCCGCATTTGCCGCAGCACGATGCCGACCTGTTCTTCGGTCGTGGCCAGGCGGCCCTGGATCTTCTTACGTTCTGCCGTGGCCCGGCGCTCGGCCTCCTTCTGCTCACGCTGATGCGCCCGCTCGGCTGCTTTCTGCTCGGCCTGCTCTGCCTTCGCCAGCTTGACCTGCAGGTCTGCTGCTTCCTTTCCGTACTTCGCGGCCTTGGCGCTCCAGGAGGCAGCGTCACGAGCCGCAGTGTTCGCCTGGTCCTCGTACCTGTCCGCCTCCCGGAGCTTGCTCCGCACCGTGCCAGCGTTCTTCGACTTCGCGGCAGAGGCGCGAGCTTTCGCAGCGGCGGCGCGCTTGTCGGCCTCCTTACGGCGATACTCGCCGGCCTTCTTCTCCGCGTCAGTGCGTGCCTTGTTCTTGCGTTCCAGCTGACTGCGGTAGTAGCTCGCATTCATGCCCGTAGCCTCCCGAGGTACTCGTACCACGGGACTGCTGCACGATCGGGTGACACCTGACCTGGCTTGCTGAGAAGCAGCCTGGAAGGATGTTGCAGTGCCCAAGCCGTATCCGAAGGAGTTCCGCGAGGACGTCGTGCGGGTCGCGCGCAACCGCGAGCCCGGCGTCACGCTGGAACAGATCGCCGCCGACTTCGGCGTCCACCCGATCACGCTGTCGAAGTGGCTGCGCCGCGCCGAGACCGACGATGGCGCCACGTCCCCAACGCCGTCGGGTGAGTCCGCCGAGCTGCGTGAGGCCCGTAAGCGGATCCGGTTGTTGGAGCAGGAGAACGAGGTGCTCAGGAGGGCTGCGGCATATCTGTCGCAGGCGAACCTGCCGGCAAAATGATGTACCCGCTCGTCCGCGAGCTGGCCGCCGCCGATGCCCCTCACCGGGTGCCGGTGGCGGTGACGTGCCGGGTGCTCGGGCTGGCCCGCCAGCCTTACTACCGGTGGCTGGCCTCTCCGGTCACCGATGCCGAGCTGACCGAGGCATACCGGGCAGGCGCCCTGTTCGACGCTCACCGCGACGATCCCGAGTTCGGTCACCGCTTCCTCCTCGACGAGGCCCGCGCGGCCGGTGAGGCGATGGCCGAGCGGACCGCCTGGCGGATCTGCCGCGACAACCGCTGGTGGAGCGTCTTCGGTAAGCGCAGGGGCCGCGGCAAGAACGCCAAGGCCGGACCGCCGGTCCACGACGACCGGGTGCGCCGCAACTTCACCGCCGACGGGCCGAACCGGCTGTGGCTCACGGACATCACCGAGCACGCGACCGGTGAGGGCAAGCTGTATCTGTGCGCGGTCAAGGACGTGTACTCCGGCCGCATCGTGGGCTATTCCATCGACGCCCGGATGAAGTCCCGCCTCGCAGTGGCCGCGCTGGAGTCCGCCGTCGCTCGCCGCGGCCCGGCTGCGGGTTGCATCGTGCATTCCGACCGCGGCTCGCAATTCCGGTCCCGGAAGGTCGCTGCCGTACTCACCCGGCACGGCCTGGTCGGCTCGATGGGCCGGGTCGGGGCCGCCGGCGACAACGCCGCTATGGAGAGCTTCTTCGCCCCTGCTGCAGAAGAACGTCCTCGACCGCCGTACCTGGGCCACTCGCCAGGAGTTGCGGATCGCGATCGTCACCTGGATCGAGCGGACCTACCACCGGCGCCGGCGCCAGAAGCGCCTGGGCCGATTGACCCCCGTCGAGTACGAGACCATCATGACCCCACTCGCAGCCCTGGCTGCATAAACCCCGCTGTCACCCGATCATGCAGCAGTCCCCTCGGTCCGAACCGTAGGAGGGTTCGGATCGAGGCTGCCTATGCCCGATCCGGCCCATGACAGGGAAGGTAAGGATCGGTGGACGGCACCGTCATCGTCATCATTCTCGCCGTCGCTGGCGTGGCCTCTGTGCTGCTCTTCGCGATCAAGGGCATCTCTGATCAACTCCCCGACCTCTTCGAGTCTTTCCGCCGTGCGCGCGACGCGTGGAGGCGCCTCAAGGAGGAGCAGGGCGAGGTGACTAAGCCCGACGACACCAAGGAGCCCCCGTCCTCGGCGGCCGTCCCGGCGGGCGACGAGGAGCCGTCCGTCGCCGCGTGCGAGTCGCCGTAACCCCGTCGGGTCAACCCAACTGAGACGGGGCTTATGCCATTTCGGAGTTGTCCAAGCACGGCCGTCGTCTCTGCCCTAATATCAAGGTGGCGTGCGAGGTAGCTGCGAACTCCATGCGCGCCGGTTGAAGGGCCTATGTGTTGCCCGGGCTTGCGCAGTGCGCAGGATTCCAACGGGCGCGGCTGGGGTTTGCCTAACGGGTTAGTGAACGTGCGGCAGATCCAATCGATGCCGGTCGCATAGACACTGGGGGTGCCTGCAACCACCATGACGAGGAATACCTAAGGTCGGGCTCCACACCCGGCCACTGAGACACCCGACGTTGCGTCGAGCGTGGGGCTTCTCAGTTCGAGCCACTCAACCAGTGGCCGAGCTGACGAATGCCCTGCGCATGAGCCACGGCTCGGTCACCCGAATGGAAGGTACCGAGACCGTTGGACGGGGCCATGACGCTCTCCATCCTCGCCATTTTCGGCGTTATGTCGATCCTCCTCTACGCCCTAAAGGGCTTCATTGATCAGCTGCCCGAATTCTTCGCGTCCATCCGGCGCGCCTGGGAGGCGTGGCAGGAGCTGAAACGGGCCCGGAGGGAAGCAGCCCAGCGGGAGGGATCGCAGTCCCACCCGTCCGCGTAGGCCCGCCCCGGGGCACGGAATCCATGATCACCGCTTTGACTGCGGCCCGGCCAGTCCTGACACCGACAATCAGGCTAGGAGCGAGTAGAGGACCCACCTGGCTCCCAAGACGTCATTGGCGCTCCGGACGGGAGATGGCGTCGCTGGCCTACTTCGGACCGCGGTCCAAGGTGCCGTACCAATTCCACGGGCTACCTGTTGCCGGGCAGGGCATGCAGGTGGGCATGGAAGGCGACCGCGTGAACCGCCATCGCAGCCTTCCAGGGCGCGGCATCGGCGTGGGCGATCTCCTGCCAGGCCGCAGCGTTGGCGGCGGCGAACGCCTCCTTGGCATCCGCTGGTGCGGTGCGCCAGGAGGGAAAGCGGAGGGCAAAGGCGTCCGCCTCAACGAGCGTGTGTCCGGCTTCGAGGAGCCGCAGGATGAGGATGGCGGGGTCGATCCAGGCTGCGCCACGTGTGGGCCAGGCCCAGTCGATGATGTGGGCGCGGTCGTCGACGAGGACGTTGTGCGGGGCGGGGTCGGTGTGCAGGAGGGTGTCACCGGCGAAAAGAGCAGCGGTTCCGGGTGGGGCGTATGCCGCCCAGCGCTGTTCGGCGGTCTTGGTGGGGACGTCCGTCGGAGCGGTGATTGCCTGTAGTTCTGCAAGGGCCCCGGCGACGTGGGGCAGGTCGGGGGAGCCCGGGCTGTAGTCGGCGTGCCGCCCCGGGAGGACCTCGTATCCGAGGAGGTCCCAGCCGGCCACCTCAATGTGCCAGTACAGGCGGGGGCAGGCACGGGGGAGGTGTGGGTTAATCGCGGCCTCTCGACGCTGGGCCGGGGCCTGTGGATGGTCGGTGGGGATGCCCTTGACGAAGACCGTGCCGTGATCGGTCTCGAGGAACGCGGCGATGCCCGAGTTCAGCCCTCCGTCGGCGGTGCGGGCGGCGTGGACGGGGCCCGCCTTGTCGGCGATGGCCTGGCATGCCTCCACGGGAAGGTCGTGGAAGTGGCGGCGGATCATGGACACGGCGCGGTTCCTCGGAGAAGACGATGGGCTGCCCCGGCCAGCGTACGGCCGGGGCAGCGCGCCGGAGCGGAGCCCCGGTCTAGTAGGGCTGGTCGTCGCCGGCCGAGCAGCTGCACCCGGCGGACTCGGCGACGTCGACGTCCAGGTCGCTGATGATCCGGAACGTGCCCTCAGGGACCGGGGGCGCGGAGATGGGCACGGGCAGGGTGCCGGTGGCCTCTGTGGGCGGGCGCAGGCCGATGGTGACCGGGACCGGTGCGGGCCGGGTCAGGGTGGCGCTGGTGGGAGTCATGCTCCGTAACCTCCGTGTTGGCAGTAGAGCGATCGGTTGTCCCCCGCCTCCTGGTGGAGCTTGGCCAGTGGTCGGCATGTCCTGCAGGTGCCGACCTTCGAGCAGCCGGAGCATCCACCGGTGCGGAGCTGGAGGGACTCGGCGATGCCGCCGAGTCGGGGGAGGGCGGTCAGACCCTCGGTCATGAGGTTCACGCTGGGGTCGCGGCCGATCTTGCAGACCGAGGCGATGCCGTGCGGGTCCACGTGGAAGAAGGTGTGGCCGGCGTTGCAGCCGGTGAAGACACGGCGGGCGCGGACGTACTTCTGGGCCTGTGAGGCGAGCGGCTTCGCCTCTCCGTCGATCGTCGGGGACATGTTCGTGAAGACCTGGTACGGGAAGCCCCAGCGGTCTTCCACCATGCGGACCATGTCGTCCACCTCGTGGGCGTTCTCCTCGGCGACGATGATGTTGATTCGCACGGGCAGGCCCGCCGCACGGGAGGCGTCCAGGCCGCGGCTGAAGCGGTCGAAGGCGCCGCGGTTGCGGGTGACGGCGTCGTAGGTCTCCCCAGTCGCCCCGTAAAGGCTCACCGTCAGGCGGTAGGGCCGCAGGCGGGCGAACAGCTCCTGCATCCTCACTTTGTGGAGCTGGCTGCCGTTCGTCGATACCTGGATCATCATCCCGAGCCCGGTGGCGTATTCGTACGCGGCGGCGAACTGCGGGTCGATCAGTGCCTCGCCGCCGGTGATCTGGAGCCACAGGACACCGGCGTCTCGCAGCATCGTGAGCAGGCGCGTCTTGTCGTCCCAGTCCAGGCCCTCGAACCGCTTCTCGCCGAGGTAGCAGAAGCCGCAGTCGTGGTCGCAGCCGAGGTTGATCTCCCAGGACGCCTTCGCGTACCCGTAGGCGGAGCGTTCGCGGACGATGAGGGTGTCTCGCAGTGGCCTGTTGGGCATGGGCATCTGCCATGCAGCCGTGGTCGCCTCGGTGAGCCAGGCCGGGGCCGACCGGTCCGCGGTGACCGCCGTGTGCAGTTCCTCGAAGCGGGACTCGGGGATGGCCACTCCTTTGGCGTGACCGGGCCGGAGGAGGAGGTACTGGCCCAGGAACGGACTCGCGATCAGTTGGTGCACGTTGCCTCCATGTCGTCTGGCAGGGGTGGGACGGGTCCGTGCAGAGGTGGAGTCGGGGGAACTCCTCGGACCCGCCCCGCTCACCGGCCACCTGTCCTTCGGCTGGCCGGCCGGTGAGGCTGGAGGGCCCCGACGCGGGGCTCTACGAGGCAGTGGCCAGATCGTTGATCAGCTCGTCGAGGCCGACGACGCGGAACGACTGGAGGCGGCGAACCAACTGCGAGGCGAGGAACGTCCCGAGGTTCGGATGGCCGTACGGCAAGGGCGTATCCGGCTGTGCGATGACCTTCACACCACTCTCGTCCCGGCCGTACAGAGTGCCGTGCACGCCGTACAGGGGTGCGCTCCTGGCCAGGAACACCGTCGGGTCGTCCTCCAGGTGCGGACAAAGCCTCGCGGCGGCACGGGTGTGCCTGCTGGGATGTACGTGAGGCGGAGAGGCGGGAAGGTCACGGCGCCTCCGTAAGGCACTGGTGGGCTACCAGGCGTTCGAGGAGTTCGTCGAGCGTCCACGCCATGCGCCGGAGGTGCCCGACGGCACGACGGTGGTCGGTGGGTACTTCCTCGGTCCCGATGGTGCGCCCGCGCTCGATGAGGTCGGCCACTTGCTCGTCCTGCTCGGTCACCTTGGAGTTCACGGTGATGCGGAGCCGGTGGGTATCTCGTACGGGGGCAAGCACGGCGATCTCCTCTACGCGAAGTCGGCGATCCGGACGCCCCTGGTGAGGGTCGGCCATCGACTTCGAGGCTCCCGTCGTAGCGGCGACGTTTCCACGCCGTCGATACGCCGCCTCCCCGCCGTCTGGACGGCGGAGAACCGTCGGTCGGACGGCGTGGAGACGCGCTGCGGACAAGCGGAACCTGTGGGACACGCCTGTTCGTACGACCGGAAGAGCGACCGCGATGCTGAACGACTCAAGCCCGGCAGTTCACAGTCCGCACACGTACTGGGTGGCCCTGGCCGGTCGGTGCGAGACCCTTGGTCCGGCCCGTGACCGGGTTCGTAGTGTGCTGGCCGGCGTCGTCCCCTGCGTGGATGACGCGGTGCTGGTCGTATCCGAGCTGGTGGGCAACGCCGTGCGGCATACGACTGCCGGCCCCGACTGTCTGACCATCGAGATTGACGGGGACCAAGTGATCGTCGCGGTCCACGACCCGGAGCCTGACGATGGTCGTGTGCACCTGCCGGAGGATGCTGCCGATCCGCTTGCCGAGTCCGGCCGTGGTCTGTGGCTGGTGCAGACGCTGGCACGGCGGTGGTACGTCGAGACCACCGCCGTCGGCAAGGCGGTCGTTGCCGTCCTGCCGCGTGAGAAAACGGCAGTCAGCCGAGCGGCAGGCTCTTGACGACGTCCCACCGGTAGGAACGGTCCTCGCGTCGAAGCTCCACCAGCTGCACCTCCCGGACGTGCAGTTCGACCGACGGAAGGCCCCGAAGCGCCGTGACGGCCTCAACGACCGGACCAGCGGGGCGTGGCCGGTTGTTGTAGGCCAGGCTCAGGTGCGGGCGGAACAGCGCGGTCGGCTTGCGGGGAGCCAGCCCCAGCGAAGCCATGGACTCGCTGAGGGCCAAGTGCAGAGCCAGGACAGGGCCCCAAGGGGCGACCGTCAGGCGTACGGCTCCCCGAGAACCCGCGAGCGGGACCGCCCGCAGGCGGAAGGCCGCCGGGAGTAGCGGGGCCGCCGCGCTGATGACGTCATCGAGACGGCTCAGCGGCAGCGCTGCGGCGGAACTGACGCGTGTGAGCGTGATGTGCAACCCGTCGTCGGGGACCGGATCTAGACCGAGCGGCGCGAGGTGCTGCTGGCAGCGAAGAGCGAGGTCGGCCAGCGCCGGGCTGTCGGGGAAGGTGAGCATCCAGTAGTACGCCCGGGTCTGTGCCGTCCAGCCGGGACGGTCCCAGTGATCGACCATGGTCTCCACGGCGTCGAAGGCGGCCTGGTCGTGCGCCGCGATCACCGCCGGGTCACTCAGGTCGGCCGGCGGGTGGGCAGGGAAGGCTGCGGGATCGGCGCTGAGCTGGATGTGCGGCCAAGGCACCCGGCGAACTCCTTCGTGATCACCCCGCCTCGGCAGGCGGGAGCTGACGGCCCCAGATGCGGAGCTGTTCGCCATACTCGCGTACCGCCGGCCGGGAGCGCCAAGGGGCTGCTCGCTCGTACAGGTCCCGAGAGCGCTGTCGCACCGAGCTGATCGGCAGCGGACTGGCCAGAGTGATCGCCTGTTGTCCGAGGGACATGGCGTGCTCCACGTCCGGTGCTCGCTGTTGAAGCATCGCGGTGGCCACGTCGAGGCGGACCAGCGAGCGGCTCCACGCGGAGTCGGACTTCTCGACCAGGTCGTCGAGGTTCTCGGCGTCCCGCAGCACGTGGCCGGTGTCCTGCAGAGCGACACGGGCGGTCAGCGCATTGGCCAGGGTGCGGGCCCGCCCATACGGCAAGAAGGAGATGCAGGAGGTAAGGCCGGGGGCAACGTCATGCCGGTCGGAGAGCTCCAGCGCCCGCCCGATGGCCCGCTCGGCCTGGTTCCGGTCACCGAGCTTGCCGAGCGCCCGGGCCCGGCCATTGACGAGCAGCCGGATGGCCTGCGGGTGGTTCGGCGCCCGGTCCACCGCGGCGGCGGCCCGCGCGTCGGCCTCGTCGTAACGGCCTGCGTAGTACGCCGCGAAGGACTGGGTGCCGCAGGCCCACATCTCGGTGTCCAGATCGCCGATTGTCCGGCTCAGTTCCAGCGCTTCGGCGCAGTACGCCTCAGCCAGGGGGAACGCGCCGGGGTTCACCGCCATGTAGCCGAGCAGCCCGCCGGCGCGTGCGGTGATTCGGAACAGTTCCCTGCGTGCGGATGGAGGTTGCTGACCCGCGAGCAGGGTGTGCCCCATGCTGCGCAGGCTCTTCGTCTGTCCCCACAGGCCGTCCGGCCCGTCCTTCTCGTACCGCTCGGTGATCACCTCGATCCGGGAGGCGAGAAAGGACAGAGTGGTCTGGTCGACGTTGCCGCAGGCCAGCTGGCGGGCTTGGGCGACGATCTCCGTCGGGTCGTCATCGTGGGCGGTCGGGCCGACCTGGGGAGAAGGCGGAACGTTCGCAGGTAGTGGCTCTGGGGCGGTCGGCGGATAAGCCGAGGCCGAAGCGAACAGGTCGCGGGCAGCCCTGCCCAGCAGCTCCTCCAGAACCCGGCACGTGTCGGGGCGGGGAAGCTGCTTCAGTTCCCCGCTCATCCACCGGTCGAACTGCCGCGATGAGACCGCGACCGAGGCCAGCCGAGGGTCACCCGCCTCCTCGGCCAGGTTCCGGGCCGCGCGGGCGAACTGCGCCTCAAACGCCGGGTAAGTCGTGAGGTGGCGCTCTTCGAGTAACTGCCGCAGCAGCGTGTTCCGGGGCATGGAAGACCTCCCAACACGTCGGCGGAACCAGGGGCTCCTCGGCGAACGGCACGCACGCCGGACCGTGCGGCGTACGGGATGTCCTACGCAAGAGTGCCGACGCAAAGGGCAACTAGACAATATGTCTGGTTAAGTTGGCCCGTTCGGGTTGTCCGTCAACGGGTGGATGGACAGACTGCCCTCATGGCACTGAAGAGGAAGCTGGTCCCTCAGTCGGTCTACCGACGCCAGCTCGCCGCACGGCTGCGCGAGTTACGGGAGGCGTCCGGTCTGACCCTCACCGAGGTGTCGGAGCAGATCGAAGTCAATCAGGGGTCTCTCAGCCGGATTGAGACCGGCGAGCGCGGCACCACCCCGGTTCTGGTTCGCGCTCTCCTCGACTGCTACGCCGTCACGGACACCGAGTTGCGTGACGACATCCTGGACTTGGTGCGTGCCGACAAGGAACAGCAGAAGCCCTGGTGGCGCAAGTACTCCACGGTTCTCACCCCGACCCGCTACGACGGTTACCTCGCCCTGGAGGCAGGTGCCGTCGCGCTGGCCAACTACCAGCCCTTGCTCGTTCCCGGCCTGCTTCAGACGGAGGACTACGCTCGTGCCGTCATCGCCCAGATGCGTCCTGATCTCGGTGCCGATCAGGTGGACGCTCTGGTCAAGGTACGCATGGAACGCCAGGAAAGCCGCTTGTCCGGTGAGCGCCCCGCCGAACTGCGTGCCGTCCTGGACGAAGGAGTCCTCCACCGCGTCATCGGCTCACCCGGCGTGATGCGCCAGCAGTTCGAGCGCCTTGCCCAGGTCGGCGAACAGCCGAACGTCACCATCCAGCTCCTCCCGTTCGCCCTCGGCGCCCATCCGGGCCTGTACGGCCCCTTCGTCATCCTCACCTTCCCCCAGCCCACAGCTCCGCTGGTCTGGCTGGAGAACCCCAACAACTCCGTGTATCTGGAATCCCAAAGCGACGTCCAAAACTACACGGACACTTTCGACCAGCTCAGGGCCTCCGCCCTCAGCCCGGCCGAGACCCTTACCCGCCTCATCCGCACTGCCGAGGAGCTCGAACCTTGAGCACGATTCCACCCCGCCGCCCCCGCGCCGAGGAACTGTACAACGCGCACTGGCGCAGGAGCTCCTACAGCGGAGGCGCCAACGACTGCGTCGAGATCGCCGACCTCGGTGCGTACGCGGCGGTACGGGATTCAAAGGACCTCGGTCGGTCACCCGTGATCCTCGGCCGTTCCGCCCTGGACAGTTTGCTGGGTCATTGCGACGACGGCGAAACTTGCGTCGGCTGAAGCCTTGTCCGAGCTGTACGCGCACCGTGTCAGCCGCCAACTGAGAGTATCCGCGTGAGTGACCAGCACGACAAGCCGTTCCTGCAGGTCGTGGTCTGCGCCGCCGGGGTCGCTGCCGTCGGCCGGCTGATCGCCGCAGTGCATGAACGGCACTGAGACGTCGGCGCCGTCGTTACCTTGTAAGGACTCGGCTTCCTGGACGCGGAGGCGACCGAGGCTCAGAACAGCCGTCCCAGCCGCGCGGCCTGACGATCATCGGGGATCAAAAGGTACATGCGCGATCCGGACCACTTATGCGTAGTACGTGACAGGCGAGGCCAGCCGCGGCCGCAGCGAAGCATGTCGGATGGGAATCTCCGAAACAGTCACACGGGTGAGCTGGGAGACCCACGTGGCCGCTTCCCCTGAAGTGGGCTAGGAGTAGAGGAAGTTCTGGCCGCTACCAGTTCTTCTCATGCCCATAGCTTCGAGAGATTTATCCTGTTCTTGGCGCTGATCGAAGGCGCGCAATCGGTCTACTGCTGTCGGCGGCAGAAAGGCCGAGGCATCCGTGATCAGCTCCCGGAGTGAAATGCCGACAAGAGAAGCGCCATCGTTGATAGCTGCCAGCGGGTACAGGTTTTCGCGAGCGTCGCTGAGGCGCTCTTCCGCCATGCCGACTGCGACGACCCCGCGGTGTAGAGGGTCAATCGATCTGGCGCGGACCGCGGTCGAGGCCATTCGCTGCCCATAAACGCTGAGAACGGATGCGCTTCGTTCATTCAGGTCGTCGATCGCCTTCTGTCTGACAGGCGCGGAACTCTGCATGTACGACTGGATCACGACATCGATAGCAGCGTCCAGATCGTGTGGAATGGCGTAGCGCAGGTAACCGTCAAAGCGCTTGTCTTTGAGGATTGACACGTTTACAGGTGGTTGTTCTGCTTCCTTGCTACCCCTTCGGCGGGACAAGATAGTCTCCCTTCCATTTGTACCCAGATTGGAGGAGCTGCTGGATCTCGCGGGCGAACACAGTTGGTTCCCTTCGGGACGTCAGCCAGTAGTTTCCTGCAGTGGGTGACGTGACGTACACGGTACCGCGTTGATCGATGATGGTCTGTATCCACGCATCGTTCTTCGCGAGGGTCCAACTGCCAGTTGTGAGCTTTGCGTTATGGGACCATGCCCCCCCGATAAGAGTGTCGTCGAGGCGTCCGATGACCGGTGTGCCGTGGCTGGGATGCCACGCCTCGCCGGGGCCGAGTACGTCGGTCCGTACTCTTGGCGCGGCCCACCGATAGCCGTTGCTTCCAAAAGAAGGGTCACCAGAATGCGCCGCGCCCGGTCCATAGCGTGTCGGGCTGCCTGGTTCTGCGGGATACCGGTTGATATCTGGCTCGACTGCTGCGCGCCTCCACCCCGTGAGGCCGCCGATCCCCACGAGGGCGATCTGCTGCGTGAGCTCCTCAGCGGCCTCGGCGTAGAGATCTGCAAGGGCGTCGCACCCTTGCTGCCGCAGCAGGGATTCGGCGCGGTAGAGGCGGTAGGCGGGGCGGACGGGGAGGTACTTGTCGACGAAGGCGCCGGCTCCGCCGTTCTGGCCGGTGAATGCGTCGTACGCGTCTCCGAGGAAGACGAAGGGGGACTTCAAGCCCTCGACGAAGGCGTCGCCGAAGATGCCCGCTGCTTCGCCGAGGCTGTCGACGCGGTCGTTGTTGGGGTCGTCGGGGGTCAGTCCGCTGGGGTCGGTCAGGAGGGTGGGGATGTTGTCGGCGTAGGCGTAGGGGGAGATGTACGGCGTGGTCTGGGCGCGGGTGGCGGGGTCGGGCCGGGTGAAGCGGCCGGTGGTGGTGTCGTACTGGCGGGCGTGGAGGTCGAGGTTGCCGGTGGTGGTCTCGTAGCGGGCGCCGGTGTAGGAGGGAGGGCTTGCGGGGGCGCCGCCGGTGGTGGTGCCCAGGACTCGGGTGCCGAACGGGTCGTAGGCCCAGCGCTGGTAGAGGGTGCCGGTGCTGTCGGTGACGTCGACCGGTGAGCCCTGGGTGTCGTGGTGGTAGTAGAAGAGCGCCCCTGTGCCGGTCTTGGCGGAGGTGGGCTGGCCGAGGGGGTCGTAGCGGAAGGACTGCTTGATGTTCCAGGCGCTGTCGTATTCGGTGGCCAGTATCGGCAGCGGGGCGTTGGGGTCCCACTGGGTGCGGTGGGTGACCGCGCCGTCCTTGAGGGTGGCGACCTGGTTGCCGGCGGCATCGTGGTCGTAGGTGTAGGCGGTGCCGCCGACGGTGGCGGCGGAGATCTGCCCGGCCAGGTCGTAGGTGTAGGTGTCGGCGCCCTTCTTGGTCTGGTTGCCTTCGGTGTCGTAGGCGTAGGCGGTGGTCGTGGTGCCAGTGGTGGTGGAGGTGAGCTGGTCGGCCGCGTCGTAGGTGTAGCTGGTGGAGATGGTGCCGAGGGCGGAGGTGAGGCGGTTGCCGACCTTGTCGTAGGTGTAGGACGCGGTGCGGCTGGTGGCGCAGCCGGCGACCCAGGGCTGCGGGAAGCAGCCGGAGGTGAGGCGGCCGGCGGTGTCGTAGGTGAGGTCGTAGCCGGTCGTGCCGACATCGGCGCGGGTGATGTCGATGTGGGTGGGCAGGCCCGCCGGGGAGAGGGTGTGCGCGGTCTTGGTGACCGTGGTGCCGGCCTTGGCGGAGGTGACGGCGGTGAGACGGCCGGCCCGGTCGTAGGCGCGGTCCTCGGTCTCGGTGTTGGGCAGCGCGGACTTGGTGAGGTTGCCGGCCGGGTCCCAGGTGTAGGTGGTGGTCTTGCCGTCGGCCAGCATGGTGGCGGTGCGGCCGTCGTTGTCGTAGGTGTAGGTGATGGTGTTGCCGTCGGAGTACTTGCGGGTGAGTATCTGCCCGGCGGCGTCATAGGTGTAGGCGAAACCGCGGGTCTTGGTGAGGTTGCCGACCGCGTCGTAGACGAAGTCCTCGGAGATCTTGGAGTTGGCGCGGGCAGTCATGCGGCCGGCGTCGTCGTAGCCGAACGTCGCGTCGGGGGTGGAGTCGGAGTAGTCGATCTTGGTGAGCAGGCCGCGCGGGTCGTAGGTGTAGCCGGTGGATCCGCGGGGGGGCGTGGTCTTCTTGGTGAGGTTGCCGGCGGCGTCGTAGGCGTAGGTGGTCTCCCGCTTCAGCGGGTCGGTGACCGAGGTGAGGCGGCGGGCCGCGTCGTAGCCGTACGTGGTCACGTGGCCGTTCGCGTCGGTGCGCTCGGTGACGTTGCCGGCCGTGTCGTGGCCGTACGTGGTGACCGCGCCGTCCGGAGCGGTGACTTCGGTCAGCCGGTCCAGCTTGTCGTAGCCGTAGACGCTGGCGCGCTGGTCGGCATCCGTCTGCTTGACCACGTTGTTCACCGCGTCGTAGGCGGTGGTGGTCACGCCGCCGAGCGGGTCGGTGACCGTGGTGGGGTTGCCGGCCGGGTCGTAGCCGTAGGTGGTCGTGTACTGGGCGGGGTCGGCGCCGGTGGCGTTGCCGCGCGGGTCGACCGCGGTGGCCCGGCGGCCGTCGGCGTCGTAGGTCCAGCTCTCCTTGTGGCCGAGCGGAGAGGTGCGGCTGAGCAGGTTGCCGTCGGCGTCGAAGGCGTAGGAGGTGGTCTTCCCCAGCTGATTGGTGCTGCTGGTCAGCCGGTTGTTCTTGTCGTAGACGGAGGCGACCGTCTTGCCTGCGGCGTCGGTGACCTTGGTGACGTTGTCGTTGGCGTCGTAGGTATAGCCGGTGGTGTGGCCCAGCGGGTCGGTGACCACGAGGGGCCGGTTGATCGCGTCGTAGGTCGTGCTGGTCGACGCGCCGGTCGGGCCGGTGACCTTCGTGGTGTTGCCTGCCGCGTCGTAGGCGTAACTCGTGGTGTAGGCGGCCGGGTCGGCGCCGGAGACGTTGCCGCGCGCCGAGACGCTGCTCAGCAGGCGGCCCACCTTGTCATAGGTATAGGTGGTCTTGCCGCCCGTCGCATCGGTCTCGGAGGCCAGGCGTCCACTCGCGTCGTAAGTGCGGGTGACGGAGTTGCCTGAGGGGTCGGTGGTCCGGGTCAGGTGCCCGGCGTCGTCGTAGGCGAATGTGGTGGTGTCGCCCGCCGGGTTCCTGGCCGACGTCAGTTGCTCGGCCCCGTTGTACTCGTAGGTCGTGGTGCGGCCCAGCGGATCGGTGGCCGAGCTGAGCAGCCCGCGACCGTCGTAGGCGTACGACGTGGTGTGGTCGACCGGGTCGGCGCCCAAGACGTTGCCGCGCGGGTCCGTCTTCGTCAGGATCCGGCCGGCCGCGTCGTAGGTGAACGTCGTCTTCTCACCCAGCGGCGTGGTGACCGACGTCCGGTTGCCGACTGCGTCGTACCCGTAGGTGATGACCTTGCCGCGCGGCGTCGTCACGGACTCCAACGATCCGAGCGGGGTGTACGTGTAGGCGGTCCTGCCGCCCAACGGGTCCGTGGTGGACGTCAGCTGGTTCGACGTGTTGTAGGTGTACGTCGTCTTGTTCCTGCGGCCGTCGGTGTGACTGGTGACGTTGCCCGCACCGTCGTAGGTCCAGCTCTCCACGTAACCGAGCGCGGACGGGGCGCTGCGGGTGAGCATCCGCCCGGCGCTGTCGTACGTCATCTCCGTGGTGTTGCCGCGCTGGTCGGTGATGGCGACGGGTCGCAGATGGCGGTCGTAGTCGTAGGCGATGCTCTTGCCGTACGGGTCGATCGTCTCCATCAGCACGTTGCCGGCGTACACATCGGTCCACACGCCGCCGTCCGGCGCGGTGGTGTGCGACTCGCTCTTGCCGTCCCAGGTGAACGTCGTGGTCTTGCCGTTCTGGTCAATCTGGGACTTGATACGGCCCGCGGCGTCGTAGACGTTGGTGACCTTGCCGCCCGCCGGGTCCGTGTAGGAGGACAGTCGCTTGTTCGCGTCGTAGGCGTACGACGACGTCCGGCCGGCCGGGTCGGTCACCGACGTCAACAGGCCGCCGGTGTAGCCGTACAAGACCGACGTGCCGTCCGGCAGGCCCACCTTGGACAACAGTCCGTCGCCACTGGGCGTGAAGGTGGTGGTGCGCCCGGCGGCGTCCTTGACGGAGGCGAGCGTGCCCGACGCGTACGTCAGGGTCAGGCCCTTGCCTGCCTTGTCGACCACGGAAGTGAGCTGGCCGCTGCTGTTGAACGTCCGCTTGGTGTGGTCCTGCGTGGTGACCGTGTAGGTGCTCGTGCCCTTGACCAGCTTGGCCGCAGAACCCGCCGGGGCGGTGTATGTGCCGTCACTGTTCTGGGTGAAGACGAACGACGCCCCGTCGTCCGTCCGATAGGTCACCTTCCCTGTCGCGATTGCCAGCTTCGCGTCGAACGGCGTCGCCCAGCCGCGCCCCAGCAGGCCGACGGCACTCGAGTCGGAGCGGTAAGTGCGCTCCAGGACCAGAGGTACGCCGGGGCTCACCAAGGAGGCGTCGGTGAGCTGTTCGAAGAACATGCCGGTAGCCGTGTTGACCGGGTCGGCGCGGTGCGCCTGCGCGTAGCAGGTGCAGATTCCCGCCTGCGCACCAGGGATGATCGGGGTGTAGAACGCTTCTACCAGCGGCGAGGTGGTCCCGCCGGGGCTCGACGTTCCGTCGGCGCTGTTGAGGAAGACCCAGGCGTAGTACTTCTTGCCGTCCTCGAGAATGCCGCCCAGTTCACTGCCGCCCACCAGAAACACTGGTCCGCAGGGTAGGAACTGCTCGACCACCAGTCGTAGCACCAGGCGCCGGTGCTCGGAGTGGACCCACTGGGATCGTCCGTGGCCCTTTTTATCTCCTGCTGGACGACGAATTTCCCAGCCTCGTCCCGGACGTACAGCCACATCCCGGTGTACGCCGATCCGGTCTTGGGCAGTTTTACCTGCCCACCGATCGACAGCATGCCGGGGTAGGCAGTAGCCCAACTCGATACCCATGTCGGGTTATCAGCTGCCGCGACCAGGGGCTGGAGCGGCGCCTGCGGTTCGGCGGCAGGACCGCGTTCGGCACGTTTCTTGTCAGATCGGTCGTACGGGTTTCCCTTGGGCTTCTTCCCGTACGACTTCATGTAGTCGCGCATCGGGGACAGTTCATGCCGTTCCCTCTTCACCTGGGAGCGACGCTCGGCCAGGGTCATGGCCTTGGGCGGCTTCGGCAGATCAGCCGCCGTCCTAGGCCCCGGCTGATCTATGGCCGCCTCAGCGGCGGATGGTCGGTCCCGCGGCGACGCCCACGACGGTGCTACGCCTGCAGTGACCAGCAGAGCCAGAGATAGAGCGGTTATGACAAGTCTTCGCACTTGTGTGAGCACGATGTATCACCTGTGAGGCAGGAGTGAAAGGGCCGAATGATGCCTGATCAATAAGGAGTGCTGAGCAACCTGCTGCAGGAGACACGACTGGAACCCTACGGTGACTCACCGTGAGAGGGGTGCTTGATCGCTGGTCACCTGATCACGGGTGACGCCGCATCGAGGTAAGTTGGCGCGAACACGACCACACAAGTGGTGCCCGTGCCGCCCCGCCGCATGCTCCCGGCTGCTCATATGGGCGTACTCAGGGGCGACGGCCTCGCGGTGGCGGAGGCGAGACTGGGGTTGCTTCGTGGACCGAAGTACGCGGGAGCTGTGGTGTCCTACGGGACTCCGCTCCGCTACACGCGCGGCCTCTTCCGTTTGTTGCATGCAGTGCAGTGATCCGTTGCATACGCCAGGTCAAGGTCCGTGCGGGGGAGCTTGCGTCATGCAGGGCGCGCTGGTCGGCTGCCTGCTTGAGGAGTCGCTCAGGGCTATGGCCGAGTGCTTCCGCTTCGGCGAGTCCGGCGGTGAGGGCGTCGATAGCGGGATCTGACAGGACCTGTTCCGCGTGCTCGGGCAGGGCCCGGCGGATGTGGCGCATGTACCGGTTCACCGCCTGTTGGGACGGTCGATGCTGGACGAGAGCGGTCAGGGGCGCGCCTGCTGCCTCGTCGTAGGCGGCTTGGAGGTGGAGCAGGGTCTGCTGTGCGGCGGTGACCTGCTGGTCGTGGTGGCGGAGCTGGTGCCAGCGAATGGCCGCGACGGTGACGAGGATCGCGGCATCGAGGAGCATCGCCAGAGCCGTGCCGTCCCCGGGGGCGGGCTCGCGGAGCATCGCCCGTGCGGCGCTTCGCAGGGCGCTGGCGTGATGGTGTTCGGCCTGGACGCGGGATCGGGTGGCGCGTTCGAAAGCGGAGGCTGCCTCGCGGAGCTGGGCGCGGATGGGTGCGGGAGCGAGGAGGGGCAGGACGTCGAGGGCTTCACCGAAGGCGGCGAGGTGGGCCTGGGAGGCTCGGTCGTCGTATCCGCTGAGGTGATGGGGGATGCGTTCGGCGGCTGCGGTTGCCCGGTGCCAAGGGTTGGGCCTGCGTCTACCCGGCCCGTCGGCGGGCTGCGGGTCGGTGGCCTCCAGGCGTGCTCGGATCTTGGGGAAGGACAGGTCCGGCGCGAGTTCGGAGCCGGAGAACCAGATCGGTTGCCTGCCTGCTGTGGTGGTGTCTTCGCTGGCGAACTTGTAGCCGCGTACGTCGCCAGAAGGGAAGTACACGATTTCGACCAGCACGCCGTCGGTGTGGCTGAGCAGGCGGATGAACTCGTCGGTGCTGGTGGTGGCAGCCACGGCGGTGCGGACGATGGTGCGCAGGCGTTCGCGGGCCGGCTTGTCCCGGCCTTGGCGGTGTGCCTTTTCCTGTTCGGCGCGGGTGGGGCGCTTGGCGGCGGTGCGGTCTCCGCGGGCGACTTGGAAGAGACCGTACTCCTTCTCGATGGCGGCGAGTTCGCGGTCGGCGGTGAGGTAGTCGTTCCAGTGGCGTGCGGTGCTCAGGTCGCCGCGGACCTTGGTGGCGGCGATGTGGATGTGGTCGGGGGCGTGGCGGACGGCGACCCAGCGGCAGCCGTCCGGGTCGTCTTGTGGCGCGATGCCGGTGGCGGCCACGACGCGGCGGGCTATGTTGGCCCACTCCTCGTCGCTGAGGTGGCGGTCGGTTGTGGCGGCGCGGAGGGAGCAGTGCCAGACGTGCCGCTCGGGTGCGCGGCCGAGTCGGCGGGCTTGCTTGACGCGGAGGTCGAGGTCAGCCACGAGAAGCCGCTTTGTGGCGGTGAAGTCGTCCGTGCGGCCGGGGTCGGGGGCGAAGCCGTCCCAGGAGGCGACGAGGTGGGGGTCGCTGTGGTCTTTGGCCTTCTTGGTGTCGAACAGGTACCGGATCAGGCCAGCCGTGTCCTTTCCGCTGCTGATCTTGGCGATCATCGGGCGGCCTTGTTGGTGACGGCCTGGTTCGCAGCTGCGGCGATCTCGCTGATGGCTGCTCGGACCGTGCCGAGGGTGCGTTCGACCTGGGCGAGGGCGGCGGTGTCCCCAGAGTGTGGATGACCGCCGGAGTTGAGCTTTCGGGCGATCTGATTGGTGTTGTTGCCGATCTTGGCGACCTGCTCGCGCAGGGCGGTCAGCTCGTCGATGTAGTCGTCCAGCGGGGTGCGCTGGCCGGGCAGGGCGAGATCACCGTGGATGTGGGCCATAACGACGGCGCCGACGTAGTGGGCGCCGGCGATGTTGAGCGACCGGGCCTTGGCGAGGATGGCGCTCTTCTCTTCGATGCTGTAGCGCACGTCGACGCGTGCCTTGCGCTGAGTGTCTTTGCGCTTGCGGCGGCGGGCGATGCGGTGCAGGGCGGCGGCTTCGGCGGCACGAGGGAGGACGACGGGGGTGGCCTGGACGCGTTGTCCTTCCTCGGGTGCCCCCTGGCGCCCGTGGGTCTCCGCCACCCCCGGGGCGGAACTCCCGTTGGACCGTCCCTTGGACGGTCCAACGGCATACCTTGCTGGCTGGGTGACGCTCGTGGTCATCTCCCGCTGTCCGGAGGGCAGCTCACGTCGGGCTTCGCGCATCGGGGCAGTCCTTCCTAGGGGTCGGCGGACGGTAAGTGCCAGGGGCGGTCGGCTCCGCCCTCTGTCCACTCGCAGAGCAGCGCGATGACGGGCGGTACCGACCGGTCAGCGCGCTAGGAGGCGCGCTCGGGCGTACGGTCGAGTTCGGCCTGCAGGCGGCGTGTGATCTCGGTGAGGCGGTCTTTGCCGACGGGGTGGCCCTGGGCTCGGATCGCCGCTTCGACGTGGCGGCGGGAGATACGTCCTTGGCGGCCCAGGGGCGCGGCGCGGCCGAGAGCAAGGAGCGTTTCCGTGGAAGCGCTGAGCTGCCGACCCTTGATCTGGCTGTGGGGCTGACGCGCCTCCGCCACTTCGGCCGGAGGGTCCGCCACGTCCGCGATGTCCTCCGCCACAACTTCATGCCGTGCTTGTGCCGCGCCCTTCGAGACATCGGCCGTGTCGCTGTCCGGAGCGGGCCGCAGCAAGTCCTCGACGTGAATGTGGCGCTGAGCACTGACCGGTTCAGTCGAGTGCCGACCAGTGCTGTGGCGGCGTATGACGAGATCCAGGTGGACGGCTCCGGCGAGCGCGAGCGGGGCGATGGCCGACAGGGCGCCGACGGTGACGTCGTCCAGGTGGAGCCCGGCAGCGTCGCTCTCCTGGTTGAGACGAACGGCGTGCAGGGCGTTCGCCCAGATGCTCGTGACGGTGGCGATGCCGACGAGGGCCCAGACGTAGAGGCGAGAGCGCCAGGGGGCGGCTCGCAGGATGAGCAGGGCCGCGACGCCGATGGCGATGAACCCGTCGATCACGAGCGGGAAGGCGTACGTCAGCACTCCGCGGATGTGGATGGCCACTGCCATCTGCCGCAGGGCGTCGTACGAGAGGGCGAAGCCGATCGTGCCGACCAGAGCGACTCCCAGGCGAATCGCGGCGGTCATCATCGGTACTGGGGTCGCGGTGGTGCGTACGGGCAAGCGGGTGCTCCAAGCGGGGAGGGATGGTGGGCAAAGAGGTAGCGGACCCGTCGCACCCGTCGCACGGCTGGTCAGAGCAGGTACGGGTGATCGTCGTGGTACGAGACGACTCGTCGCAGCGACGACACCCGTCACGGGGTTGACCTGCGATGCGACGGGTGCGACGAGTCTTTACGGGTGCGGGTCCGGGCCGATCGGGGCGCTCTCGTCACCGTTCCCGGAGGCGGACTCCTCCGGGCAGTACCGCGCCCAGGCGTCGGTGAAGCGGAGGCGCGCGAAGCCCTTGGCCTGCCTGCCGCCCTCGAAGCGGAGGGTGGCGGCCTTGATGTCGAAGTCCTTCAAGAGGAGCCCAAGATGGCGTGGGCTGAGGCCGGTAGTGCCGTACTCGGCCCAGGGAGCCTCCTGGTCCTTGAGGAGTTCCTCCCGCAGGTCCCGGGTGCGCATGATGTCCGGGTCGCCGCAGCGGGCGAAGGCGCGCCGGATGTCCTGCAGCAGGCGGGTCTTGAGGTTGGACTCGTCGTCCTTGTCCACCTCGGCGGCGCACATGGCCGCGCATGCAGCGCGCGCGTCCTCGGGCCAGGTGCCGCCGGCCAGCTCCGCGACGATCACGAGCGGTTCCCAGGTGTCCGCCGCGCGGTCCTGCACCGGCATCCGCGGTACCAGGTCCTCGGCGGTGTCCAGGAGCGGACGGAGCCACGCCTCCAAGCGGTCTCGCAGAGCGTGCAAGGCTGGGATGTCGCGGCGGGAGCGGAACTGTTCGACCCGCTCGCCGTCCTTGCGGCGTTGCATGCGGATCACCACCGCCCGGTCCATGACCGTGTCCGGCAGGGCGCCGATGCCGGCAAGCGCGGCCATGGCGAAGGTGGGGAACTTCCGCGTCTTGTGCTCGGGGCCGGAGATCCGCAGGGCGGGCCGGTTGCGCTGGTGGCCGGCGTTGAGCAGGCCGCGCAGTTCCTCGTTCTTCTCGGCGGCCTTGATGCTGCCAAAGATGGTGTCGGCCTCGTCCACCAGCAGAGTGGGCGGGTCGTCACCGATGGCACGGAAGACGACAGCCGGGCTGGTGTTCACGGTGATCAGCGGGTCGTGCGCCGTCTCCGTGATCACGTCCAGCAGGCGGGACTTGCCGCACCGCTTCGCCGGCCCGACCACCGCCAGGCGCGGAGCGTGCTGCAGTGCGGGCTGGATGTGCGTGGCCGCCACCCACAGCGTGACGGCGGTCAGCGCCTCGCCACTTGGCAGGATCACGTACCGGGCGATCGCTGCGCGCAGCTCGTCCAGCAGGCCGGCGCCTTCGTTGGAGCTATCCGTCCGATCACGCTCGCTGGGTGAGGGATCGGACGCCGGGCCCTGGCAGGGGATGGCCACGGGTGGCCAAGACGGGGTGACGGCGGGTGCGGTGGGGGCTGGAGAGGTCGTAGATTCGTCCACAGGCGTTCCTCCCTGGTGAGTTCGGACGGGCAAGGTCCGGACTCACCGAGACAGATCGTTTTCTGGCAAGGGGCGATGTGGGAAGGGGCCGCGCGGCTCCCGGCGGCGGCTCGCCGGGAGCCGCTTCGCTTTCCCGTGTGGTGGTCTCAGACGGCGAGGTCGTACGCGGCCTGGGCATTGAGCCAGGCGTCCACCTCGGCCCAGCGGTAGCGCAGGTGGCGACCGACCTTGTGCACGTTCGGGCCGATGCCCCGGTACTTCCACTGGTAGAGCGTCTTGACCGGCACCCCGAGGTACTCGGCGACTTCCGCCGGGGTGGCGAGGGGGCCGCGTCGGTTGGCGTCGGCAGTGGTGTGGTCAGGGCGAGGGGAAAGGCTCGGCATAGGGCTCCCTTTTCGGTTTCGGACAACTGCGTGGACAACACAGCCACACCCTGGGCGGAGAAGTCCAGAGTTGGTTCTAGAAGGCTCCAGAAGTTCCCGTTGGTGAGCGCGGGAGGCAATACCGTAAGGGCGAATTGGCGGTTGACCAAAAAGTCGGCGCCAGGGTGATGTGCTGTTCGTAAGGCCAGGTGGTGGCCCATCGTCGAGAGGTGCGGTCAGCTACACTGCGCTCGCTTTCCGGTGGGCGGAATCGGCGGCGCTGCCTCCCCGGTGCCGCGTGTCGTGCATTAGCCGGCGCGATTGTTGATCCGGCCGGGTGCGACTTCTGTAGGGTTTAAGAACCAACTCTTGCCAAAGGCTTCGGCTGCAAGTTACAGCTACCTGTTATGGCAACTCGACCTCTCGAAATAGGCCCCGCCGGCTTGCATACCGCCCGCGCTATCGAGCGCATGCGGCTGGCGCTCGGCCTCACCCAGCATCAACTGGCTGCCCACTGCACCGCGATGGGTCGCCCGATGACCAACACCGCGCTCAGCCGCACCGAGCGCGCCCATCGACGTTGCGACATCGACGACCTCGTCGTGATCGCCGAAGCCCTCGGTGTTCGTGCGACGGCTCTGCTGCCTGCCGGGGTCTGCCCCGCCCACCCTCGCCACACCGAAGCAGACCTCTGCTGCCGTGCCCAGGGGGTCCTCCTTGGCTGACGTGTACGACCGCTGGCACAAGTCCCATCCCAAGCCGGAGACCCAGTGCAGCGAGCACAAGAGCCGCACCCGGCGGATGATCCCGACCTCTGACCACGGGATCGGTAAGCGCTGGCAGGTCCGGTACCGGGACCTGGACAACCACCAGCGCAAAGAGAACTTCCACACGAGGGCCGAAGCCGACAAGCGGGCGGCCGAGGTCGACGTCGAGATCCGGAGCGGCAGCTACGTCGTTCCCGCTGAGACGAAGCAGACGCTCGGCGCCTACGCCCAGAAGTGGCTCGACGCGAACTCGGTAGGCCCGACCACGGCCCTCCGCTACGAGGCCACCGTCCGCAACCACATCGTCGCCCACCTCGGCCGGCGCGAACTGCGGTCCTTGAACAAGCCTTCGGTCATTCAGGGCTGGATTCGCGCGCTGCAGGACGGCGGCTTCGAGGTGTCGACGATCGAGGGCATCTTCGACATCCTCTCCAGCATCCTGGGCATGGCCGTGGAGGACGGGCTGCTGCCGAAGAACCCGTGCAAGTCGAAGTCGGTCAAGCTGCCGACCGCGACCAAGAAGAAGATCGTCCCTTGGTCCCTGGAGCGTGTGCGTGCCGTCATCGCCGGGCTGCCCGAGCGCTTCCAGGCAGGCGGCAAGCTCGCCTTCGGGTGCGGCCTGCGCCAGGGGGAGGTCTTCGGATACGCCGTCGAGGACATCGACTTCAGGGGCGGCTGGATCCACGTCAACCGCCAGGTGCGGCTCGTCGGCACGAAGCCAGTTTTCGCTCTGCCCAAGGGCAACCGGATCCGGTCAGTGCCGCTGTCGGTGCAGCTGGCCACTGCCCTCAAGGGTCACATGAGGCGATTCCCGCCCACGGCGGTCACGCTGCCCTGGGCGAAGCCCGACGGCGAGCCCAAGACCTTCCGGCTGCTTTTCGTCGACGAGAAGGGCCGAGCGTACAACCGCAGCGTCTTCAACATGGGCGCTTGGAAGCGAGCCCTGGTCGCCGCCGGCGTGATCCCTCCCCGCGAGCGCGGGGCGAGATACCTCCAGGCGGCTCCTGAGGACGGCATGCACGCCCTCCGTCACGCGTATGCCTCCGTGCTCTTGGACGCGGGGGAGAGCATCAAGGCGCTCTCCGAGTACCTCGGCCACTCGGACCCGGGCTTCACGCTGCGGACGTACACGCACCTGCTGCCGTCCAGCGAGAGCCGGACCCGCAAGGCGATAGACGACGCCTTCACCGGCGCGGAGCCGTTGGAAACCGGAGAGCCCCAGGGCACATCACCACCCCCAGCAAAACCAATGTGCCCTCAATGTGCCCTGGCCGCCTGACGGTCCCTCCCCGGCACGCAAAAGGGCGAGGCCCGAAGACCCCGCCCGACCCTCACGAAATCCCAGCTCAGGGCCACACCAAGCAATACGGCTGATGCCCCGCCTCATGCAGCCGGTGGCTGAAGTCCTGCCACTCGTGCAGCAGTTGGTAGACATTGAACGCGTCGCGCGGGCCGCCCCGGTCCGGGACCGTCGACCAGATGAAGGCCGCCGCGCCGACCGCCTCCTCGCCTATGTCCCGCAGGGGATCCACCACCGTCATGGGCAGCTTCACGACCGCGTAGTCCGGGTGCAGGACGACCAGTTCGAGCGGCGGGACCTTGTGCAGGGGCACGCCCTCGATGCCCGTGAGGACCATCGCGGCCATGGTCTCGGGCTTGATCTTGGTGAACATGCCGCCCATGCCCAGCTCGTCCCCGCCGAGCTCCTCGGGGCGCATGGAGATCGGGACGCGGGCCGCGGTGGCGCCGTCCGGCGCACCGAAGTACTTGTACGTCACCCCCACCCGACCACCATTCCTGCTCCCCGCCCCGCTCAGCGGGCCGATCCGCTCCGGCTCGCCGTGTGCACGACGTATCTGATCCGATTCCTCCGCTTCGCGTCGGTGCCTTCCCCGCCGGGCACGTCGAGGACCCAGGTCATCGGTCCCCTCGCCCAGTCCGCCACCGCGATGCATATCTCCACCCGACTGCTTTTCTAGGACGCGTGGCCCCCGCCGCGCAACCCGATCATCGTGACAGTGACCTCCCCCACGGCCGCCCGCCGAAACGTGCGGTGAAACATCCGTCCGCGACATCTTCGCGGGCCGCGGCCGCCCCGGCCGTGCGGGATGTGTGCACCAGGTGTCAGTTTCGCAGATCACGGCCGCTCCGGGACCCGGATCACGGCCCCGATCGGGGCGGGGATGCCGTGGCGCGCCCCTGGCCTACCCTGAAACGAGTCACAGCAGCCGCAGCCCGGCGAGAAAACCCGGGACGTCGGAAAAGGTCGGAGAAGTCGCAGGTCATGAGCGAACTGCCATATTCGTACGAAGCCCCAGCCTCGCAGGCCCTGTTCGATCGTGCCGCGGCCGTCACTCCCGGTGGTGTGAACTCACCGGTGCGTGCCTTCCGCGCCGTCGGCGGCACGCCCCGGTTCATGGTCTCCGGCAGCGGGCCCTACCTGACCGACTCCGACGGGCGCGAGTACGTCGACCTGGTGTGCTCCTGGGGGCCGATGATCCTCGGGCACGCGCACCCCGAGGTGATCGCCGCCGTGCAGGAGGCCGTCGCGCGCGGCACCTCCTTCGGCACGCCCGGTGAGGGCGAGGTCGCGCTCGCCGAGGAGATGACCGCCCGGATCGAGCCGCTGGAGCAGGTGCGGCTGGTGTCCAGCGGCACCGAGGCCACCATGTCGGCGATCCGCCTCGCCCGCGGCTTCACGCAGCGCACCAAGGTGGTCAAGTTCGCCGGCTGCTACCACGGCCACGTCGACTCGCTGCTCGCCGCCGCCGGCTCCGGTGTGGCGACCTTCGCGCTGCCGGACACCCCCGGTGTGACCGGCGCGCAGGCCGGCGACACCATCGTGCTGCCGTACAACGACCTGGACGCCGTGCACGCCGCGTTCGCCGCGCACCCGGGCGAGATCGCCTGCGTGATCACCGAGGCGTCCCCGGGCAACATGGGCGTCGTCCCGCCGCTGCCCGGCTTCAACCAGGGCCTGAAGGACGCGTGCGCGGCGAACGGCGCGCTGTACATCTCCGACGAGGTGATGACCGGCTTCCGTACGAGCCGCGCCGGCTGGTACGGCGTCGACGGCGTGCGGCCCGACCTGATGACCTTCGGCAAGGTGATGGGCGGCGGCTTCCCGGCCGCGGCGTTCGGCGGGCGCGCCGACGTCATGGCGCACCTCGCCCCGGCCGGCCCGGTCTACCAGGCGGGCACCCTCTCCGGGAACCCGGTCGCCACCGCCGCCGGCCTCGCCCAGCTGCGGCTGCTCGACGACGCCGCGTACGAGACGGTGGACGCGGTCTCCGCGCAGATCCGGTCGCTCGTCACCGAGGCGCTGACCAAGGAGGGCGTCGCGCACACGCTGCAGAACGCCTCCAACATGTTCTCCGTCTTCTTCACGGAGAACCCGGTGCGCGACTACGAGGACGCCAAGAAGCAGGAGTCCTTCCGCTTCACCGCGTTCTTCCACTCGCTGCTGGCGAACGGCGTCTACCTGCCGCCGTCGTCCTTCGAGTCCTGGTTCGTGTCCACGGCCCACGACGAGCGGGCCGTCCAGCGCATCGCCGACGCCCTCCCGGCGGCGGCCCGAGCAGCGGCGGAGGCCACCGCGTGAGCGTCGACAACAAGCCCGGGCACGACAAGAGCCCCGAGGACGTCACCGTCGTCCATCTGATGCGGCACGGCGAGGTGGAGAACCCGGACGGCGTCCTCTACGGCCGCCTCCCCGGCTACCACCTCTCCGAGCTGGGCCGCCGTATGGCCGACCGGGTCGCCGAGCACCTGGCGTCCCGGGACGTCGTGCACGTCGGCGCCTCCCCGCTGGAGCGGGCGCAGGAGACGGCCGAGCCCATCGCCAAGGCGCACGGCCTGGACATCGCCACCGACCGTCGGCTCGTCGAGGCGGAGAACGTCTTCCAGGGCAAGACCTTCGGCATCGGCGACGGCGCGCTGCGCCGCCCGGCCAACTGGAAGCACGTCGTCAACCCGTTCAAGCCGTCCTGGGGCGAGCCGTACGTCGACCAGGTGGTGCGCATGATGGGCGCGCTGGAGGCGGCGAAGGACGCGGCGCGCGGGCACGAGGCGGTGCTGGTCAGCCACCAGCTGCCGATCTGGATCGTGCGGTCGTACGTGGAGAAGCGCCGGCTGTGGCACGACCCGCGCCGCCGCCAGTGCACCCTGGCCTCGCTGACCACGTTCACCTTCCGCGGCGACAGCATCGTCTCCGTGGGCTACAGCGAGCCCGCCCTCGACCTGGTGCCCGCGCATCTGCGGGCGGGCGCCAAGCCGGCGAAGGGCGGCGGCAAGGCCTACGGCGCGTGACGCCCGTGTGAGGGCGGTGCGCCGCCCTCATCGAAATTCCTTGCGAAACCTCCGCATCCGACGGGAACCTCCCGCTTCGTCATGTCCTCTAAATGGGTGACCACTCAGGGACATGACGAAGGGGGACGCCATGCGCGCTCTCTCCCGCAGGGGAATGCTCGGGCTCGGCGCGGGGGCCGCGGCCGCAGTCTCCTTGGCCGGCTGCGGCGGCCACACAGGCTCCGACGGATCGACCCCCTCCGGCGGTTCCCGCCCCGGGGCCGGCGACCGTCCCGGGTCGCCCAAGCCGAAGCCGAACGCGACGGTCCGGCCGATCGGCGACGGCTCCACCTCCTTCACCGGCCGGCAGCCCCACCAGCCCGAGCAACCCGTGCCGCTGGAGCCGGGTCAGGCGCCCCCGCAGTTCGTGGTGTTCTCCTGGGACGGCGCCGGCGAGGTCGGCAACGGGCTGTTCCCGCGCTTCCTGGACCTCGCCAAGGAGCACGGCGCGTCCATGACGTTCTTCCTCTCGGGCATCTATCTGCTCCCGGAGTCGAAGAAGCGGCTCTACGACCCGCCGGGCAACCCCCGCGGCGCCTCCGACATCGGCTACCTCACCGACGCGCACATCAAGGACACGCTGCGGAACCTGCGCCGCGCCTGGCTCGAGGGCCACGAGATCGGCACCCACTTCAACGGGCACTTCTGCGCCGGCTCGGGCAGCGTCGGCAACTGGACGTCGCGGCAGTGGCGCAGCGAGATCGAGCAGGCGAAGTCGTTCGTGAAGGAGTGGCGGACCAACTCCGGGTGGACGGACGTGGAGTCGCTGCCGTTCGACTACGACAAGGAGCTGACCGGCGGCCGTACGCCCTGTCTGCTGGGGCAGGACCAGCTGCTGCCCACCGCCCGTGAGCTGGGCTGGCGCTACGACGCGTCCTCGCCCGGAGGGCGTCAGGTCTGGCCCTCCAAGAAGCAGGGCATATGGGACCTTCCGCTCCAGCAGATACCGTTTCCCGGACACTCCTTCGAAGTCCTCTCGATGGACTACAACATGCTCGCCAACCAGTCGGTCAACTCCACCAACGCCCCGGCGCACAACTACCCGGGCTGGCGACGGCAGTCCGCGCAGGCGTTGATCTCCGGCTTCAAGCGGGCATACGAGACGAACCGGGCGCCCTTCTTCGTCGGCAACCACTTCGAGCAGTGGAACGGCGGCATCTACATGGACGCCGTGGAGCAGGCCCTCACGCACATCGCGCGCGAGAAGGAGAAGGGCGGGGACGTGAGGATCGTCTCCTTCCGGCAGTTCTGCGACTGGCTCGACGTGCAGAAGCCCGAGATGCTCGACCGGCTGCGCACCCTGGACGTCGGCCAGGAACCCACCGGCGGCTGGCAGGCGTTCACCCGCGACCTCGCCGGCGCCACGCCCACGGGGGCCTCCGACCCCGCCTGAGATGCGGTTCTCCGCCCGCGGAGGAGCCCACGGGGGGGTGCGCAAGATCCCCAGAACGGGCATGCGAAACTTTTCACATGAGTGCCGCCAGCCGCGCCCCCCAGCGCTCGAACCGAGCCGCGCAGAGCCCGTACCGCGCCGCCCGTGCCGTGCGCGCCCGCCGCCGTGCCGCCCTGGCCGCCGGCGCCGCCGCGGCCGCACTGCTCCTGACCGCGTGCGGTTCCGGGGGCACCTCCGGCGGTGGCGGCGACACCGGCTTCGTCACCGGCACCGACGGCATCTCCACGGTCCCCGCGGGCAAGCGCGTCGCCGCGCCCGACCTGTCCGGCGAGACCCTCGAGGGCGAGCGGCTCGACGTCGGCGACTTCAAGGGCAAGGTCGTCGTCCTCAACGTCTGGGGCTCCTGGTGCAACCCGTGCCGCGCGGAGGCCAAGTACTTCGCCAAGGTGTCCCAGGAGTACGCGGGCAAGGACGTTCAGTTCGTCGGCATCAACACCCGCGACGGCAGCACCACCGCCGCGCTCGCCTTCGAGAAGGACTTCGGCATCACCTACCCGAGCCTGTACGACCCCACGGGCAAGCTGATGCTCCGCTTCGAGAAGGGCACGCTCAACCCGCAGGCCATCCCCTCCACCCTGGTGCTGGACCGGGAGGGCCGGGTCGCCGCCCGCTCGCTGACCGCCCTCGACGAGGAACGGCTGCGGAAGATGCTTCAGCCGGTCGTCGCGGAGAAGTGACGTGACGGCCCTGCACACGCTCGCCGCGGAGACGGGCTACAACGGCACGGTGCTCAACGGCGCCCTGCTGGTGGCCCTGCCCATCGCCGTGCTCGGCGGCCTTGTCTCCTTCTTCTCGCCCTGCGTCCTGCCGCTCGTCCCCGGCTACCTCTCCTACGTCACCGGCGTCTCCGGCACCGACCTGGCCGAGGCCCGGCGCGGCCGCATGGTGGCCGGCGCCTCCCTGTTCGTCCTCGGCTTCACCGTCGTGTTCGTCTCGGGCGGCGCCTTCTTCGGCTACTTCGGGCAGACGCTCCAGGAGCAGTCGGGCGTGCTGTCCAAGGTGCTCGGCGTCTTCATGATCCTCATGGGCGTCTTCTTCATGGGCCTGATGCCCTGGCTCACCCAGCGGGAGTTCCGCTTCCACAAGCGGCCGGCGACCGGACTGATCGGCGCGCCCGTGCTCGGCGCCCTCTTCGGCATCGGCTGGACCCCCTGCATCGGGCCCACCCTCGCCTCCGTCCTCACCCTGTCCGCGCAGCAGGAGAGCGCCGGACGGGGCGCCGTGCTGACCGTCGCGTACTGTCTGGGACTGGGCGTGCCCTTCGTGCTCGCCGCCGTGGCCTTCCGCAAGGCGCTCGGCGCCTTCGGCTGGGTCAAGCGGCACTACGTCTGGGTGCTGCGCATCGGCGGCACGATGATGATCGCGACCGGCGTGCTCCTGCTGACCGGCGCGTGGGACACCCTCGTGGCGGAGATGCAGACCTGGTCCAACGGCTTCACGGTGGGGATCTGACCCGATGAGCGACACCACGACGGACGACACCACGAAGACCGGTGACGACCAGGACCTCGGCGCGGCCGGCTCCCAGCTGTCCACCGCCCCCGTGGAGGACGCCCCCACGGCGAACCTGCCCGCCCTCGGCGTGATCGGCTGGGCGCGCTGGTTCTGGCGGCAGCTCACCTCCATGCGCGTGGCGCTGCTGCTCCTGCTGCTGCTGTCGCTCGCCGCGATCCCCGGCTCGCTCATCCCGCAGACCGGCGTCGACGAGACGCGGGTCGCCGACTTCCGGGAACGGCACGACGTCCTCGCGCCCGTCTACGACAAGCTCGGGCTGTTCCACGTGTACAGCTCGGTGTGGTTCTCCGCGATCTACATCCTGCTGTTCGTCTCCCTCATCGGCTGCATCGTGCCCCGCACCTGGCAGTTCGTCGGCCAGCTGCGCGGCCGCCCGCCGGGCGCGCCCCGCCGGCTGACCCGGCTGCCCGCGCACACCTCCTGGCGCACCTCGGCCACCCCCGAGGAGGTGCGCGAGGCCGCCCTCGCGCTGCTGCGGAAGCGCCGGTTCCGCGCCCATGCCGTCGGTGACGCCGTCGCCGCCGAGAAGGGCTATCTGCGCGAGCTCGGCAACCTGGCGTTCCACCTCGCGCTGATCGTCATGCTGATCGCGTTCGCCTGGGGCCAGCTCTTCAAGTCCGAGGGCAACAAGATCGTCGTCGAGGGCGACGGCTTCTCCAACACGCTCACCCAGTACGACGACTTCAAGTCCGGCAACCTCTTCACCAACGACGACCTGGTGCCGTTCAGCTTCGACGTCAAGGAGTTCACCGGCACCTACGAGCGCTCCGGCCCCAACCGGGGCACCCCGCGCACCTACGAGACCGAGGTCACGTACACCGAGGGCGCGGACGGTGAGGAGAAGCGCACCGTCATCAAGGTGAACAAGCCGCTGGAGATCGGCGACGCCAAGGTCTATCTCGTCAGCCACGGCTACGCGCCCGTGGTGACCGTCCGCGACGGCAAGGGCGAGATCGTCTACCGGGACGCCGTGCCGCTGCTGCCGCTGGACAACAACGTCACCTCCAACGGCGTCGTCAAGGTCCTCGACGGCTACCGCAACCCGCAGGGCAAGAAGGAGCAGCTCGGCTTCCAGGCCTTCTTCGTGCCGACCTTCGGCGGGTCCGCGAGCGGCACGATGCTCTCCCAGTTCCCGGCGCTGGACTATCCGGTGCTCGCGCTCAACGCCTACCACGGCGACCTGAAGGCCGACTCCGGCATTCCGCAGAGCGTGTACCAGATGGACAAGTCGAAGATGAAGGAGTTCAAGGACGCCGACGGACAGCTGCTGAAGAAGCTGCTCACCCCCGGCGAGACCATGAAGCTCCCCGGCGGAGCCGGCTCGATCACCTTCGAGAAGGACGTCAAGGAGTGGGCCGGCTTCCAGGTCGTCCAGGAGCCGGGCGGCGGCTGGGCGCTCGGCGGCGCCCTCGCCGCGATCGGCGGCCTGGCCGCCTCCCTCTTCGTGCAGCGGCGCCGCGTGTGGGTGCGCGCGGTGCGCGGCGACGACGGCGTGACCGTCGTGGAGATGGCGGGCCTCGGCCGCAGCGAGTCCGCGAAGGTGCCAGAGGAGCTCGGCGACCTCGCCGGAATCCTCTACGAGCGCGCGCCCGGCGTGACGGACCCCGACCCGGACGGCACAGCCCCCGAAGACACGGGAACGTCCGGCGGACCCGGAACCAGCGACACCTCCGACACCTCCGACACCTCCGACACCTCCGACACCACCGACCCCGACTCTCACGCCGTGCCTGCCGAAGGGGCTGAGCAGCAGTGACTCTCGCCGCCGCGACCAACGAGAACCTCGCGGAGATCAGCAACGTGCTGATCTACTCCGCGATGGCGGTCTACACCCTCGCTTTCTTCGCGTACATCGCCGAGTGGCTCTTCGGCAGCCGCAGCAAGGTCGCCCGCACGGCGGCCGCGCTCACCCCGAAGACGGCCGCCGCGGGGACGGCGCCGGCCGTCACCGTGCGGCAGGGCGGCGGCACCGCCGTGCTGGAGCGGCCCAAGGTCACCGTCCGCGCCGCCTCCGGCTCGCGTGACGTGCCCGACGGGCCCGGGGCGCACGGCGGCGACGAGCAGGGCGACCTCTACGGGCGTATCGCCATCTCGCTCACCGTGCTCGCGTTCGCGCTGTCCTTCGGCGGGGTGCTGACCCGCGCGCTGTCCGTGGAGCGGGCGCCGTGGGGCAACATGTACGAGTTCAACATCACCTTCTCCACGACCGCGGTGGGCGTGTACCTCCTGCTGCTGGCGCTGAAGAAGAACGTGCGCTGGCTGGGCCTGTTCCTCACCACGTCGGTCCTCCTCGACCTCGGTCTCGCCGTCACTGTCTTGTACACCGCCAGCGACCAGCTGGTTCCCGCCCTGCACTCGTACTGGCTGTACATCCACGTCTCCACGGCGATCCTGTGCGGCGCGGTGTTCTACGTCGGCGCGTTCACGACGGTCATGTACCTCTTCAAGGACTCGTACGAGAACAAGCTGGCCGGCGGCGGCAAGCCCGGCAGCTTCGCGACGTCCTTCCTGGAGCGCCTGCCCTCGGCGGCCTCGCTGGACAAGTTCGCCTACCGCGTCAACGCCGCCGTGTTCCCGCTGTGGACGTTCACGATCATCGCGGGCGCCATCTGGGCCGGCGACGCGTGGGGCCGCTACTGGGGCTGGGACCCCAAGGAGACCTGGTCCTTCATCACCTGGGTCGCCTACGCCGGCTACCTGCACGCCCGCGCCACCGCCGGCTGGAAGGGCCGCAAGGCCGCCTACCTGGCCCTGCTCGCCTTCGGCTGCTGGCTGTTCAACTACTACGGCGTCAACATCTTCGTCAACGGCAAGCACTCCTACGCCGACGTCGGCCTCGGCGTGCTCCAGTCGGCCGGCTTCTGACCGGCCCCGCCACCCGCCGCACGGAGGCCGCCCCGGACGCCAGTCCCGGGGCGGCCTCCGCCGCGTTCACTCCCCGATGTCCTCGTTCCACAGCTCCGGGTCACGGGCGACGAACTCCCGCATCGTCGCGACGCACTCCGGGTCGTCGAGCACCACGACCTCCACCCCGTGCTCCGCCAGCCAGTCGTGCCCGCCGCGGAAGGTGACCGCCTCCCCGACCACCACCCGCGAGATCCCGAACTGCCGCACCAGCCCCGAGCAGTACCAGCAGGGCGACAGCGTGGTCACCATCGTCGTCCCCCGGTACGACCGCTGCCGTCCCGCCGCCCGGAAGGCCGCCGTCTCCGCGTGCGCCGACGGATCCCCGTCCTGCACCCGCCGATTCCGCCCCCGCCCCAGCAGCGTCCCGTCCGCCCCGTACAACGCCGCCCCGATCGGAACGCCCCCTTCGGCAAGACCGGCCCACGCCTCCTCCAGCGCGGTGGCCAGCCAGGTGCGGGCGGTCGCCTCGTCCAGCGGCCTCATCGGGGATCAGCCGCCGAGCAGCGCGAGGACGCTGTTCACGGCCTCGACGACGGGCTGGCCGACCGCTCCCACGGTGGCGGCGATGCCCGCCACCGCCAGCAGGGCCCGGTGGCGCTGCTGCGGCTCGACGGCGGGGGACGTGATGTCCGGCAGGGCCTCGTCGATGGACCGGGCCCGGGCCGGCGGCACCTGGGCGCGCAGCTCGGTGAGCAGCTCGACGAGCTGCTGGACGGCCGCCTCCAGGGCGGGAGACGTCTGCGCCGGGGCGGCCTGATGCTTCACGATGCCGGTGTGGCCGAGTCCGCCGTGGATCGAGACGCTGTCACCGAAGTAGTAGTTGTCGCCGCTCATGAGTGCCCCACTCCCACGTTGCCTGATCCGCCGTACATGTTGACGTTGTCGCCGAAGTAATAGTTCTTGGGATTGACCAGGAGCTGCTCCACCCTGACCTGGAACTCCGCCTCGGGATTCTCGATGGCCTGCACGATGGGCCCGACGAGCTGGTCGAGCCGGCGCGGGTCGGAACTGGTCACCATCGCGATGGACGGACCCGAGGTCTCCACCGCCAGCACGTACTGGGACGGCGCCCCCAGGACGGAGAACATCTCCACCGCGCTGAACACCAGGGCCCCGACGGCGCCCAGCCAGGTGAGGACGAGGATGCCGCCGGCCAGGGACTGGTTGCCGATCGTCGTCAGCGCCGCCACGATCGTCAGCCCGAACGCCAGCGCGAGGGTCAGCGCGGCCCGCTTGAGGAACAGCATCGTGGCGTCCTTGCGGCGGGGCGTGAGGGTGAACGTGTAGACGCGGGTGATGTTCTGCAGGGGGTACGCGGCCCCGCCGACCCACAGCAGCCGTCTGCCGACCCGCAGGTCGAGGGAGCGCATGCTCCGCGGCGGCGCCGCGGGCGGCGGCGGCACGTCGTAGTGCCCCGGGGGCTCGGTCCGCTGGGCCGGAGGCGGGAACGCCGGGTACGGCTGAGGGGCCGGACCGGGCGGTGGCGTGCCAGGTACGGGCGGCGGGGCGCTCTCCGTGCTCACCGGGGTCTCCGTCATCTGAAAAGGTGTCAGGGGGTGACCCATTAACCACGCTCGGTGTCGTCGGCGCAAGTCAGTTACGTGCACGCGCCACCTTGGACTGACGGTGTTTCACCATACGTATACACAGCGTCACTTGGGGCTGCCGGGCGTGACGATGTAGCGTCCCGTCAGTGGCCGACGGCGGGCCGCGAGTGGTCGGGGTGACAGGTGGAACGGGGACAGAGTTGAGCGGGGAAGACGTGACCGGCCTCACGGGGAGCGGGGCCGAGCCGTTGCAGGACGACGACCCGCGCAGGATCGGGCCGATCCCGCTGCTCGGGCGTCTCGGGGCCGGCGGCATGGGCCGGGTGTACCTCGGCGTCCACGAGGGCCGCTACGCGGCGGTCAAGCAGGTGCTGCCCTCGGTCGCCGGGGAGGACCGGGACTTCCTGCGCCGCTTCGGGCACGAGCTGGACAACCTCTCCCGGCTCCCCGACGAGGCCACCGCCCCGCTGCTCGCCGGTGACCGGGACGCCCGCCCGCCGTGGTTCGCCACCGCCTACGTGCCCGGCATCACCCTGCGCGAGGCCGTCGACCTGCACGGCCCCCTGCCGCCCGAGGCGCTGTGGCTGCTGCTGCGCGAGGCCGCCGCGGGGCTGGCGGCGGTGCACGCGCTGGACATGGTGCACCGCGACCTCAAGCCGTCCAACGTGATGCTGACCCTGGACGGCCTCACCCTCATCGACTTCGGCGTGGCCCGCGCCGCCGACCAGAGCCAGCTCACCAGGACCGGCATGGTCGTGGGCACGCCCGCCTACATGTCGCCCGAACAGGCCTCCGGCAAGCGGGCGCCGAGCGGCGTCGTCGACGTCTTCGCGCTGGGCTCCGTGATCGCCTACGCCGCCTCCGGCCGGCCGCCCTTCGGCGACGACTCGGGGCACGCCGTGCTGTACCGCATCGTGCACGAGGAGCCTGACCTGGGGCCGCTGCGGGGGCTGGACCCGGCGCTGGCCGACGTCGTCGCGTCCTGCCTCGACAAGGACCACGAGGGCCGCCCCACCGCCGCGGAACTGGTCGAGGCGGCCTCCGGACGCGGCCCGTCCGGCACGCCCCTCTGGCCCTCGGCCGTCAGCGAGCGGCTGGCCGAGCGCGCCGCCTTCGCCGCCCGCACCCCGGATCCGCGGGACCTCCCGCCGACCGTGGGCGCGACGGAAGCGGCCGGCAAGCCGGACGAGGAACCTGCCGGTGAGAAGAAGGCCGGTGAGAAGAAGGCCGGTGAGAAGAAGGAGCCGCCCGCGCGCAAGGAGCGCCGGCGGCGCATCCTGCCCGTCGTCGTACCGGTCGTGGTCGTCGTGACCGGCGGCACCCTCGCCTTCCAGCTCCTCCCGTACGTCACCGACTCGGGCAACGCCGCGGGAGGTCCCACCCCCTCCGCGTCCGTGACCGTCTCCGCCGACGTCTCGCCGTCCGCGACCGCCGGGCGGGCGAAACCGTCCCCGTCCGGCAGCCCGTCCGCCTCGAAGAAGCAGAAGGACGACGCGAAGGAGGGGGAGAAGGACTCCGGGGGCGCGGGCTCGAACGCGGGCGCCGGTGCGGGCGCGGGCGACGGTGGTGCGGGCACGCGGCCCGGTGCGGGCGGCGACACCGACGCCGGCGGGGGCGGCGACGAAGGCGGCGGATCCGGCGGCGGGGATTCCGCCTCGGGCGGTGGCGGCTCGGGAGGCGCCGCGCCCCTGCGGAACGGGTTCAGCGGACGGTGTCTCGTCGGGTCCGGCAACGCCGGCTACGGCAGCGTCTCCGGAGGTGACTGCGCGTCCCCGGCGGCCCGGTGGAGCCTGGAGAGCGCCTCGGGCGGCGCGTACCGGATCGTCCACACGGAGAGCGGCAACTGTCTGAGCGCCTACGGCTCGATGCACACGGGCGTCTGCGGCGCGGACAACGCCCAGGAGTGGCGTCTCGGTTCGGGCGGCACCGTGATCCTCGCCAAGTCCGGCCAGTGTCTGGAGCACTCCAGGCCCAGCGGCCTGATCATGACGCGGGTGTGCGAGGGCACGGCGTCCCAGAGCTGGTCGCGGACCTAGCTCGGCGATGCGGGCCCCGGCGGCCTCAGTCGTTCCTGGGGTCCTCGTCCGGGTCGCGGTCCTTCTCCCGCTTCGTGTCCTCGTCGAGGGACTTCAGGAAGTCGGGGTTGTCGTCCGGGGCGACCCACTGGCGGCCGCCGCCGGCCTGCCACGGGGAGCGGCCCGCGGGCTGCCGCTTCTTGCCGGCGATGAGCCACGAGATCGAACCGACCAGTGGGAAGAGCAGAACGAGGATCGCCCACAGCGGCTTCGGCATGTGGCGGATGTCGTCGTCGTTGGTGCTGATGCAGTCGATGAACGCGTAAACGCTGAGGGCCAGTGGCACGAGGAACATCAGCACCCGAAGCATGGGTCCTCTCCAGCGAAAGCGGTGGGCGGTACGAGTCCAGCGTAGCCGCTCGGGGATACTGGACCCCATGGCTTACGACGATCTTCGCTCCCTGCTCAGGGCGCTGGAGCGCGAGGGCGACCTCAAGCGCATCAAGGCCGAGGTCGACCCCTATCTGGAGGTCGGTGAGATCGTCGACCGGGTGAACAAGGCCGGCGGTCCGGCGCTGCTCTTCGAGAACGTGCGCGGCTCGCGCATGCCTCTCGCGATGAACGTGTACGGCACCGACCGCCGCCTGCTGAAGGCGCTGGGCCTGAAGTCGTACGCGGAGATCTCCGAGAAGATCGGCGGGCTGCTGAAGCCCGAGCTGCCGCACGGGTTCGTCGGCGTGCGCGAGGCGTTCGGGAAGCTCGGCGCGATGACGCACGTGCCGCCGAAGAAGGTGAAGTCCTCCGACGCGCCCGTGCACGAGGTCGTCCTCACCGGCGACGACGTGGACCTGGAGCAGCTGCCGGCGCTGTTCACCTGGCCCAAGGACGGCGGCTCCTTCTTCAACCTGGGGCTCACCCACACCAAGGACCCGGAGACGGGCGTCCGCAACCTCGGTCTGTACCGCCTCCAGCGCCACGACAGGCGCACCATCGGCATGCACTGGCAGATCCACAAGGACAGCCGCAACCACTACCAGGTGGCCGCCCGGCGCGGCGAGCGCCTGCCCGTCGCCATCGCCTTCGGCTGCCCGCCGGCCGTGACGTACGCCTCCACCGCGCCGCTGCCCGGCGACATCGACGAGTACCTGTTCGCCGGGTTCCTCCAGGGCAAGCGGATCGAGATGGTCGACTGCAAGACCGTTCCGCTCCAGGTGCCCGCGCAGGCGGAGGTCGTGATCGAGGGCTGGCTGGAGCCGGGCGAGATGCTGCCCGAGGGCCCGTTCGGCGACCACACCGGCTTCTACACGCCGCAGGAACCGTTCCCCGCCCTGACGATCGACTGCGTGACGATGCGGAAGCGTCCCCTGCTCCAGTCGATCGTGGTCGGCCGGCCCCCGACGGAGGACGGCCCGCTGGGCCGGGCCACGGAGCGCTTCTTCCTCCCGCTTCTCAAGATCATCGTGCCGGACATCGTGGACTACCACCTCCCCGAGGCCGGCGGCTTCCACAACTGCGCGATCGTCTCGATCGACAAGAAGTACCCGAAGCACGCGCAGAAGGTCATGCACGCCATCTGGGGCGCGCACATGATGTCGCTGACCAAGCTGATCGTGGTCGTCGACTCCGACTGCGATGTCCACGACCTGCACGAGGTCGCCTGGCGGGCCCTCGGCAACACCGACTACGCCCGTGACCTGTCGGTCGTCGAAGGCCCGGTCGACCACCTCGACCACGCCTCGTACCAGCAGTTCTGGGGCGGCAAGGCGGGCATCGACGCGACGCGGAAGTGGCCCGAGGAGGGGTACACCCGCGACGGCGGCTGGCCCGACATGGTCGAGTCCGACCCGGACACGGCCGCGCTGGTCGACCGCCGCTGGAAGGAGTACGGACTGTGACCTCGGCCTCCGCCGCCCTCCCGCAGCAGCCGGGACGCACCAAGGCCTTCCTGCGCCTGGTGATGATCGAGCACTCGGTCTTCGCGCTGCCCTTCGCCTACATCGCCGCGCTGACCGCGATGTACGAGTGGGACGAGAACATCCACTGGGGCCGGCTGCTCCTGGTGACCGTCGCCATGGTCGGCCTGCGCACCTTCGCGATGGCCGCCAACCGCATCATCGACCGCGAGATCGACGCCCGTAACCCGCGCACCGCGCACCGCGAGCTGGTCACCGGCGCCATGTCGGTCAAGCACGCCTGGACCGGCGCGCTGATCGCCCTCGCCGTCTTCCTCGGCGCGGCCGCCCTGCTGAACCCTCTCTGCCTGGCCCTGGCCCCCGTCGCGGTGATCCCGATGGTGGTCTATCCGTACGGCAAGCGGTTCACCAACTTCCCGCAGGCCATCCTCGGTCTCGCCCAGGCGATGGGCCCGGTCGGCGGCTGGCTGGCGATCACCGGCTCCTGGTCCTGGGAGGCGGTCGTCCTCGGCCTCGCGGTCGGCATCTGGATCGGCGGCTTCGACCTGATCTACGCCTGCCAGGACGTCGCGACCGACCGGGAGATCGGCGTGAAGTCCGTCCCGGCCCGCTTCGGCATCCCCGCGGCGATCTGGGGCGCCCGCGCCTGCCACGCCGTCACGACGGCCCTGTTCGCCTGGTACGCGCTGCTCACCGACGCCGGCGCGTTCTTCTGGCTGGGCCTGCTGATCGTGGCCGGCGCCTTCGTCTACGAGCACACGATCGTCCGCCCGAACGACCTGACCCGCCTGAACCGCGCGTTCTTCAGCGTCAACGGCTTCATCGGCATCGCGCTCTTCGTGTGCGCGCTGCTCGACCTGCTGGTGCGCGGACTGACGGTGTAGCGGGCGGCCTACGGTGCGGCCGGCGGACTAGAGGGCCGGTGTGAGGGGCTTCGCGGGGCGGCGGCGGAGGAGGAAGGCCGCCGCGATGCCCGCCGCCAGGCCGATCAGGTGGCCCTGCCAGCTGATGCCCGACTGGGTGGGGGCGAGGCCGGCGAGGATCGAGCCGCCCCAGACCGCGGCCACCAGGACCCCGGCCAGGATGCCCAGCGGGCGGCGCTCGACGAAACCGCTGACCAGCAGATAGCCGAAGAGGCCGAAGATCAGGCCGGAGGCGCCCGCCGTGTTGCTGTCCGCCGGGGAGATCAGCCACACGCCCAGGCCGTCCGCGACGACGATCAGCGCGCAGACCGCCAGGAACCGGCGTATCCCGCCGAGCGCCGCGAGGAAGCCCAGCACCAGCAGCGGCACGCTGTTCGCCGCCACATGGGAGAAGCCGAAGTGGATGAACGCCGACGGGACGACGTCCACCAGCTCGGACGGCGTACGCGGCACGACGCCGAAGTCGTCCAGCGCGTGACCGCTCGCCGCGTCGGCCACCTCGAGCAGCCACAGCAGCGCCACCCAGCCCGCCACCAGCAGCGCGGCGGCCCGCACCCGGTCGCCGCGCGACCACGTCGGACGCGTGTCCGTCATCGTGCACCCCCACCGCCGGCCCGTTGTGGGGGAGAACGCCCGGCGACCCTGGCCCGGTTCCCGTCCTGCGACTTTGGATAGGCTCGGTCCTGTGAACCCAGCCAAGCCAGGAGAGACGCGGCGATCGCCTTGGATCGTAGGGGTCTCGGGCGCCTCCGGCACCCCCTACGCCGCGGCCGTGCTGCGCGCGCTGCTCGCGGCGGGGGAGAGCGTGGACCTCGTCGTCAGCCGGGCCTCGCGGCTCACCCTGCTGGACGAGACCAAGATCGCCTTCCGGGACGCCCATTGGCGTGACGACCTGCGGGAATGGCTGTCCCGCGGGGCGGACGGAAAGCCGGACACCTTCTCCGTCGACCTCGACGGCGTACGGTACTGGGCCGCCGGGGACCTCGCGGCCGGGCCGTCCTCGGGGTCGTACCCGAGCAAGGGCATGCTCATCGTGCCCGCCTCCACGGCGAGCGTCGCCGGAGTGGCGCTCGGGCTGTCCAAGGACCTGCTCCAGCGGGCGGCGAGCGTGACCCTCAAGGAGGGCCGTCCGCTGGTCGTGGCCGTACGGGAGACCCCGCTGAACGGCCAGACGCTGCGGCACCTGGTGACGCTGGACGACGCGGGCGCCACCGTACTGCCCGCCTCACCGGCCTTCTACGCGGGCGCGACGCACATCCAGGACCTGGTGGACTTCGTCGCGGGACGCGTACTCGACGCGGCGGGCGTCCCCCACACCCTGTACCGCCGCTGGGAGGGCGACCTCGGCGGAGGATCCCGCGCGGACGACTGACCCACCCCTCCCCGCACCCCGGCGCTTCCCGCCGGACCGGGGCGCACCTCACGGACTCACGGCACTCACGGCACCACCTCTCGGAAACTTCGTACCTCTTCAGCGGAAGGCATCGATTCGATGGACGCGGTGGACAGGCAGCTCATCCAGGCCCTGCGGGAGAACGGCCGGGCCTCGTACGCGGAGCTGGGGCGTCTCGTCGGTCTGTCGGGACCCAGCGTCACCGACCGCATCAACCGGCTGGAGGCGGCCGGCGTCATCACCGGCTACCGCGCCACGGTGGACTCCGCCTCGCTCGGCCTGGGCGTCATCGCCCTCATCGGCATCTCCCTCTCCGACGCCGCCGACCACGAGGACGTGGCGCAGCGGCTGAAGGACCTCCAGGAGATCGAGGACTGCTGGTTCATCGCCGGCGACGACTCGTTCATGCTCAAGGTGCGCGCCACCGACGTGGACGGCCTCGAGAAGATCATCCGCCGGCTGTCCGGCACCAAGGGCGTCTCCCGCACCCGTACCACGATCGTGCTCTCCACCAAGTGGGAGAACCGCGTCGGTGAGCTGCCCGAAGAGGTCGGCTGACCGGGGCGTACGGTGGAGCGGGTCTGTCTTCTGGGAAAGAGGTAACGGCATGGACGTCGGGCTCAAGCGCGAGCTGGAGGAGAAGGTCCGCTCCGGTGAGCGGCTGACCCGCGAGGACGGCATCGCGCTGTACGAGTCGGACGACCTGGCGTGGCTCGGCGGGCTCGCCCACGAGGTGCGGACGCGGCTCAACGGTGACGTCGTCCACTTCAACGTCAACCGGCACCTCAACATGACCAACGTCTGCACCGCGTCGTGCGCGTACTGCTCCTTCCAGCGCAAGCCGGGGGAGAAGGACGCGTACACGATGCGGATCGAGGAGGCGGTGAAGCTCGCCGAGGAGATGCGCTCGGAGAACCTCACCGAGCTGCACATCGTCAACGGCCTGCACCCCAACCTGCCGTGGCGCTACTACCCGCGGTCGCTGCGGGAGCTGAAGGCGGCGCTGCCGAACGTGTCGCTGAAGGCGTTCACCGCCACGGAGATCCACCACTTCGAGACGATCTCGGGGCTCAGCGCGAGCGAGATCCTCGACGAACTGATCGACGCGGGGCTCGAGTCGCTCACCGGCGGCGGCGCGGAGATCTTCGACTGGGAGGTCCGGCAGCACATCGTGGACCACCGCACCCACTGGGAGGACTGGTCCCGCATCCACCGGCTGGCGCACGAGAAGGGTCTGAAGACCCCGTGCACCATGCTCTACGGCCACATCGAGGAGCCCCGTCACCGGGTCGACCACGTGCTGCGGCTGCGTGAACTCCAGGACGAGACGGGCGGTTTCCAGGTCTTCATCCCGCTGCGCTACCAGCACGACTTCGTCGACATGAAGGACGGCAAGGTCCGCAACCGGCTCCAGGCGCGGACGCAGATGGCGACGGGCGCGGAGGCGTTGAAGACGTTCGCGGTGTCGCGGCTGCTGTTCGACAACGTGCCGCACGTCAAGGTGTTCTGGGTGATGCACGGCGTGCAGACGGCGCAGCTGGCGCTTCAGCACGGCGCCGACGACATGGACGGGTCGGTCGTCGAGTACAAGATCACGCATGACGCGGACAATTTCGGCACGCCGAACAAGCTGACGCGGGAGGATCTGCTGGACCTGATCCGCGACGCGGGGTTCCGGCCGGTGGAGCGGAATACGCGGTACGAGGTCATTCGGGAGTACGAGGGTCCGGACCCGGCGCGGCGGGAGTCGCCTCAGCCGATGCGGGTCTGACTCCGTCGGGTCTCCTTTTCGGCTGCGGCAGGGCGGTGGTTGCTCGAGAGCAGTTCCCCGCGCCCCTTCGGGGGCGCGATAGTGCAGCGCGCTCAGGGGCGCGGGGAACTGCGCGACCAGCCACGTACGGGCCGCGTCCGGAAGAGGTCCGCACCCCAACGGCGTGTAGCCGCGCCCTCGCCCCGAAAACCTCTACACCCCCGCCCAGGTAAGGGCTACCATCGCCCCATGCCCCTTACCTTCACCCCGGACCCCGGCATCACCCCCACCCTCCGCGACGGCATCCTCGATCTCTGGACCGACGTGTCCAACGCCGGCGGAGCCGTCGGCTTCGTCGCGCCGGTGACGCGGGAGGACATCCGCCCCGCCCTGCTGCGGCAGTTCACGGACATGGCGGAGGGCCGCAGCCGCCTCGTCGTGGGGCACGACGAAAACGCCCGCGTCGCGGCCACCGCGTTCCTCACGCGCAACACCCACCCCCTGATGACCCACTGGATCTGGCTCTACACGGTGATGGTCCACCCACGCCACCAGGGCAAGGGCTACGGCCGTGACCTGCTCGCCGAGGCCGAGCGGGCCGCCCGCGCCATGGAGGGCGTGGAGGCGATCCGCCTCGGCTGCCGCGGCGGTCTCGGCCTGGAGCGCTTCTACGCCTCCTGCGGCTACAAGGAGGTCGGCCGGGTCCCGGACGCGATCCGGGTGGCGCCCGGCGACGACCGCGACGACGTGATCATGCTGCTCACGCTCAGCTGAGTCCCGTACGGCCCCACACCCCGCTGAAAGATCGCCCGCCGTTCGTGCTTCACTGGACGTCGTCCCTCAAGGGACGTTTCTGACCGTACGCACGGAAGAGTGGATGAGATGCTCCGCTACACGCTGATGCGCCTCGGGATCTTCGTGGGCTGCCTCGTCGTCGTCTGGGCCCTCGTCCATTCCGGTCTGGTGCCGCGCGGTCTCGGCGACTCCAACGGCCTGTGGATCGTGCTGCTCGCCCTGCTGATCTCCGCGCCGATCAGCTTCGTCGTCCTCCGGGGCGAACGTGACCGCGCCTCGGAGCGGATCGTGCGCCGGGTGGAGCGCGCCAAGGCCAACCTGGAGGCCAACCGCACCCAGGAGGACGCGGCCGACGACACCGCCCGCGCGCAGGGGCAGACCTCGGGGCAGACCCCGGGCCAGGCGCAGGCGTCGTAGCAGGCGTCGTAACGTCCGCCACACCCGCGCAGCACACGCGAAGCGCCCCGGCTCCCTTCCACCAGGGAGACCGGGGCGCCTTGCGTTCTATGTGCGTGTTTGCCGTCACACCTTTCAAAGTAAGGCTTTGAGCTTCTCAAAGTTCAGGTGTTACGGTCATCGGGTGAAGTCAGCAGCCGTGTTCCCCACGCCCCGGAGTGTTCCGCTCGTGGCGCGCCTGCACGTGGACCTCTGCCGGGTCACCACCGCGAACTGTCCGTCCTGACACCGCGCCCCACCCGAGTCCCAAGTCCCACGTCACATCCCTCACGCGTCCCCCCTCACCGGAGCATGTCCGTGTCCACGAACACGCAGTTGAAGCGGTCTGTCCGCGTGCCCTTCTGGGCCCAGATACTCATCGGCCTCGCCCTGGGCGTCCTGCTCGGCTGGCTCGCCCGCAGCCAGGACCTCTCCTGGCTGGTCACCACCCTGGAGAAGGTCGGCGGCACCTTCGTCGGCCTGCTGAAGCTGGCCGTCGCCCCGCTGGTCTTCTTCGCGATCCTCGTCTCCATCACCAACCTCAGGAAGGTCAACAACGCGGCCCGGCTGGCCTCACGGACCCTCCTCTGGTTCATGATCACGTCGCTGATCGCGGTGGCGATCGGCCTGCTCATCGGCCTGGTCACCAACCCGGGCGCCGGCACCGGCCTCACCCCGGCCGACGGCGCCGAGCCGGAGCACACCGGCTCCTGGATCGACTTCCTCACCGGCATCGTGCCGACCGACGTGATCACGCCGTTCACCGAGCTGAACGTGCTCCAGATCGTGTTCATGGCCGCCGTGGCCGGCATCGCCGCCCTTCAGCTCGGCGAGAAGGCCCAGCCGATCCTCACCCTCAGCGAGTCCGTCCTGGAGCTGCTCCAGAAGGCCCTGTGGTGGGTCATCCGCCTGGCCCCGATCGGCACCGCCGGCCTCATCGGCAACGCCATCGCCACCTACGGCTGGGACCTGATCGGCAAGTACGCCACCTTCACCGCCGACATCTACGTCGGCTGCCTCATCGTCCTCTTCGGCGTCTACCCGACGCTGCTCGCGACGGTCGCCAAGGTCAACCCGGTGCAGTTCTTCAAGGGCGCCTGGCCCGCGATCCAGCTGGCGTTCGTCTCCCGCTCCTCCGTCGGCACCATGCCGCTGACCCAGAAGGTCACCGAGCGCCTGGGCGTGCCCAAGGAGTACGCGAGCTTCGCCGTGCCGTTCGGCGCGACCACCAAGATGGACGGCTGCGCCGCCATCTACCCGGCCATCGCCGCGATCTTCGTCGCGCAGATCTTCGACGTCCCGCTCGGCGTCGGCGACTACCTGCTCATCGCGTTCGTCTCGGTGGTCGGCTCCGCCGCCACGGCCGGCCTCACCGGCGCCACGGTCATGCTGACCCTCACCCTGTCCACCCTCGGCCTGCCGATGGAGGGCGTGGGCCTGCTGCTGGCCATCGACCCGATCCTCGACATGATCCGCACGGCGACGAACGTGGCCGGCCAGGCGCTCGTCCCGGTCGTCGTCTCCGCCCGCGAGGGCCTGCTCGACCGCAAGGCGTACGACTCGGTGCACGCCTCCCCGGTCGACGAGACCCCCGAGGTCGGCGAGACCCCCGAGGCCAAGGACGCCCGCCCGGTCGCCGCGGCTGTCTGACCGGCCGACGTCGCTCTCTGTCGTCCATGGCCCTGGGGCACTTGCCGGCCGGCCTCCCGAGAAACATGATCGCCGATGTCGGAGGCCGCTGCTAGCCTCCCTCCGCCCGGCCGTTCGGTGATCGGGCATCGTCAGGGGAGGGGCTTTCGTTCATGTCGGGAAGAGTGCGCAAGAGACGCGCGCTGCTGGGCAGTTGCCTCGCGGCGCTGGTGGCGGGGGCGGTGACGCCGTCCGCCTCGTACGCGGCGGAGCAGGTGAATCTGCCGCCCGCCGTCCAGGATCTCCAGACCGAGTTCAAGGACTGCGCGTCGGGTGACGAGCCGATGTATGTGGGCAGCCCTCCGGTGCTCCAGGCTCGGCCGACCGATCCGGTGGAGGACGACCGCATCGGGTATCCGGAGCAGCTCACGGCCGAGTTCGAGGTCTGGTGGTCCGACCCGGACGGCACCGAAGAGCGCCGCTCCTGGACCACCTCGCCGTTCCCCGTGGGACTGGTCCACCGCACCACCGTGCCGTCCGACGTCCCGTCGGACACGGTGATCTCTTGGCATGTTCGGGCCAATGACGGTGTGGCGTACTCGCCCTGGAGCTCGGAGGCGCCGGGCGCCGCCTGCCGATTCGTCCACGACGGCGAGAGCCCGGCCGCTCCCGTCGTCAGCTCGCCGGAGTACCCGGCGGACACGTGGTGGGCCGGCGGAGTCGGTGTCTACGGCAGCTTCACCATGGACTCGCCCTCGGCGGACGTCGTCGAGTACCGGTACACCTTCCTCGGCGGCCCGAGCGGCACCGTGCGCCCCGCCGAGACAGGCGGCCCCGCCACCGTCCGCTACGTCCCGCTGAGCAGGGGGCCGAAGACACTCAGCGTCCATGCGGTGGACCGCGCCGGCCGGGTGAGCATGCGCACCGACTACACCTTCCACCCGAACGCGGCGAGTGCCCCCGTCTCCCGCTGGAAGCTCGACGACGCGGCCGGCTCGGCCACGGCGGCTGCCGAGGCGGGAGAGGCTGCCCGAGCGGGACGTGGCGTGACCTTCGGCGGCCCGGCCCCCTCGGGCACCCCGCTCACCTCCACCGCCGCCTTCGACGGCAGCCGGCACGCCTTCCTCACCACCGGCGGCCCGGCCGTCGACAGCGGCAGGACCTTCGCCGTCGGCGCCTGGGTGCGCCCGGCGCGGGACGACCGTTCCATGACCGTGCTGAGCCAGGACACGACGTCCGGCCCCGCCTACGCCCTGGGGCTCGAGGTTCCCCAGGAGACGGCCGCCGCCTGGTCCTTCACCCTTGGCGACGCGAAGGTCACCGGCGGGGCCCCCGAGGCCGGCGAATGGGCCTACCTGCTGGGTCTCTACGACACCGAGACCGGGTACGCCCAGCTCTTCGTCAACGGACACGAGGTCGGCACCAAGGTCGAGACCGCCCCGGTCAGGGCGGACGGCGCCTTCCAGATCGGCAGAATTCTGGGCCCGCACGGTTACCGCCACCGCTGGCACGGTGACATCGGCGACGTCCGGGCGTACGACCGTCTCGTCGTCCCGAGCGAGGTGACCGAGCTGGCCCGCCGCACGCCGCGTCTCCTGGGGCACTGGTCGTTCAGCACGGCCGACGACGGCACCACGCCCGAGAACGCGGGGGGAGCGCCCCTGCGGCTCGCGCCGGGTGCGTCGATCTACCGCATGCCGGAATTCTGCATTCCCGACGTCGACCCCGACTGCACGACGTGGCCGCGGGATCCGCTGGTCGGCGAAGGGCACTTGGAGCTGGACGGTGAGAGCGGTCACGCGGCTCTCGACATGCCCGTCGTCGACACCGGTGACAGCTTCACCCTCGGAGTCGTCGCACGGATCGAGCAGGACGACGCCACCCGGCCGATGACGGTGCTCTCCCAGGCCGGTGAGCACACCGACGCCTTCAAGCTCCGCTACGACCCGGCGTTGTACGCCTGGCAGCTGATCATGCCGGAGCGGGACGAGGCCGGCGCGCCGGAGACGGTCGTCTCGCAGCTCACGATGCCGGACGGCGGCAGCGGTCACGGCACGCGGCTGGCCATCGTCTACGACGACGCCACTGACACGGTCACGTTGTACGCCGACGGCTACACCGAGGCGGACGCCACGGCCCAGCTCCGGAACGGCTGGACGGGCGCCGGCCCGCTCCAGGTGGGCCGTGCCCGCACGGCGGACGGCTGGGGCGAACACCTGAAGGGCCAGGTGGACGAGCTCCAGGCATACGCGGGCGCCCTCACGGACGACGACGTGCTCGGCCTGGGTCACGAAACCGATCCCTGCCTCTGCTGACACCTCCACCACCGCGCCGAGGTGCGCGTCCCGGCGACACGACACGGGTGACCGTTGCCGGGGTGCGCACCTCACGTGTGTGCGCCTTCACGCCTGCCGCTGACCGTACGCTGTGTCCCATGGGTGCCGTGAAGACCAAGCGGATGCCGCGTGCGGTCCGTGAACAGCAGATGCTGGACGCCGCCGTACGCACCTTCGGGAGCCGGGGGTACATGGCCGCGTCGATGGACGAGATCGCCGAACTGGCGGGCGTGTCCAAGCCGTTGGTGTATCTGTACCTCAACTCCAAGGAGGACCTGTTCACCGCGTGCATCCGCAGGGAGGCCAGGGCGCTCACCGAGGCGGTGCGCGCGGGGGCCCGGCCCGGACTGCCGGCGGACCGGCAGCTGTGGTCGGGTCTCGCCGCGTTCTTCACGCACACCGCCCGGCACCCCGACGGCTGGGCGGTGCTGCATCTCCAGGCGCGCACCCACGGTGAGGTGTTCGCCGCCGAGGTGGCCGCGATGCGCGCGGAGATCGTCGCGTTCGTGACGCAGCTGATCCTTGCCGCCGCGCGCGAGGCGCACCGCGACCCCGATCTGCGGGAGGCGGAGGTGTCCGGGCTGGCGGAGGCGCTGGTCGGGGCGGCGGAGTCGCTCGCGGACTGGGCCAACGCCACCCCCGGGGTCACCGCTCGGCAGGCGGCGACCACGCTGATGAACTTCGCGTGGGCGGGGCTCGGGAACCTGATGGCCGGTCGGCACTGGACCCCGCCCGCCGACAGCGGGGACGCGGACGTCCCGGAGCCTCAGAGCGAGGTCACCGCGCCGGTGAGGTGAACCCGGCCGCGGCTCCCGCGCAGCGCGAACCGCCCGCCGTCCGCCGCGTACGTCACCGTGCCGGGCAGCAGCACCGGCGCACGGAAGTCCGCCCGGACCTCGGCCGCGTCCGGGACGCCGTGGGCGGCGAGGCAGCGGGCGACGGTCCACATGCCGTGCGCGATGGCGCGCGGGAAGCCGAAGAGGCGCGCGGTGAGCGGGTGCAGGTGGATCGGGTTGCGGTCGCCGGACGCGGCGCCGTAGCGGCGGCCCAGGTCGCCGGGCAACTGCCATTCCTCGACGGCGGGCAGGTCGACGCCCTGCTCCGTCCGCGCCCGCTCCTCCGTGTGAGCGGTCCGGTGCCGGGCCAGGTATGTGCTGCGCGACTCCCACACGAGGTCGTCCCCGGCGCGCAGGTGCGTGACCACGGCGGCCTCGGTGCCGCGCCGGTGCGGGGCCAGTCCGTCGACGTACACGGTGAGGTCGTAGGAGGCCGCGGACGGGGTGGCGCGGTGCCGGGTGATGCCGATCGACGTGTGCACGAGCCCGAGCAGCGGCAGCGGGAAGTCGCGGGCGCTCATCAGCCGCATGGCCAGCGGGAAGCCCAGCACGTGCGGGTAGGTCACCGGCAGGGTGTCCGCGCCGGCCGGGAAGCCGCACACCCGCGCGTACGCGGCGAGCCGGGCGGGGTCGGGGCGCAGGCCCGGGAGTACCAGCCGGGTGCGGGGGTGCGCGGCGGCGGGGCCGGGGCGCCGGAAGGGCGACAGGACGGCGCCGCGGGCGAGCAGCGGGGCGAGGGACGGGGAGCGGGAGAGCACGGTCTCGGCGGGCTCCGGCGGGGTCGGCGCCATGTCACGCCCCCAGCAGGCTCTGGCCGCAGACGCGCACGACCTGGCCGTTGACCGCGCCGGAGCCGGGGTGGGCGAACCAGGCGGTGGTCTCGGCGACGTCGACGGGCAGACCGCCCTGCGCGAGGGAGTTCATCCGGCGTCCGGCCTCCCGGATGAACAGGGGGACGGCGGCCGTCATCTTCGTCTCGATGAAGCCGGGCGCGACCGCGTTCACCGTCACCCCGTGCTCGGCGAGCGCGCGGGGTGCGAGGGCGCGGACGAAGCCGGTGACGCCGGCCTTGCTCGCGCCGTAGTTGGTCTGGCCGGCGTTCCCGGCGATGCCCGCGATGGAGGCCGTGGCGACGATCCGGCCGTCGCGGCGCAGCGCCCCGGCGTCGAGCAGTGCGTCGGTGGTGCGCAGCACGCTGCCCAGGTTGACGTCGAGCACCGAACTCCAGCGGTCCTTGGGCATGTTGACCAGTCGGCGGTCGCGGGTGATGCCCGCGTTGTGGACGAGTACGTCCAGTCCGCCGGGGAGCGCGTCGGCGATGCGGGCGCCCGCGTCGGCGGCGGTCATGTCGAGCAGCAGCACGCTGCCGCCGATGCGTTCGGCCACCCGGCGGGCGTCCTGTTCGGCCTGCGGCACGTCGAGGACGACCACGTCGGCGCCGTCGCGGGCCAGGGTCGCGGCGACGGCCTCGCCGATGCCGCGGGCGGCGCCGGTGACCAGGGCGGTGCGGCCGGTCAGGGGGCGGTCGGCGTCCTCGGGGGCGGGGCTCGCCTGGTCGCCGACGGTGATGACCTGGCCGCTGACGTAGGCCGACTTGGGGGAGAGCAGGAAGCGCAGGGTGGACTCGGCGGCGGGGGCGTCGGTGAGGCGGACCAGGTTGACGGTCCTGCCGCCGCCGGTCTCCTTGCCGAGGGAGCGGGTGAAGCCTTCCAACGCCTGCTGGGCGGCGGCCTGATGGTGGTCGGCGGGGTCGAGCGGGGCGCCGAGCACGACGATCCGGCCGCTCTCGGCGACGGAGCGGACGACGGGGTGCAGGGCGGTGTGCACCCCGTCGAGGTCCTCGACAGTGCGTACGCCGGTGGCGTCCAGGACGACGGCGGCGGGCCTCCCCGCGGCCTCGTCCGTGAGGAGCCCGGTGCGGGCGAGGACGGGGGCGAGGGCGAGGCGGGAGGCGCCCGCGGTGAGGTGGAGCAGCCCGCCGTCCAGCGCCGGCCGCTCCGGTGACCAGCGGCGCAGCGGGGCGGGCCGGGGCAGGCCCAGGCGGCGCGTGAGGAAGCGGCCCGGCGCGGTGCCGGTGAAGCTCAGATAGCGGTCGGCCATCGGGGACTCCCAGGGGTGGGTGCGAGGGGCTCGCCCAGTGCTTACTCTGGAGTAAGGTTACCGGAGGTAAGCCTATGTCACGGTTGAGGAGCAGGTCGAGATGAGCACCCTGAAGCCGGCCACCGTGCGGCGCGTCGCGGTCATCGGCGGCAGCCGCGTCCCGTTCGCCCGCTCCGACGGGCCCTACGCCACCGCCTCCAACCAGGAGATGCTCACCGCCGCCCTGGACGGCCTCGTCGACCGGTACGGCCTCCAACAGCCCGGCGCGGTGGACGAGTTCGTCGCCGGCGCGGTCCTCAAGCACAGCCGCGACTTCAACCTCGCGCGCGAGACCGTCCTCGGCTCCCGCCTCGACCCCCGCACCCCCGCCTACGACATCCAGCAGGCCTGCGGCACCGGACTCCAGGCGGTCGTCGCCGCCGCCAACAAGATCGCCCTCGGCCAGACCGACGCCGCGGTCGCCGGCGGCTCCGACACCGCGAGCGACGCGCCCCTCGGCGTCAACGACGGCCTGCGCAAGGTGCTGCTGGAGGCGCGCCGCGCCAAGACCCTCGGCGCCCGCCTCAAGGCGCTCGCCAAGGTGCGCCCCGGTCACCTCGTCCCCGACATCCCGCGCAACGCCGAGCCGCGCACGGGGCTGTCCATGGGCGAGCACGCCTCCGTCACGGCCCGCGCCTGGGGCGTCACCCGCGAGGCCCAGGACGAACTCGCCGCCGCCAGCCACCAGAAGCTCGCCGCCGCCTACGAACGGGGCTTCTTCCAGGACCTGGTGGTGCCCTTCCGCGGCCTGGCCCGCGACCAGAACCTGCGCCCCGGCTCGACGGTCGCCAAACTCGCGACGCTCAAGCCGGTGTTCGGCCTCGACGGACCCGAACCCACCATGACGGCGGGCAACTCCACGCCGCTCACCGACGGCGCCGCCGTCGTGCTGCTGGCGAGTGAGGAGTGGGCCGAGCGGCGCGGCCTGGAACCGCTGGCCTACCTCACCGCGTACGAGACCGCCGCCGTCGACTTCGTGCACGGGGACGTCGCCGACGGCGAGGACGGCCTGCTGATGGCGCCCGCGTACGCCGTCCCACGCATGCTGGAGCGGGCCGGGCTGGGCCTGGACGACTTCGACCTGGTCGAGGTGCACGAGGCGTTCGCCTCCCAGGTGCTGGCCACCCTGGCCGCCTGGGAGAAGCGCGGTCTGCCGCCCGTCGACCGGGCGCGGCTGAACGTGGCAGGGTCCTCCCTCGCCACCGGCCACCCCTTCGCCGCCACCGGCGCCCGCATCGTGGCGACGCTCGCCAAGCTGCTCGCCGAGCGGGACGCCCCCGGCCGGGGGCTGATCTCCATCTGCGCGGCCGGCGGACAGGGCGTCACGGCCGTCCTGGAGCGGCCCTGAGCAGCGCGGTTCCGGGACCCGCACGGCCCCCTACGGGACCCGGGCGGGTTCCGGGCGGGCGCCGGAATGAGCCTTGGACGGGTGCCGTACGGGGCCCGGGTCGAGCCTCGAGCAGGTGCCGTACAGGCCCCGGGCCGAGCGTCGTCCGGGGGCCGTACGGGACCCAGGACGTGCCCCGTACGGGACCCGGGACGTGCCCCGGACGTGCCCCGGAGGTGCCTCGAACGGGACCCGTGCGGGTCATACCTGAGTGACCCTCACGTAACCCCCGACACTGCACACGCTTGATCCCGCTCCACCTCCGAACCGGCACGAACCCCTCACGCCGGAGCCGTACGATCCCCGCACCGACCGGTGCCGTCCCGAGCCGTGGACGCCTCCGGTGAACGCCTCGGCGTGCGAGGCACGTACGTCGTGGCACCCCGCAGTTCGCCTGCACCCGCAGTTCGCCTGCACGCCCCAGGAGCCGCTCGTGACCACCCCGCACCACGCCACCGCTCTCGACGCCGACGTCCACGGGGCGCCCGTCCTCGTCCCGCCGGCCACCCGCCGGCTGGACGGGGCCGTCCGGGAGGCGTCCGTGCCGCCGTTCGCGCAGCCGGTGCGGCACGGATCGCTCGCCGACCTGCCGTTCGAGAACGCGAGCGCCGCGCCCGGCGACGTCGTCCTCAGCCGGAAGGGCGGGGACGGCTCCTGGCGGGACGTCACGGCGGAACGATTCGCCGCCGAGGTCCTCGCCGCCGCGAAGGGACTCGTCGCCGAGGGCCTCACTCCGGGCGACCGCGTCGCGATCATGGCCCGCACCGTCTACGAGTGGACCGTCCTCGACTTCGCCGCCTGGGCCGCCGGCCTGGTCACCGTCCCCGTCTACCCCACCTCGTCCGCCTACCAGGCCCGCTGGATCCTCCAGGACTCCGGCGCCGTCGCCCTGATCACCGAGACCGCCGGCCAGGCCGCCGCCATCGGCCCGGAACTGCCCCACCTGCCCGACCTGCGGCACGTGTGGGTCATGGAGAAGGGGCACGTCGACGCCCTCGCGGACGCCGGCGCCCACATACCCGACCACGAGATCGAGGTGCGCCGGGGCATGCTCGGCCCCGACACCCTCGCCACCCTCGTCTACACCTCCGGCACCACCGGCCGGCCCAAGGGCTGCGCCCTCACCCACGGCAACTTCTTCGCCGAGGTGGACAACGCCGTCGAGCTGCTCTACCCCGTCTTCCGGGACCGCACGAACGACGAGGCGTCCGTCCTGCTGTTCCTCCCCATGTCCCACGTCTTCGGCCGCATGGTCGCCATCGCCTGTGTGCGCGCCCGGGTGCGCCTCGGGCACGCGCCCAGCCTGGCCGCCGAGGACCTGCTGCCCGACCTGGCGAGCTTCCGGCCCACCTGCCTGCTCACCATCCCGTACATGCTGGAGAAGGTGTTCAACACCGCCCGCGCCAAGGCCGAGGCGGGCGGCCGGCAGTCCACCTTCGACCGCGCGGCGTCGGTGGCCCGCCGCTACGGCGAGGCCCTGGAAGCCCGGCAGACCGGCACCGGCAACGGCCCCTCCCGCTCCCTGAAGACGGCCCGCGCCTTCTACGACCCGCTGGTGTACCGAAGAATCCGCAACGCCATGGGCGGCAGGGTCCGCTACGCCATCTGCGGCGGCTCCCCGCTGGGACGCTCCCTCGCCGCCTTCTACGCCGGAGTCGGCATCGAGATCTTCGAGGGCTACGGCCTCACCGAGACCACCGGCGCCTCGACCGTGACACCCCCGCTGAAGCCCCGCCTGGGCACCGTCGGCTGGCCCCTGCCCGGCACCAAGATCCGTATCGCGGCGGACGGCGAGGTCCTGATCGCGGGCGAGCACGTGCTGCGCGGCTACTGGGACCCGCAGGCGGGCGGGGTCGTGTCCGCCACCCGGGACGGCTGGTTCGCCACCGGCGACCTCGGCGAGCTGGACGACGAGGGCTATCTGACCATCACCGGCCGCAAGAAGGAGCTGATCATCACCGCGGGCGGCAAGAGCGTCGCCCCGGCCCCGCTGGAGAACTGGCTCCGCGCCCACCCCCTGATCTCCCAGGTGATGATCCTCGGCGACAACCGCCCCTACGTGACCGCCCTGATCACCCTCGACCTCGACGGCATCACCCACTGGCGCCGGATGAACGGCAAACACCCCGTCCCCGCGAAACTTCTCGTCGACGACGAGGAGCTGCGGGCGATCCTCCAGCGCGCCCTCGACGAGGCCAACAAGATGCTGTCCCGCCCCGAGTCCATCCGGCGCTTCGCCGTGCTCCCGGAGGACTTCACCGAGGAGGCCGGCCATCTCACGCCGTCGATGAAGCTGCGCCGCGAGGCGATCCTGCGGGACTTCGCGGCCGAGGTGGAGGCGCTGTACGAGAGGTGACCGGGGTCAGGAGCGGCGCTCGCCCGGCGCGCGCGCCATGAGGAACGACTGCGGGGTGGTCTCGCCCTGCCGGGTGTCGGCCTCCCGGACCGTGCGCTGCACCAGGGTGAAACCGGCCGCCTCCAGCAGCTCCGTGACCCGCTCCGGCCGCATCCGCCGGAAGTCCAGCGTGACCGGGTGCCCCCAGGGGCGCTCGTGCCGCCGGGGCTCGTCACCCGTCTGGAAGGCCAGCAGGAGCAGCCCCCCGGGCGCCAGCACCCGCCGGAACTCGGCGTACACGGCGGGCAGGTCCTCCGGCGGCATGTGGATCGTGGAGTACCAGGAGACGAGGCCGGCGAGGGAGCCGTCGGGGAGGTCCAGGGCGAGCATCGAGCCCTGCTCGAACCGCAGCCCCGGGTTCTCCCGGCGGGCGATCGCCAGCATCGACGCGGACAGGTCGACACCGCGCACGTCCAGACCGAGCGAGGCGAGATGCCCGGTCACCCGGCCAGGACCGCACCCCACGTCGGCCACCGCCGCGCCCGCTCCGACCAGCTCGGCGAACCCCGCCATCACCGCCCGGTCCAGCGGCATGGCGGCGAGGGAGTCCCGGAACATCGCGGCGTAGTCCTCGGCGATCGCGTCGTAGAAGGCGCGGGTCGTGCGGACGTGCTCCGGGAAAGCGCGGGTCGTGCGGACGTGCTCCGGCTGGTCGGCGTGCGCGGGTCGGCTCGTGGTCATGGGAGGGACGCTAGCGGCGGCCACTGACAACGCCTCAGGACACCGGACCCGTTCGCCGGGTCTCCCTACGGCACCCCGGCGGCCCGCAGTACCGCCGAGGCCGCCGCGGCGCCGAGCACCACCACCACGAACGGCGCCCGCCGCCACGCCAGCACCCCGCTCACGGCGACCCCGGCGGGCCGCGCCCACCCGGCGAACTCCCCGCCCTCGGTCAGCGCCCCCGTCGCCAGCAGCGCCACCAGCAGCACCACGGCCCCGGCCGACAGCAGCACCCGCACGCGGTCCGGCAGCTCCACCCGCCCGTGCAGCACCGGCCCCACCAGCCGGAAGGCGTACGTCCCCAGCGCCAGCGCCAGCACCATCACGGCCGTCCCGCTCACGACTGCGGCTCCTTCCGCTTTCCGGGCGTCCGTCCGTGCAGCGCCAGACCGGTGAGCGCGGCCAACACCGGCACGCCCGCCGGTACGGCAGGGGTGAGCGCCAGGGCGAGCACGGCGCCGGCCAGGGCGGCCCGGCGGACACCGGCGTCCTCGCGCAGGACGGGCAGCACCAGGGCGACCAGGACGGCGGGGAAGGCCGCGTCCAGGCCGTAGCGGGCGGTGTCGCCCAGCGCGCCGCCGGCCAGCGCGCCCGCCGCCACGCAGGCGTTCCACACGGCGAACAGCCCGATCCCCGACACCCAGAAGGCGGCACGGCGCCGGGCCGGGTCCCGCTGGGCGAGGGTGAACGCCACCGTCTCGTCGGTCACCAGATGCGCGCCGACCAGGCGGGCGAGCCGGCTCCGCCCGATGTGCTCGGCGACCGCCAGGCTGAAAGCGGCCGTGCGGGTGTTGAGCAACAGCCCCGTGGCCGCCGCCGCGACCGGTCCGCCGCCCGCGAGCAGCACGCCCACCGCGCTGAACTGGGCGGAGCCCGCGTACACCACCAGCGACATCACCACCGGCACCCATACGGGCAGGCCCCCGGCGACCGCGATCGCCCCGAACGACACGCCGACGACGCCTCCGGCGAGGCAGACCAGGGCCACGTCCCGGAGCAGACCGGGGTCGGGGCGGCCGGGCCGGGACCAGGGTGTTCGCTGTACCGAACGCATGTTTTCTACAATGGACAGACGCGTAGGTGTTCGTCAAGCCGAACGAATAGCAGTCTGGAGCGAACGACATGACCGACGGCGCGCCGTCCCGCCTGCCCCTCGACTGGATCGCCGCGGCCCTGCGCCGCGAACGCGTCCGCGCCGGGCTCTCCCTCTCCGGGCTGGCCAAACGCGCCGGTATCGCCAAGTCCACGCTGTCCCAATTGGAGGCGGCCGGCGGCAATCCGAGCATGGAGACGCTGTGGGCGCTGGCGGTGGCGCTCGGGGTGCCGTTCAGCGCGCTGGTGGAGCCGCCGGCGCCCAGGGTCCAGGTGATCAGGGCGGGGGAGGGGCCGACCGTGCGCTCGGACCGGTCCAGCTATGTCGCCACCCTGCTGTCGGCGAGTCCGCCCGGCGCGCGGCGCGACCTCTACGCGGTGGAGCTGGAGCCGGGGACGGTGCGGGCCTCCGACCCGCACATGCCGGGGACGGTGGAGCACATCGTGGTCGGCGCGGGGCGGGTGTCGGCGGGTCCCGAGGGCGAGGAGGCGGAACTCGGCGTCGGGGACTACATGGCGTATCGCGGAGATGTGCCGCACCGCTACGAGGCGCTGGAGCCCGGCACGAAATTCGTGCTGATCATGCAGCACGTGTGAGGGGCGATCCCGTGCGCGATCCCGTACGGGTTGCCCGCGATCCCGTACGGGGCCGGGGAGCCGTTCGGCGGGAATTCACCGGAATTTCTCCGGGGGCCGGACGGGCCGGCCCTTCGGAGAAACCGGGGAAAAGGCAGGAGCCCCGTTCGCCTCGCGGCGTGGGGCTCCTTGGGTACTGCTAGTCGTTCCCGGATCGGAGGATCAGGGTCAGGCCGGGGTGACGTTCTCCGCCTGCGGGCCCTTCGGGCCCTGCGTGACGTCGAAGGTGACCTGCTGGTTCTCCTCGAGGGACCGGAAGCCGGTCGCGTTGATCGCGGAGTAGTGGACGAAGACGTCGGGGCCGCCGCCCTCCTGGGCGATGAATCCGAAGCCCTTTTCGGCGTTGAACCACTTCACGGTTCCGGTAGCCATAAGCCCTCCTTGGGCTCAAAGGGTTGCCCTGCTCCAGAACCAGCAAGTGTGAAGAAATTCCGCACAACTGCATCCGTCTGAGAACGACGAGAGCCCGCGGTCACATGCTCCGCAGGCTCTGTACTGCAAGGGAAACCAAACTGCAACTTGCGATGAGCCTAGCACGCGGACGCCGGATCGCAATAGAGGTCAAGATCACGTCACCCGGATGTTTGAACACCTCGTCCGTCACGCCCGCGGTCGCCCCGCCGGGGGCGACCGCCGTGCGGCCCGCCGCTGGGTCTAGCCTCACGATGTGGACAATCCTCGCACCCGGCCGCGCGTCGGCCACATCCAGTTCCTGAACTGCCTGCCCCTGTACTGGGGGCTCGCGAGAACGGGCACGCTCCTCGACTTCGAGCTGACGAAGGACACCCCCGAGAAGCTCAGCGAGCAGCTGGTGCAGGGCGACCTCGACATCGGGCCCATCACCCTGGTCGAGTACCTCAAGCACGCGGACCAGCTCGTCGCCTTCCCCGACATCGCCGTCGGCTGCGACGGCCCGGTGATGTCCTGCGTGATCGTCTCGCAGGTCCCGCTGGACCGGCTCGACGGGGCCCGGGTCGCCCTCGGGTCGACCTCCCGCACCTCCGTACGGCTCGCCCAGCTCCTGCTCGCCGAGCGGTACGGCGTCCGGCCCGACTACTACACCTGCCCGCCCGACCTGAGCCTGATGATGCAGGAGGCGGAGGCGGCCGTCCTCATCGGCGACGCGGCCCTGCGCGCCAACATGGTCGACGGCCCGCGCTTCGGCCTCGACGTGCACGACCTGGGCGCGCTGTGGAAGGAGTGGACGGGCCTGCCGTTCGTCTTCGCGGTCTGGGCGGCCCGCAAGGAGTACGCGGAGCGCGAGCCCGCGCTCACCCGCAAGGTGCACGAGGCCTTCCTCGCCTCCCGCAACCTCTCCCTCGACGAGGTCGACAAGGTGGCCGAGCAGGCGGCCCGCTGGGAGGCCTTCGACGAGAAGACCCTGGCGCAGTACTTCACCACCCTCGACTTCCGCTTCGGCCCCCCGCAGCTGGCGGCGGTCGCGGAGTTCGCCCGCCGGGTGGGGCCCACGACGGGCTTCCCGGCGGACGTCAGGGTGGAGCTGCTGCGCCCCTGAGACGGCGGACGCCGCCCAGGCGCGGGCCGTTCTGATGCGGTTCGTATGGGACGCGGTCCGCCTGTGCCGCGCGGCCGATCCGGGTCTCCTGCCCGGATCGGCCACTACGCTGGCTGGGCACCAAGGCGTACGGGCGTGACGGGGGAGGGGTGGCGCCATGCGGCCGCTCGATGCTGACGAACCCACGGTCGTGGGGCCCTACCGGCTGCTCGGACGGCTCGGCTCGGGCGGCATGGGCCGGGTCTACCTGGGCCGCAGCGCCGGAGGCCGGACGGTCGCGGTGAAGATCGTGCACCCCCACTTCGCGCTCGACGAGGAGTTCCGCGCCCGCTTCCGGCGCGAGGTGGACGCGGCCCGCCGGGTCGGCGGCGCCTGGACCGCACCGGTACTGGACGCCGACCCCGACGCCCGCGTCCCCTGGGTCGCCACCGCCTACGCGGCCGGCCCCTCCCTCACGGCCGCCGTCACCGAACTGGGCGCCCTGCCCGAGCACACCGTACGGACGCTCGGCGCGGGGCTCGCCGAGGCGCTGACGGCGGTGCACGGCCTGGGCCTGGTGCACCGGGACGTCAAGCCGTCCAACGTGCTCCTCACGCTCGACGGCCCCCTGCTGATCGACTTCGGCATCGCCCGCGCCACGGACAGCACCGCGTCCCTGACCTCCACCGGCGTCTCGATCGGCTCACCCGGCTACATGTCCCCCGAGCAGATCCTGGGCAAGGGCGTGACGGGCGCGGCGGACGTCTTCTCCCTCGGCGCGGTCCTCGCCTACGCGGCGACCGGCGCGCCGCCCTTCCCCGGCGACTCCTCGGCGGCGCTGCTCTACCGGGTGGTGCACGAGCCGCCCGAGCTGGACGGGCTCGCCGGTGACCTGCGCGAGCTCGTCGAGGCGTGCCTCGACAAGGACCCGTCCGCACGACCGACCCCGCCCGAGATCACCAGCCGCCTGGCCCCGGAGGGCGGCGCGGCCCGCCTGGTGTCGAGCGGCTGGCTGCCGGGGGCCCTGGTGGAGCAGGTGAGCCGGGCGGCTGTGCAGCTGCTCAATCTTGAGGCGGGGACGGGGGAGGGGTTGTCCGGACCGGTGGGCTTCAGCAAGCCGTCGGTCGGGGAGTACGCGGCGTCGGAGGGCGCGTCGGGGGCGGACGCCGGCACTCCGTCGGGTGCCGGCACTCCGGCGGGCGCGCCCGCCTCGGCCGGGGCCGTCGCCGGTGTGTTCGGGCCGCCGCCCGTCATGCCGGCGTCGGACAGCGCGCGGACGGACGCGGGGGTTCCGTACCCCCGCCCCGCGCCCGACTCCCGGCCCGGCGGGCCCGCCGGGCCCGCCACGCCCGCCGGGCCCGCCGCACCGCATCCGCCGACCCAGCCCGTGGACCGGGGCACCGCCGACCCCGGCAAGCTGTCCCTCTCCGTCTCGGCCGCGTCCACGCCCGGCGCCGGGGGACGGGGCCGCCGGGTCAGCTGCACGGTGGCCCTCGCCGTGGCGGGTGCGATGGCCGCCGTGACCGTCGGCTCGGTGTTCGTGTTCGACCTGCTGCCGGGGTCCGGAGGAGGCGCGGACGCCGACAAGGGGCCGAGCGGTGCCCGGCCCTCCGCCGCCCCGTCCGCCGGCACCCTGCCCGCCGCCTACGTCGGCACCTGGGAGGGGCAGGCCGCCTCCCGCGAGAGCATCACCATCCCGCTCGGCACGTTCCGTCTCACGCTCAAGAAGGCGGGCGTCGGCGAGCGGGTCGGCACCCTGCGGCACACGGACATCTTCGGCGGCGTCTGCGACGACGTCCTGACCCTGAAGGAGGTCACCGCCAAGCGGATCGTCACGACCTCCGTCGGCGCGCCCGGCAACCGCGACGTCTGCAACCAGGCCCGCCACACCGTCCTCCTCACCCCGGCCGGCGACGACCTGGTCTACGAGTCGGACAGCAAGGACTCGGGACGGCCGAAGGCCCGGCTCTCGAAGATCGAGTAGCCGGGCCTCCGGTCCGCAGGGGCGACCCGTCCACGCGGCGGGGTGCCTCGCTCAGCCCGGTACGACGACCGTCCGCAGCTCGCCGTCCCCGAGGTGGAGCATCCCCTTGCCCGGGGCGATCTGCCCGCCGACCATCCCCCGGGACAGCCGGACGCCGATGAGGTCGCCGCTGGAGGACTCCTGCGGGGAGAGCAGGATGCCCCGGCGGGCCTTCTTCGCGTCGACCTGCCAGCCGGAGAAGCCGCTGCACACGTCCTCCTCGTCGCCGGCGATGACGAGGGCGAGCCCGCGTTCCGCGCCCCGAGAGACGACCTTCTTCAGCTGGCTCTCGGCGTCGCAGTCCTCGAGGATCTCGCCGTCGTCGACCAGCACGGCGATCGGCTCCTCCAGGGACGCCTCGTCGATCAGCGCCTCGAACTCGTCCTCGTCGATGTCGTCGCCGGTGAAGACCTTCAGCACGCCCTCCGTGCCGTCCAGCTGCCGCAGCGGCGACTGGCGCGGCGCGGCGACCACCAGCCGCGTCCCCTGGGCGAGGAAGGACTGGGCGAAGTTCATCAGCACCGTCGAGCGGCCCGACTTCGCCGGACCCGCGATCACGAACGCCGGTACGCCTTCGGCGAGATCGGGACCGAAGCCGACGATCTCGTCGCCGCCGATGCCGGCCAGGCCGAACAGCTTCGAGCGCGAGGCGTCCGGGTCGCGCATCTCCCACGCCTCGGGGAAGGCGATCCGGCTCGGCAGGCTGTCCACCCGGAACGGCCGCCGCGCACGCGGCACTTCGGCGTCCCGGGCGGCCGCCGCCTCACCGATGGCGGTCAGCGCGGCCGCCTGCCCCTGACCCGTGGTGTCCTCGGCGAGCAGCGCGAACTGCGTCTCCGTGCCGGACTCGTTGCGGAAGGCGCGGCCCGGCGGGATCTCCTCCGGCACCTTGCGGGTGGGGATGCCGAGCGAGGAGAAGTCGCTGCGGTCGGCCAGCCGCAGACCGTACTTGTCCTCCGTGAGGCTCGCGATCCGGCCCACCAGCAGCGTCCGGTCACCGGTCAGCACCAGGTGGATGCCGACGCTCGCGCCCTCCCGCATCATCGTCTGCAACTCGTCGGTCAGCGACCCGTGGTCGATCTCGCCGAGCGTGGGCACCCAGCCCTCCCAGCGGTCCAGCAGCACCACGATGTGCGGCAGCCGCTCGTGCTCGGCGACCGCGGCCCGCTGCTCCCCGATGTCCGCGAAGCCCGCCTCCGCCAACAGGTCCTGGCGGCGCGACAGTTCGCCCTTGAGCCGGTTGACCAGCCGGACCACCCGCTCGGTCTGGTTACGGCCGACGACCGCGCCGCAGTGCGGCAGCCGGGTCAGCGCGTTGAGCGCGCCGTTGCCGCAGTCGATGCCGTACAGGTGCACGTCGGCCACGGAGTGGGTGCGGGCCAGCGAACCCGCGATGGTGCGCAGCACCTGCGACCGGCCGCTGCGCGGGGCGCCGCCGATCATCAGATGGCCGAACGAGGAGAAGTCGACGACGACCGGGCGGCGGGCCTGGTCGGCGGGCAGGTCCTCGACGCCGAACGGCGCCGGCGGCAGCGTGCCCGGCGCGGCCGCGTACGACGGCACCTCGATCTCGTCCAGCAGCAGCGTCTCGTCCAGGGCGGGCAGCCAGGGGCTGTGCTGGGCGGGGATGCCGAGCGAGGCGTTGGCGTCGCGCACCGCGTCGACCAGCACCTTCAGGTCGGTGATCTCCTCGTCCTCACGCGCCTCCGACTTCGGCTTGGTGAGCGCCGCCCGGCCCAGGTCCTCCCAGGTCAGCGGGGACACCCAGGGCGCGAGGGCGGCCGGGTCGGCCGCACCGGGACGCCGGCCGCCGACCCGTCCCGACTGGAACGGCACCAGCGAGGCGTGCCCCAGCCGGGCGTAGGCGCGGCCCGGGGTGCTCTTGGAGATGTGCCCGGCCTCGGGCGAGTCGATGACGTCCGTCGACTCGCCGGCGTCCGTCACGCGCAGCGCGATCCGCAGGTTGGTGTTGGCGCGGATCTCGGGGGAGACGACACCGCTCGGACGCTGGGTGGCGAGCAGCAGGTGGATGCCGAGGGACCGGCCTCGCTGGGCGATGTTCACCAGACCGGTGACGAAGTCCGGCAGGTCGCGCACCATCGACGCGAACTCGTCGATGACGATGAGCAGCCGGGGCACCGGCGGGTGGGACGGGTCCCGCCGTACCAGGTCCTGGTAATCCTCGATGTCCTTGGCGTCGGCGGCGGCGAGGATGTGCTCGCGCCGCTTCAGCTCCGCGCCCAGCGACTCCAGCGCGCGCTCCACGAGATGCGCGTCGAGGTCGGTCACCATGCCGACGGTGTGCGGGAGTTTGACGCAGTCCTTGAACGCGGAGCCGCCCTTGTAGTCGACGAGGACGAACGTCATGTTCTCCGGGGTGTTGGCGACCGCCAGCGCTGCCACGATCGTCTGGAGCAGCTCCGACTTGCCCGAACCGGTCGTACCGGCGATGAGGCCGTGCGGGCCGTCCTTGCGCATGTCGATGCCGAACGGCCCGTCGTACGACTCGCCGATCACCGCGAGCGTGGACTGCCCGCCCATCCGCCAGCGCGCCATGATCGCGTCGCTCGTCGGCGGCTCCAGCTGGAGCACGTCCAGCAGTCGGCTGGACCCGGGCAGCGCCGAGTCCTCGGTCTCCCCGCTGATGTCGCGCAGCGGCGACAGGGAACGGGCCAGCCGCAGACACCAGGCGGGCGTGACGAAGTCCGGCCGTACGTCCTTGATGCGCTCGGCGCCGGCCTCCTCGACGCGCAGCCGCAGCTTGTCGGGCGCCTGCTGGGCGCCGCGGCCGGGCTCCGGGGCGTTGCTGTGCCACGCCTGGAACGAGGGGAAGCCGCTGCCCGCGACGGCCGGCTGGGCCGCGCGGTCGGCCTGCTGCCGCCCCGGCTCCTCCGGGAGGGGCTCGGCGACGACGAACGCCTGGCACTCGCCGGGCAGGAACCGCTCCTCGGCGTCCAGGCACAGGGCGTACATGGACACCGAGGGACCTTCGCGGAGCAGCCGCACCACGCCGGGCAGGGACCGCAGCCGCCGCGAGCCGTCCCACACGACCACGATGTCGGGGTCGCTGAACGTCGTGCCCTGGGAGCGGTTCTGCTCGGCGGCCTTCTTACGGGCGTCGAGGATCTGCGTCAGCTCACCGATGCGGGCGCCGACCGTCTCCGCGTCGGTGCCTATGAGGACGTTCACGTCGTGGCCGCCGGAAGGGCGGGCGTGCGGCAGCCAGCGCACCCAGTCCCAGGACTCCTGCGCGGAGTTCTCGCTCAGCACGTAGAACTGCACGTCCATCGGGCTGTGCAGCGCGGCGGTCTGCCCGACGGCCCACCGCCCGAGCGCGCGCGCCGAGTCGCCGGGACCTGCCACGCCGATCACGCCGAGCCCGCGCAGGTTCAGCGCGACCGGGGCGTCCTCGATCTTCCAGGTGACCTGGCGCCGGTGGTCGTCCTGCTCGGGGTCGTCCAGCACCACCTCGGACGGCATCTGCCCGGTGCCGAACCGCAGCAGCAGATGGTCCCGGTCGGTGCGGCGCCGCTCCCACAGCCGGGTGCGCGGCCCGGTGCCGAGCGACAGCACGGTCGCCGGGTCGGGGATGGCGTGCCGGCGGTCGTCGCGCTCCTGGACCAGCGCGTCCTGGGCGTCCCGCTCGATCCGCTCCTTCTGCTCCTCGTACTCCTTGACCTGCTTGGCGTGGGACTTGCGCCCGTGCTTCTTGTCGTTGAAGTAGTTGGCGAAGAGGAGGATGGGGCTGAGCCCCGCCATGATCAGGTAGTACCAGCGCTGGAAGATCGTCACCATGACGACCGCGCCGACGAGGGGCGTCAGCGCCATCAGCCAGGGCAGCGGCCGGGCCTCGTAGTCGCGGGGCTTGGAGGGCAGCCGGAAGTTGGTCTGCCGCTCCGGCCGGCGGAGCCGGGGCGGCCGGTTGTAGTCGAGCCCGACGCCGTCGTCGGACCACTTCAGGGCGGCGTTGGGCGGGGTGTAGCGGGTCAGCTCCAGCAGGCTGTTGCCGACGGCGATCTGACCGCCGAGCGGCCAGTCGAACCGCCCGCCGCGCTGGACGGAGGCGCTCGTGGCCCCGTCCCTCTTTTTCTTCTTCTTCTTGTTCTTCCGCTTCCCGCGCTTCTTCTTTGCGGCCGAGCCGGACGGATCGTCGCCGCCGCTCTCCTCCCGGCGCTGCTCCTCCTCCCGGCGGCGCTGCTCCTCCTCCCGGCGTTCCTGGGCGTCGGCGATGGGCTCGCCGTCGAGGGTGACGGCGGCGTGCTCGCCGTGCACGACGACCTGGCAGGTGCCGTCGGTGGCGACGGACAGGGTCAGCGCGCGGGCGTCGACCTCGGAGTCGTCGACCCGGACGTACGAGGCGCTGCCGCTGCCGATGTCGTAGCGCCCGACACCGAGCCGGTGCACGAAGCCGGCGGCGGGCCCGCCGACGACGCGCAGCTCGACGAGTCCGGTGGGCTCACCGGGCAGACATCCGGAGGGGTCCTGGAGGGAGACCACGGCGCCGTCGCGCAGGGGCGAGCCGACGACGGTCGCGGAGGAATCGACGGCGTACCCGTCGACGTAGACCGTCGGCGTGTTCCCGGCGGGCGTCTGCCCCTGGTGCCCGATGGGGATGACCTGGGCGCCGGCGTGCCCGACCTGTGCGGCCAGCTCGCGTGCGATGTCCCCCACGGTCGACTCGGGATCGGCATCGAGGACGACATCGGCGGAGTCCCCGCCGTACGGATCGACGACGGTCAGAGTCAGGCGCACGCTTGTCCTCCCCAGGCCCTGCGGCCGCTTCCACCCCGCGGCTCACAGTCCCGCCGACGATATCGGCTCCGCCCCGGCGAAAGGCAGTCGGGGAGCGGGCCCGCGTTCCCGGCAGCAACGGCGTCCACGACTTGTGACCGTTGCCTTCACAAGGTGGGGATGTGGCGGCGCAGTTCACCCCCGTAAGCTTCTGCCGCAAGAGCGGACGATCACACCGGCGGGCCCGAGAGGCCCCTGAGCCGCAGGGGCCGCGACGGCAGGCCGGTAGTTCCGCAAACAAGGGAGCCACGGGGGTTGGCCCTGCGGCGTTGCGAGAGGGAGCGGCTTCATGGCCAAAGACCTTGACATCACATATCAGGACATGCGGGAAGCTGCCAAGCATGTCGTGAAGGAGAAGGAAAAGCTTCAGGAGAAGCTGGACGGCCTCCGCAAGTACATCAACAACCTGGTCAACTCCGGCTACGTCACGAAGAGCTCGTCGAAGGCCTTCGACGAGAACTTCGACGAGTTCACCAACGGCGCGAAGACCACGCTGGACGGCCTCGACGGCATGGGTGACTACCTCACCATGGCGGCCGACAAGTTCGAGCAGATCGACGACGAGCTGGCGAAGGCGGCGCGGAAGTAACTTCCGGGCGCTGGGTGCGGTTACACCGGCGGTGGGGCGGGGGGCTTGGGCTTCCTGCTCCACCGTTTTCCGTGTGGTGACACCACTTGGCATCGACCTGGGCAGCCGTGGGGCGCTCGGTCGACGCGCCGATCGATGACCTCGAGGTGACCAGCGTGACGGTCGACATTGACGACTGGACCTGTCGGCTGGACTTTCCGGACGGATGGGTCGACCTTACGACTGCGATCGAGCTCGACCCGGCCGGGAGGGCAGCTTGGGCCCGGGAGGTTGTGAACTCCTTCAACCCCTTGGACCTTGTGGCGTCCAGGGAATCCATGGAGGACGGCCTGATCTCCCTGGCGAGGAACGCCGAGAAGACACACGCGGTGCTCGCAGCCGCCTACTTCGCGGTGGGCGGGGCCAACTGTGCCGTCTTCGACGTTCAGATCTTCGGCGAGGACGGGGTGGTTCTCTCGTTGGAGGAGGTGGCGAACAGACTGCGCGGCCACAAGGGGATCGTGGGGAAGTCACAGGTGAGCAGGGTCGAGCTGCCGGTTGGCCCGGCGGTCCGGTTGCAGGCCCAGTATCAGTCCAAGGGCGTGCTGGGTTTCGGCAAGCGCCTCTCGGAAAGGGTTTCGCACGCCCTTCTGGTCCCCCAGACGTCTGACGTCCTCTTGGCGACGATGACGTGGAGGGTCATGGAACACGGTGACCAACTCACGCGGATGGCGGACGCGTTAGTGCCCACCCTCAGCTTTGTGCCACTCGACGTCGAGGGGAAGCCGATTCCGGAAGGCGGTGCTTCTGGGGTCTGATCCCTGGAGCGACGAGAACACCGGCAGCGCAGGAGGAACTGGCCGGCGGCACCGTTCCAGCTACCCTCGAAGACGTTGTACAGGCGCGCTGTCCGCCAGTCGCGTCCATGGTGAGGCTGGCGCATCGGCTGACTCGGAGCAGGACTCTGGATCACGGGACGAAAATAGCCAGGGAACAGGCCAATTCTTCCACGTCGTCAGCGGCCTGCAGAACTCGCGCCACATCCTCGGTTGCTGTCCACAGCAATACGTCCGCTTCATGTTCCGCAACCTGCCAGGCGTATCGGACACATGCCAGGACATGTGGCGAGTCCTCTTGAGTGACGTAGCGGAACGTTGACATTCCGTCGCCCAGATGAAGGGAATGGAATGATTTGACCACAGGCGGCTCTACGGCGTTCGGGTCGTCGGCTTCAGTGAGCGCGCGGAGGGTGAGCTCTCGCGGCCCCTGAGCGGGACCGATAGCGGCGCAGACCGGCAGGGGTACATCTGTGGGGTGGTCAAGATGGAGAAAGAGCCAGTGGGTCGACTCAGGGGGGCAAAGGGCTTTGGCGCAGCGAGCCAAAGTACCACCCACGAATCCGACACCGTGAGGGCCCGGATCCAGGTCGCGGTCACCCCAAAGGTCCGCTGCTCTCTCCAGACACCACGCATCGATGTCGTCCCACTCGTCAGAAGGCGCGGTAGGACCCGCCCTGGGAGGGATGATCACCCACGGGTAGGCGTCGACGTGTTCAATGTCGATGATCGGCCAGAAGACCTCCTTCATCCGTGCCTCCAGCGGAAGGTCGCCATCACTGCATCGAACCATTCAACGAGTACGTCCGCGAGTTCGTCTCGTGGACTCCCACCCCCAACCGTTGAGAAGGCGGCTACGAACCACCGGCTTGCGTCCCCGGGGACGGAAATGACGTACTCGACCCGGCGGGAGGCTGCTTGTATCACGTGCCTACGATCTGACTCCGCGACGTACTCCCGTCGAACAGCGATTGCCCCGTCCACTTCGCCGGAGGCTACATCAATGTCCTCGCCATCTCGGGAGAGCAACTGCACGGCCAGCTCCCCAGGGTCAGTAGGTGGTGCCTCCCGCAGACGCTTCGGCAGCGTTGTTTCCGCAACAAGGAGCGATGCGCCCAGGTTGAACTCCTGATCACCCCGCAACTTCAGGGGAACGTACAGGTCGATTCCGCCCCTTCGCCGAGCTTCAACAACGGACTCGTGGAACCGCCGAGAAATCTCTGCTTTGTAGGGTTCAATCCTGTCCCTTGGGGCGTCAGCAGGGATAAGGGAGAACATGTCCCGAAGGACACGGTCAACAGCCTCGTTCGTTCCCTGATGCAAGGGAATTTGCACCCACTCCGATGGGAGCAACAGACGGTACCCTATTGCGCGGCTGCCGATCTCTTCCGCTACCGCGTTCCGTTCACTCGCCATGAGCTGATCGCCTACCGTCGAGATAAAGGATCCCTAGGTGCCCGGCAAGGGCGGCGGCTGCCGCAAGCCAAAGAATCCATCCGCCCTTGAAAAGGGAAAACGCCAGGGCGTAGAGAAAGTAAAACGTCAGTGCGATCCGAAGGATCGTCCGTTCCGTTGACAAGGTCGCCCAGTCGACCGGGCGACGCGCCAACCAGATGAGAAGCCCCGGCGTGATGGAGAACGCGGTCCATTCCCAAGTAGGCAGGGGCAGCAATTCTTCCCCGAACATGTCATCTGTGAACGGAGTCGCAAAGTAACGGAAGACGGCAATCATGAAAATCACCTTGACGGTGGCGATACCGTAAGGGAGCCAGGCTGCTGTCTCATCTGCTTGTGCGGTGTCGCGGCTCTCGCTCACTGATTCATTTCCTTCACCATTGATAACCGATGGGAGCGGCCATCCGATCCTTCGATCTGGAGTATCCATCGCCGGTCAATGCATCTCCACCCTTGTCTCCAGCGTCCAGAACCGTCGACGCTCCCCATGATCCCTGCACCACCTTTTGGTGGCGCAATGCCTGGTTGGCGTTGGAAGCGAGCTCAGCGTTCCCGGGGTATGTGTCACGCCACCTGACGACATCCTTGACCTGGCGGGCGAGAGCCTTGTCCCCAACAGTACCCGCGCTTTCCCTTACGGTGACCTGGGGCAACTCGGAATTTCGCACCACTTCGGCGGAGCGCTTCCCTGCGGCACGGTTCTCACCCTCCATACGCAGACGCCTGGCTCTGGCGTTCTCCCGGGCCTTTCGCGAGGTACCCCCCTTCTTTCGTTCAGACTTACCCGCTTTACTGCGAGCTTTTGCATTGCTGCGGGCGGCCTGTGCAGCGGACTTCTCCTTGGCGAGGCCGGCCGCCGTCTTGCGTGAGTTCTTCTGGAGGGCTTTGATCGCCTTGGCTGCTTTTATCCCGTTACGCGCCAACTTAAGTGCGCCGAGATCCATCAGAACGTCGAACCAAGACCCGTTTCCGGTAGCAGCCTGCGCGACGTGAATGGCTGCGACGGCGACAGTCAGGACAAGCGCAATCACGCCGAGAGCGGGAAAAACAATGGCTAGTGCGCCAACAGCGGTCGCTGCCCAACTAGCCCCTTCAGCGAAAGCATCCAACCAGTCCGCGTCGGCCACCCAGGCTTTGACGTCATTCCACCAGCTGTCTTTCATGTCGTCGTCAATGGACGACCTGATCTTGTTCGCAAAGTGGCCTGAGCGTTCGCGGTAGGCGCTTTCGGTGGAGTTGAGGCGCTTGCGGGCCTCTTCAAGATCTTCCTTGGCCTGTTGCAACAGCGGATCCTGCTCTGCTTCGTGCTTCTTGCTGCTCTTGGCGCCATCCGGACTTTCCTGCTCGTCGCTCGTGGAACGACCGTCGATCCTCTGCTGGGCGTCCTGGGCATCAGTGAGTGCCCTGTCCGCTCTCTGCTGGAAATCCTCCAGTTCGTCCGCCCAGTTCGAGAGGTGTCCCTTCACCTCGCGGTATCGGTCCTCTGCGAGGTCCAATTTTCGCCCTAGTCCGCGGGCTTTTCCTGAGAGTTCGTCAGCGTATTTGCCCTTCAGGTTGTCGGCGTCTGCCATAGCAGTTAACGCCGCAGCCTGAGTGCGCAGGTATGCGGCGATCTTCTTCATGTGCTTTACCTGCTCGCGGATCTCGACAGGATCTCCTGGAACAGGATCACTCTCGCGCAGTGGCTGCCAATCCTTAGGTCGCGCCATTTTCCCTCTTGCAGAGTTCGGGTAGGGCGTGCTGAGCGAGTAACTATTTCTACCTTTCCTTTTTCTCTCCGCTCCTGGTCAGCTCGTCCTCGAGGCTCTGAAATGCTTCTCGTGTCGCCTCTACCATTGTTCCGACGCTCTCCAGTGACTCCAGCAACCGTTTGCGGTTGTCGCTCCAGTTGTCGATGAACTCCGTCATGGCGCCCTTGAGTTCAGAGGCTCCTACTGAGCTGGTTATCTCGACTTTCCACTCGCCGAGATGGGCGAACTCGTTCCGAATCGCTTTCAGCTGCTTCGACGACTTGGTCAGAAGTGCTAGATCTACGGTCAAGTCGGACATGCGTAGTGTCCCGGAAAGGTCAGGTGATCGGTCGACGTAAGTGGAGTGGGGCCCGGGCGAAGTCGCGGGTGCGTCACCGTCTGATGCCCGTGACCACGCGCTCGTTTGCGGGCGGCGATTCGTCCCCGGGCGTACGGGCCGTGGGTAGCCGCGCTGTCGCGGAGGCGAACGCGGCGGCGGTGGGCATGGCGCGGCGCTGCACAGTGGGCTCCCTGCGGAACGAGACGTGTCCAGTGCGGTGACGATATCGGTGGGGTTGCCGGTTTCGCCAACGTGAACTTCACTGCGGGAGGCTGAAAACGGTGGTTCGCCGAACGGCTGTGTCCGTCCTCCAGAGGCCGGCCTCAGCGGGCCGAACTACCCAGGACTTACGGCACCGTTCCCTCAGGCCCCGCCGACAGGCGCGTTCCGGAGCGCGTACATGTGCAGCTCGCTCCGCGACTCCTCCGTGTCCACCCGCAGCCAGGAGCCGTCGTGGAAGCGGATCAGTAGGATCCGGGTCTCGAACTCGCCGGAGAAAGGGTCTTCCAGCGTGGCCTCGTCGGGGGACAGGCGGGCGACGATCTGGGCGTGCCTGTCGCGTCCCGAGCTGACGCGCTTGGGCGGGGCCGCGAAGGTGATGCCGTCCGGGCCGGCGAACAGCAGGCGCTCGTGGTGGGTCGAGTGGCTGTACCAGCGCAGGAGGAACTGGCCGGCGGCACCGTTCCAGTCGCCGTCGAAGACGTTGTCCAGGCCGCGCTGGTCGACAGCCGCCTCCATCCGCTTCTCGTCCTGCTTCCGCGCCCGGTGCCGTTCCTTCTCCTCCTTGGAGTCAAGGGCGCGCTCGACCGCCTCCTGCCCTCGCGCCAGAAGGCTCAGGAGGAGCAGGAGCGGGAGGAATGCGGCGCCAAGTACCGTACCGAGCATGGCCAAAGGGGGCCGGCGGGCCGGGCGGAGCGATGGGTTGCCCGCGGCGTGCAGAACATCGGCCGGAGGCTGCGGGATTGTTCCGATCCAGCACCATTCGCCAGCTTCGGAGCGGATGTCAAGGCGTCCCGCGATTCCGCCCCGTTTGCTCCTGCGTGCCATGTCAGCCGTCTCCTTGCCGATGCCGGACCAGATCGGTTGACTGAGAGTATCTGCTGTACAGAGCCGTGACGCGGGAGTCGGTGGACGGCTGCGACCGCCCTTGGTGAAGGGCTCTGGGCGGGAACGGGTGAGAAAGGATTGGAATCATGGGGGATCACATAAAGGCGGACCTCGCCGCCATCAAACAATGCTCACGTGACCTGGCGAAGATTCACGGCGAGTTCGAGAAGCACGGAAACCCCGCGGACGAGTACGGCAGCGCGGTGGGCCACGGCGGCCTCAAGGACGCCTTTTCCGACTTCGGGGACACCTGGAAGAAGACGCGCAAAAAGCTCATGAAGGAGCTCGAGCAGCTGTCGGAGTTCACGAAGAGCGCGGCCAAGGCGTACGACGACATCGACCGCGAACTGGCCAAGGCGATCCGGGACGCCAAGGCGCAGAGCAAGGGGAAGAAGTGAGCAGGACAGACGCCGACTGGCCGCCGCTGTGGCACGACGACCCGACGCCGGGCGACCCCGAGGAGGTCGCCGAACTGGGCCGCAAGCTGCGCAAGATGGCCGACATGATCGACGAACAGTCCCGCGTCATCAAGGCGCTGGCCTCCGTCGAGGGCTGGGACAGCGAGGCGGGCAAAGGCTTCCATGAGATTGCCGGCGGTACCGCGGACAAGCTGAAGAAGTCTTTCGAACGCTACGACGAAGCCGCCAAGGCCGTCGGCGAGCAGGTCAGTGAGGGCAGCTCGGACCAGTTCGCCGGCGAGATGCGGCGTGCGCAGCGCAAGGCGGACAAGGCACTCGCCGACTACCGGGAGGCGAAGGCCGACCACGACCTCGCGGACGGCGAGGTCAAGAAGTTCACCGAGAAGTACCCGACGGCGTACGACATTCCTGCCGCGGAGAAGGAGGAGTACGAGCGCTGGGTCAAGAAGCGTGCCGAGGCGCTGCACCGCATCGGCGACGCCCGCAAGGCGGTGAAGGACGCCCGGGAGATCTATGACGACGCCGGGGACAAGGCCGCTCGCCATATCAGGAACGTCGTGCATCACGACGCGGTCCGCGATCCCGGCGGATTCATGAACTTCCTGGCGGACTGGGCCGACATGCTGTCCAACATCTCGGCGGTTCTGTCCGTCCTGGCGGTTATCTGCGCCTTTGTTCCGCCGCTTCAGTTCCTGGTGCCCATCTTCGCGACCCTCGCCGTGATCGCGAGCGCGGCGGCGCTCGCCGGTCATGCGTACGACATGACGGCGCGCGGCGGGAAGGTCGACTGGCTGAAGCTGGGCGCCGACGCGCTCGGAGTTCTTCCGGGACTGGGAGCTCTGAAGGGGTTCAAGGCCCTCAAGGGACTCAAGGGACTGAAGGCGCTGGGAGGCATCAGGTTCAGTGGCATGGCGGCGATGAAGGGCGTGGGCCACAACTTCCTCAATGGTGTCGCCGTCAAGCTGACCAACAAGGTCCTCGCCAGGACATCGCTCGGTGTTGTCGAGGGGAAGAACATCACGGGCATCATCAAGGGCGCGGGTCTCGCCAGCGCCTTGCACCGCATGCTGAGCGGTGAGAACGGCGAGCGGACCGGCTACCAGGAGCCCCCCAAGGCCACCGCGCCCACGCCCCGTCCCACGCCGACGCCCACGCCCGAGCATGCGCCGACGCCCGAGACCACGCCCCGGCCCAGCCCTCGCCCCGCGCCGAGCGTCACACCGAAGGCGTTCAACGCAGCCCTGGCGGCATAGACCGCGATACCCAACGACTGGAAGGCAGATGTCATGACCGAGGACGCGCAAGAGCTGGGACCGCGGCAGTTCGTCGGCCGACGCGGCGGTGACACCGCCACGTTGGTCGACGGCTCCGTGATCGCCGGCGTGCCGGAGGCGAAGCGGGCCGCCGAGGAGGCGGGACGCGCGCTCCGGTTCGACTTCCTCGACGACGAGGCCGTGCTGGACCTCCTGCACCGGCGGCATGCCGACGAGGAGGAGATGTTCGGCGCGGGCTTCAAGCACGGGGTGCCGCTCGCGCTCGTCGGCTTCGGCGCCGTCGTGTACTGGGGCGGCGTCGCCCAGTACTGGGAGACCCCCGCCTCCCGGAACGCCTACCTGGCGGTCGCCGCGGCCGTCCTGGTGACGCAGATCTTCTTCTTCGTACGCAGTGCGATCCGGGTCTGGGGCGACCCGGTCCGGCAGAATCTGCGGGCGCGTGCGGCGAAGTACCGAGAGATCGCACACATCGCCCGACGGGGAGGGGCCGAGATCCCGGCCCACTATCCGCACTACGGGCCCTACCCGTTCGCCGCGACGTTCCGTCCCGACGTGGACGACCGCGAACAGTCCCGAAGCAAGGGTGCAGATGACCACGGAAACGGCTGACACGGCGCAGCGCACGCTCACGGGCGACCACGGCATAGAAGTCCGCTGGATCATGCCCGAGGGCTTCTTCGAACTGCCCTTTGAGGCGGACGACCTGGACGAGCTGGCGGATCAGCTGGTCGCCCTGGCCAAGCAGGCGCTGCCGGGCGCCGACGAGGAGGTGCAGCTCCAGTACGCCGCGATGTGCGCGGCGCACTACGACGAGTTCATCGAGGCCGGTGTGCAGTACGCCGGCTTCGTCACCACCGAGGTCGACGGGGTTCGGTGCACCGCGACGGTGAACGTCAGCCTCATGGACCTCGACGAGCGGGCGGGCCGTAACCCGGCCGGGTTCGTCGCGACGACGATGCGGCACCTCGGGCTGGGCCAGGTCGACGAGGTGCAGCTGCCGTGCGGTCCGGCGGTGACCTGCGTCGGCAACCGCGCCTCGAACGTCGACGGCGCGCTGACGCAGTCGGGTCAGGACGAGCCGATCTGGACGTCGTTCATCCAGGTGCAGATCCCACTGGACAACGGCACCGTGCTGATGATGGAGATGGGGACGCCCACCGCCGAGGGATGGGACGTCTTCTCCGCCATGTTCGCCGGCATCGTGAAGAGCGTCCGTCTCTTCGACGACTCCGGGGCGCCCCTGGTGATGCCCGGGTGAGCGAGTCGTCCGAGAGCGCCGCCGCGCCGGCGACGGCCGGCGCCCGGGACTACCGGCTGCTCGTCCCGCGGGAGTGGTTCCGCGTCGACCTGATGCAGGACCGCTGGCGTCGTCAGCTGAAGACCTTCGTGGAGAAGCAGGCGGACGGCCGGCAGGTCCCGGCCGAGCTGACGCGGAACGTGTGGGCCACCCTGCGCAACACCGCGGAGGCGGGTCTGGCGCGGGGCGCCATGGAGTTCTACCTCCTGACTCTGTCGCGCAACGGAGGACTGCCGGCCTCCCTGCTGGTCTCCCTCATGCCGCCGGGCGGTACGCCGGCCGATCCCGAGGCGTTCGCGGCGTGGATCGAGGCACGGGAGGACGAGGACGGCGGGCGGCGCGAGGTCGGGGTGGTCGACCTCCCGGCCGGCCGAACCGTCCGGGTCGCGGGGCCGACGTCCCTGGATCTTCATGTCGTCCTGCCGGGCGGGACGGGCTACCTCACCCTGTCGTTCTCCGCGCCGGTGGTCGGCATGTCCGGTCCGATGCTGCGGCTGTGCGAGGCCATCGCGGGGTCGCTGCGGTGGGTGGAGTGACGGCCACCGCGGCCTGCGGCCCGCGCATGACGTCCGTGCGGCTCCGCCCGAGGCGCGGGCGGAGCCGGGACCGAGCCGCTGTCAGCGGTTGACTGCCTGGATCTCCTGGACGGTGACGGCCTGGTCGTCGCCGAAGGTGCCGTCCGGGAGGTCGCCTCCCGCACCGCCGGTGCCGGTCCAGGAGATGTCCCAGGTGATCGTGGCCCGCAGCGTGAACGTTCCGTTGCCGGAAGAGCGCAGGTACTTCAGCCCGCAGGGCGGAGTCAGGTCGGTCTTGCCCTGGGAGTACGGCTCACCGATCGAGCCGTCGGCGTCGATCGTGCACTCACCCGAGGCGGGAAACGTCTCGGCGTCCGGCGTGCCGGGCTCCAGCCTCAGGGAGACGGGCCTGGCGGTGGTGGTGGCCTGGATGTTCAGTCCGCCCGCGGCGATCGAGGCGGTCACCGAGGTTTCCCTGAACCTCGTCCTGTCCAGCCAGGCCCAGGTGGGCAGGTTCACCTTGGTGGCGGCCTCGGGCCTCAAGGTCACCTCGACCGCCGGCAGACGTACGCGGTTGTAGGCGAGTTCGGCCAGCACCTCGGGAGTGACCGCGTTCTCGGCCGGGACGGGGTCGCCGTTCTCCACCCAGAACGGCTGCTTGTCGCAAGCCTGCGCCTCGGGCTCCATTCTGCGGTCCTCGTCACGGACGGCGACCCAGAAGGAGCCCTCGTCCTTCTTGTCGAGGTTGTAGTTCTTGTACGTGCCGTCCTTGTAGTCGTCGCGGAACATGCCGACCGACTGCTTGGCGTAGCTGTGCTGGCCGGGGGTGTTGATCGTCTCCTCGTACATGCCTTCGACGTAGTCACGGAACTGCTCCGCCGAACGGGGTTCGTACCAGCAGGCGGGAGGTGACCAGTCACCCACGGGCTGCAGGGCGCCACGGCCGTCGCCGTCGCCTCGGGCGCCGGAGGTGGAGCCGCTGTAGACGACCTTGGACACGAGGGCGGACCCGTCGCGGGTCCCGCTCGTCTCCTTCTTCTCGCCGTTCGACGCCCCCGGCGTACCCCATGCGAACGCCGTTCCGGGAAGGAGCGCGAGTGCCCCGGCAGCCGCCCCCGTGACCAGCCAGCGATGCCGTGCCCTCACTGCACGCACTTCTTGTTCCCCCGCTCCGACTCGAGCTTCGTCGTCTGCCAGACCCCCCTGTCGTTCTTCTCCAGGCGCGTGCTGTAGAGCACGTAGGAGTCGTCGGTCGCGGGGGTCTTGTCCACCTTGTTCGTCTTGCGGTCCTTGTTGTAGGCCTTGCTCTCGTCGGCGCAGTACGAGACGCCCGCCGACTTCTTGTCGAACACGCTGATTTCCGGGGCGAAGTAGCGCACCGATCCGGAGTAGGTGAGTCCGGCGTCCACGATGCCCTTCACCCAGTCCTGACTGCCCGCGAGGGCGCTGCCCGACTGGTAGAAGCGGAGCGCCGGGGACTCGGGATCGCCCTTGGTGACGGCGTGCGTCACCGCGGTCTGTGCCCTCCCCGCATCCGCCAGGACCGCGTCCTTCGTGGCGTCGCCGGTCTTCCAGCCCTCGAACCGCTCCTCCACGTCCTCGGGCAGGGTCATGTCCGGACGCTCGGCCGTGACGTCGGCCCCACCGGGGGAGGGCGACGCCGTGCTCTTCCCCGTGTCGGCCCCCGCGATCTCGTCGCCCCCGCCGGACGCCCCGTCGTCACCGCCACACGCGGTCAGCAACAGGGCGGATGCCGCGGCGAACGCTACAACGATGGGCAAAGTGCGGCGCTTCACAGTGACTCCCCGTGAGACAGATGTTCAGTCAAGGGCAACGACGGTATCCGTGCGGCAATCGGTTCGCCAGGTCGGCATGCTCCGCCCGGAGGGCCTACTTGACCAGGGCGTGGGCGAATCGCGAAGATCTCAAGCGTGACGTGTGAGGGAAATCCGGCGGCAGGACAATCGCGCCGGTGACGGCCGAAGTGGCCCATGACTTGGTCACTGGCACGTCGCCGCCTTCCCCTCCACAAACACCTCGGACGCCTGCCAGAGGCAGTTGCCAGTGGGCGCCTTGGCCATAATGATCTTGAAGTGGTCGAAGTCCGTCAGGCTCGGCGTGCCCTTGATCACCTTTCCGGTCTTCACTTCCTTCGAATAGAACTTGGTCGAGTCGACGCAGAAAGCCACTTCCACCGTGTCGCCGGCGGGCGTCGAGCGCGTGGTGGCCTGGTAGTGGCGCCGGGTGCCGGTGGCCGTCCATCCGCCCTCGAGCCTGGCGCTGATCTGCGTCTGACCGTACGTCAGTCCCTGGCCCTTGGAATAGGCCACCAGGGCGGCGTCGTCGGTCGTGCGCTTGTCGATGCCGTGATAGATGGCCCGGACGTAATTCGCGGCGTCGTCCATGGCGGCCGCCTCGTTCTTGTCCTCGGGCTTGTCCCAGTCGAAGACCAGGTTCATGTCCTTGGGCACAGACACATCCACACCGTCCGGCTTGTCCTCCGCCGGTGCTCCCGAGGGCTCCGCCGGCTTGGTCGGCTTCTCGGCGCCCTGGCCGGTGCCGGAGTCGGCAATCGTGTCGCTGCCCCCGGACTGGTCGCCTCCGCCTCCGCAGGCTGTCAGCAGCAAGGTCGCTGCGGTGGCGAACGCGGCGGCAACGGGCAAAGTGCGGCGGCGCTTCACAGTGGGCTCCCGTGAGACGTAACGTTTCCAGTGCGGTGACGGTATCGGTGCAGTTCTCGGTTTCACCAACGCGAACTGTCCCTTGGCCAGGCCGAAATGCCAGTTTCCGGGTGCCTGGACGGGACGTACAACGGAGAGCCGTGCCGTCTACGCTGCGGTCGTGGTCTTCATCTCGCACCGTGCTCTTCAAGGCGGCCGTGGGCACCGGCTGGCCGTCGGCGTCATGCTGTTCCTCTTCTGGGTCGTCCTGGCCGTTGGACTCACCGCCGCCGCGGTCGCCAGCCGAGTTGGATGGCCGGCCCGGCTGGGGCTGGGGGCCGGAGCCGTCTCCGCGTATCTGCTCGTGTGGTGGAGCGTCCAATTCTGGTGGTCGGCCTACTGTCAGGGGCGGCGTGAGGAAGCGGTGGCCGAGCCGGACGCATGGCCCTGGTTGCTGCCCCCGGTGATCAGCGGTGTCGTCCTCGTCGTCTCCGGAGTGGGGATGCTGAGTCGCGGGGACGGCAGTGGGTGGTTCGGGCTGGGGTTCGGCCTGGTGATCGGCGGCCCTTCCCTCGTAGGAGTGGTCCTGCAGGTGGGGGAGTGGTTCTCCGGGCGATCAGGCCGTGACCCGGCCGCGCCCGCCCAGCCCGTCGAACCGCCACGACCGCGACGGGACTGGGGGCCGATCGGGAGGTGAGTCCGGGCGCAAGGGCGGCCTCCGCGGCGGCTCTCCGAGGCCCCTGCCCTCCGTGCATCCCGTCCCCACCGGTCCGGGCGACGAGCATGGCATGGCCGTCCGGCGTCCTCGTGAGCGAATCGTGCAGGGCTCATGTGCGGTACGTAAGGGACCGTACGGCAGGCGTGGTCGGCCGGTTGGGGCGGGGGTTCGCTCGAGCACAGGTGGCGGGCCGGTCCCAACTGGGTTGTTCAACAGTGAAATTGCAGATGAATAACGGTGTGCGCGGTGAGGTCCGCGAGGTCGGCTCCGTCTTGAGGGGCTTATGTGTGGCTGATACGGTGCGATGGCTTGACACTCACCACAGCGTTGGCTATTTGCCCAGGTCGGGCGGGTAGGTCCGACCCGTCGGGCTTGTCCGTGCGCGAGCAGACGTGGGTGAAGTGTCGGGAATTTCGGAGTACTTGGCAGACATCATCTTGGGTGTACGGGGAGCGGCTGCGTGAAGATCCAGGAGCGTACGGGGGCGGGCGCGGGTCGTTCCGCGGTGCCGGCCGGGCCGTCGGTCGGGGACCGGCTTCCCACTCCGCCCCGTGAGCGCAAGCCGGCCCTCGCCGCGCTGGCCGTGCTGCTGATCCTGGTGGGCGCGCTCGGCGCCACCATGCTCGTGCTTCAGGCCGGTGACCGGATCGAGGTCGTCAAGATCACCCAGGAGATCCCGGCCGGGCAGGCGGTCACCGACAGCAACACGACGTCGGTGATGGTCGCCGAGGACCCGGGCATCAACTACGTCAAGTGGTCGCAGCTCGACGCCCTGAAGAAGCTGAAGGCCGTCACCACCATCCCCGGCGGTGTGGTCGCCGTCGGCGAGATGTTCGGTGAAGAGGCCAACGTGCCCGAGGGGAAGTCCCTGGTCGGCCTGTCCCTGAAGGAGGGGCAGTACCCGGCAGGGCTGAAGTCCGGTGCCACGGTGGCCGCTTACCGCGTCGGCGGGACCTCCCGGTCCGACTCCGGCGACGGCGATACCGGCGGCTCCGGCGGCTCCGGCGGTTCGACCGGCGGCGGTGACGCCGTGATCGTGGAGAAGGCGGTCGTCGACTACGTCAAGGAGACCAAGGGCGACGACCTCGTCAGCAGCACCAACCTGCCCGTGACGCTGCTCGTCGACGACGCGCAGGCCGCGGCGCTCACCCAGGCCGCCTCCAACGGCGAGGTGGCTCTCGTCCTCGTCACTGGCAACTAGAAGGCGGCACCCGACCCATGGCCCTCATCGCCCTCGCCGCCGACAAGGGTTCCCCCGGCGTCACCACCGCGGCCGTCGCCCTCGCGGCGGTCTGGCCGCGCCGCGTGCTGCTCGCCGAGACCGACCCGGCGGGCGGTGACCTCGTGTACCGCAGCGCCGCCGCGCACGGCGGCCCGCTCAACCCCAACACCGGCATGCTGTCCATCGCCGCCACCGCGCGGCGCGGCCTCGTGCCCGACCAACTCTGGGACCACGTCCAGCCGTTGAGCGGCGGACTCGAGGTTCTCGTCGGACTGGGCGTCGCCGAGCAGGCGGCCGGCCTGGCCGGTCTGTGGCCGACGCTCGGGCGCGCCTTCGCCTCCCTCGCCGACTCGCCCAACGCGCCCGCCGACGTCATCGCCGACTGCGGCCGCATCAGCGGCGACACCCCGGCCGTCGAGCTGTTCCCGCACGCCTCCCTCGTCCTGCTGATCTCGCGCACCGAGCCCGAGGCGCTGGCCCGTGTGCGGGACCGGGCGGCCGCGCTGGCCGGCAAGCTGCACGGCGGGTCGCGCGGCGCCGCCACCCTGAACAGCCCCGTCATCGGCGTCGTCCTGGTCGCCGACCCGGGCAACGCGGCCAAGCTGGCCGGCCAGGTCAACGACATGCTCGTGCACGCCCAGACCGGCGCCCGCGTCGTCGGCACCCTCGCCGACGACCCGGCCGGCGCCGAGCAGCTCGCCGGGCGCCGCCGCGGCCGGCTGGACAAGTCGCTGCTGATCCGCTCGGCCCGCAAGGTCACGGCCGACGTGTACCAGCAGTACGGCGCCGCCTGGGCCGCGCAGCAGCAGGCCGCGCAGGCCCAGGCCGTCCATCAGCAGGCGCACGCCGGCCCGCCGCCGCAGGGTCACGGAGCCGGGCGATGACCGCTGTCGACCACTCCCTGGTCAAGCGGTTCCGTCAGGACGCCGGTGACCGGATCGCGGAGCAGCGCCGCCTCGACCAGGTCAACGGCGTCACGCCGATGTCCGGCGAGGACGAGCGGCAGTACGCCCGTGCCGTCATAGCCCAGATCCTCGAGGAGTACGCCCGCTCCGAGATCAACGCGGGCCGTACGCCGCTCGACGCGGAGACCGAGGAGCAGTACGCCGCCGCCGTGCACGCGGCGCTGTTCGGGGTGGGCCGGCTTCAGCCGCTGCTCGACGACCCCGAGGTCGAGAACATCGACATCAACGGCTGCGACCAGGTGTTCGTCGGCTACTCCGACGGGCGTGAGGTGCGCGGCGAGCCGGTCGCCGAGACCGACGAGGAGCTCATCGAGCTGATCCAGGTGCTGGGCGCCTACTCCGGTCTGTCGTCCCGGCCCTTCGACTCCGCCAACCCGCAGCTCGACCTGCGGCTGCCGGACGGTTCGCGTCTGTCGGCCGTCATGGACGTGGCCCGCCGGCCCGCGCTGTCCATCCGCCGGGCCCGTATGGGCAAGGTGTTCATCTCCGACCTGGTCGGCAACGGCACGCTGACGCCCGAGCTCGGGCACTTCCTGGCCTGCGCGGTCCGCGCCCGCAAGAACATCATGATCGCGGGCGCCACCAACGCCGGAAAGACGACGCTGCTGCGGGCCCTCGCCAACGAGATTCCGCCGCACGAGCGTCTCATCACCGTCGAACGCGCCCTGGAGCTCGGCCTCGACACCTTCCCCGATCTGCACCCCAACGTGGTGGCGTTCGAGGAGCGGCTGCCCAACTCCGAGGGACAGGGCGCCATTTCGATGGCGGAGCTGGTGCGCCGGTCGCTGCGTATGAACCCCTCCCGCGTCATCGTCGGTGAGGTGCTCGGCGACGAGATCGTGACCATGCTGAACGCGATGTCCCAGGGCAACGACGGCTCGCTGTCCACGATCCACGCCAACAGCTCCAGCGAGGTGTTCAACCGCATCTCCACCTACGCCCTCCAGGCCACCGAGCGGCTGCCGATCGAGGCGAGCCAGATGCTCATCGCCGGCGCGGTGAACTTCGTCGTCTTCATCCAGCGGCGCAACGGCTTCCAGAGCGGCGGCCGGCTCCAGCGCATGGTGACCTCCGTGCGCGAGGTGAACGGCGTGGACGGGCGGGTGCTGTCCAGCGAGGTGTTCGCCGAGACCCCCGACGGCCGGGTGGCCGCGCACGCCCCCATAGCCTGCCTGGAGGAACTGATGGCCCACGGCTACCGGCCCAGCGGAACGTGGGGGTGAGCCGGTGACGCGTACGACCACCGACCTCGCCGCGCTCGAGTCGCTCGGCGCCATGGGCGGACTGTTCTCCACCACCGTGCTGTACGCGCTCGCCTGCGGTGTCGCCGTCGGCGGCGGTCTCGCGCTGTTCGTCGTCGCCGTACGCGGACTGCCCGCGAAGCCCGACCACGAGAAGCAGAAGGCGAGCGAGCGGGCGGGCGAGCTGATCCGGTTCGCCGGGCGGCGCGGTTCGCTCGCCGCGCTCGTCGGGCTCGCCGTGCTGCTGATGACCCGCTGGGCGGTCGCGGGCATCGCCTCCGCCGTGCTCGTCTTCTTCTGGGACCGCCTCTTCGGCGGCGCCTCCGAGGAGCGGGCGGCCATGCGGCGGGTGGAGGCGCTCGCCTCCTGGACGGAGTCGCTGCGCGACACCATCGCCGGCGCGGTCGGCCTGGAGCAGGCCATCCCGGCGTCCGCGCGGGCCGCCGCGCCCGTGCTGCGCCCGCACCTCGACGCGCTCGTCGACCGGCTGCGCGCCCGCACCCCGCTGCCCGAGGCGCTCCAGCAGCTCGCCGACGAGATCGACGACGCCTCCGCCGACATCATCGTCGCCGCCCTCATCCTCAACGCCCGCCTGCGCGGCCCCGGTCTGCGGCAGGTGCTCGGCGCGCTCGCCAAGTCGGCGCGCGAGGAGGTCGACATGCGGCAGCGGGTGATGGCGCAGCGCGCGTCCACGCGCCGCTCGGTGCAGATCGTCGTCGCCGTGTCGATCGCGTTCGTGCTCGGACTGTCCATCTTCAACCGTGACTTCGTCGAGCCGTACGGCACGGCCGTCGGCCAGGTCGTCCTCGCCTGTGTGTGCGGGCTGTTCGCGCTGGGCTTCTGGTGGCTGCGCAAGCTGTCCACCATCGAGACGCCCGAGCGCTTCCTCGTACGCGACGACTCCTCGGTGCGTCTGGTGCGTCCGCGCACCCCGGGCGCCGGGCCCGCGCAGGCGTCGCCGTTCCAGCCGGAAGAGGGGGTACGCCGGTGAACGACCAACTGACGATGCCGGTGGTCGTCGGCGCGGTCGTCGGACTGGGCGTGTACGTCCTGGTCCGCGCGCTGATGCCCACCAGGCGCAGCGCCCTCTCGCAGGTCGCCCGGATCGACGCGATGCGGGCCCGCGGCACGGCGTACGAGTCGGCGCGGACCACGGACCGCGAGCCGTCCGGCCGCTTCGCCTCGCTGCGCGCGCAGGTCGGCGAGAAGGTCGCCGAGGTCTACCGGCAGCAGGGCTGGGAGCAGCGGTCGCTCCGCGCCGACCTGGCCGTCCTGGAGCGCAGCTGGGAGAAGTTCCTGGCGACGAAGGTGCTGCTGGCGGTGGCGGGCCTGTTCTTCGGGCCGTTCCTGTTCGCCATCGTCTGGCAGCTCGGCTTCGGCAGCAGCCCGGTCATCCCGGTGTGGCTGGCGCTGCTGTGCGCGGTGCTGTTCTTCGTCCTGCCCGACCTGGAGGTGCGCCGGGACGCGGCCGAGAAGCGGCGCGACCTGCGGCGGGTGATCGGCGCGTACCTGGACCTGGTGTCGATGAGCCTGGCCGGCGGCCGGGGTCTGCCCGAGGCGCTGATGGCGGCGGCCGAGGTGTCCGACGGCTGGGCCACGCAGCGGATCCGCAACGCCCTCGCCGACGCCCGGATCACCGGCATCAGCCAGTGGCAGGCGCTCGGCGCTCTCGGGGAGGAGCTGGGCGTGGAGGAACTCAAGGACCTCTCCGCCTCGCTGGCGCTGGTCGCGGACGACGGCGCGAAGGTACGGGAGTCCCTCGCCTCGCGCGCCGAGACCATGCGGCACCGCGAACTCGCCGAGATCGAGGGCAGCGCGGGTGAGAAGTCCCAGTCGATGCTCGTGGCGCAGCTGCTGCTGTGCGCGGGGTTCCTGGTGTTCCTGATCTTCCCGGCGGCGATGCGGGTGTTCCAGGTGTGAGATACCGGACCGGTGAGCCGCGAACCGCGGACCGCGCGCCGTACGTCAGAACTTCCGTGAACCGAATTCGAGAGGACAACGCGTCATGAACGGACGTACCTTCCACACCGGCATCCCCGCCGTCGACTTCCTGGTCACCTTCATGCGGGCGCGCGTCGAGCGGGCCCGCTCCGGCGAGCTGGACCGCGGCGCCTCCGCGGTCGAGTGGGTCATCATCTCGGCCGTCGTCGTGGCGATCGTCGGCGTGGTGGCCGCGATCATCAACGCCGCGCTCAGCGAGGGCGCCAACAAGGTCGGCGACTGCATCAAGGGCGCGGACGCGGGCAAGACCTGCTGACCGCACACACCTACTCGACGTGACGGGGATGCCGGTGCGCGTACGCAGCTGGGTACGCCGACGGGTGGAGGCCGCCTCCGCCCGCGGCGATTCCGGCATGACCGCGATCGAGTTCGTGTTCCTCACGCCCGTCCTGTTCTTCATGATCTTCGCGACGGTGCAGTTCGCGCTCTACTTCTTCGCCGATCATGTCGCCCAGGCGGCGGCGCAGGCGGGCGCGCGCAAGGCGCGGGCGACGGCGGACGCGGAGCCGGGCGGCTGGCGGGGCGAGGCGCGGGAGGTGGTGGACAGCTACATCCAGCAGCTGGGCCCGCAGTTGGTCATCGCCCCGGACGTGAAGATGCTCCAGCCGGAGCAGAACACGGTGGGCGTGGAGATCACCGCCCGTATCCCGACGGTGTTCCCGGGCCTGGACCTGACGGTGCACGCGCGGTCGGCGGGCCCGGTGGAGCGGTTCGTGCAGGAGGGGGAGAACTGATGCGCCGTTCTCTGCCGCGTCCGCGAGCCGGGCGTGAGGACACCGCCGACGCGGGTCTGTCCACCGTCGAGGTCGTCATCCTCGCGCCGGTGATGATCCTGTTCATCCTCGTCCTGGTGGGCTTCGGACAACTGGTCGACGGGCGGGGCGCGTTGGACGGCGCGGCGCGGGACGCGGCGCGTGCGGGGTCGATCCAGAAGGACCACGCCACGGCGATGGCCGAGGCACGGGCGGCGGCGGAGGCCAACCTCCAGGACGTCTGCTCGGGCCCGGTGACCGTCGTCCAGACGAGCCGGGGCTTCGAGCCGGACACCCTGTTCAGCGTCGAGGTGAGCTGCGAGGTGCGCGGCCTCGCCATGCTGGGCCTGGACATCCCGACGACGCTGACCGCGAGCTTCAGCTCGCCGCTCGACCCGTACCGGAGGACGGCGTGAGGGCGGCGCGTGCGCGTGTGCGGAACTGGCTGGCGGACCGCCGTACGCGGCTGGACGACCGCGGCTCGGGCGCCGGCGCGGTCATCATCTTCGCGCTGGTCTTCCTCTCCCTGGCGGCGTTCGTCATCGACGGCGGCATGTCGATCTCCAAGCGGGAGCGCGCGGCGGACATCGCGGAACAGGCGGCCCGCTTCGCCGCCCAGGACATCGACCGCGAGGCCCTCTACGACAACGAGGGCGGCCCCGCCCCCATCAACTTCGAGAACTGCGACGCCCGGGTGAAGGCCTTCGCCCGCGAGATGGACATGTCCGGCCCGGACATCGCCGCCACCCACTGCGTGACGGCGACGGTCGACGCGGTCGAGGTCGAGGTCCAGCTGACGTACTCGCCCGTGTTCACGGGGATGTTCTACGGCGGCGACGTGGTGGTGCACGGTCAGGCCGTGGCGGAGAACGAGGTCGGCTGACGGGCGTTCCCGCCGGGGTACGGCGGGCGTGACCCCGAAGAATCCGGGGAATCGGCACAGGGTTCACGAGTGCTTCTCAGAGCGGTGACGGAAGCCGGTCGATCACTTGGCCGGAGCCTCCGCGAGGTGAATGGCCACCGCCCTGGCGTGAAGGCCCTGCGACCTTTCCCGGTCCTTTCCGTCACACCTGTGACGCGCGGGGCGTACGGGGACGGACCGCGGGCCGGACGACGCTGGTCGGCCGTATCCCCGCGTGCTTTGATCGGGCGGTGCTGTTCGTTCGCCGCGGGCCGGTGCTTTTCCGTGTCCGGGCCTTCCGTGTGACGGAAATCGGCGAACTTTCCGCGACGCATCGTCCGACACGAAGGGAACGCGCCCCCATGAACCTCGCCCCCCGGGTGGAAACCGCCGAACTCTCCGACGCCGACCTCGACCTCGTCTCCGGCGGCCAGGCGGGCGGCGGCGCCGGCCTCGCCCTCGGCGTCCACGCGGAGGCGGGCGCCCTCGGCGTCCACGTCGAGGCCGGGAACATAGCCCTCAGCGCCGGCGCGGGCGTCTCTCTGTCCCCGCAGGGCGTCGCGGTGGACGGCCACCTGCACGCGTCGCTGTACTGAGCCCGCGACGCGGGGCCGGGGCCGGGGAGTCTACTTCTCGGCCCCGTTCCCCTTTTTCGGGCGCTTGTCCTCGACCTTCATCTTCTCGTTGACCTGCTTGGTGAGTTCGTTCTCGAGCTTGTTGAATTCACGGACCACCGCGTCGGACATGTCGGCGAGCGCGTCGAGCTGCTGCGTGATGTCCTCGCGCCCGTCCTCCCAGTTCGACTCGAAGTCGGAGAGCGCGTCGTTCACGCTGCCGTCGCCGATGTCGTCCTTGTACTGGTCGAAGAGCTTCTTGGTGTGATTCATCCGCGTCTTCACCGACCGCAGCCGGCGCCCGTAGTCCTCCAGATCGGACAACGGAAGCGCGAGATCGCTTTGTCCCTCACCCATGTGAATCCCCCCTCGGTAGCCCGCGGCCGACCCTCACCCTGAGCAGGGTACGACCCGGAGGGACGGGCCGGCCCGGGCCGAGGCGTCGCGGATCCCGGTCAGCGGTTGATCGACTGGATCTCCTGGACGGTCATGTCCTGGGTCGTCTCGAACGTGCCGTCGGGGAGGTCGCCCTGGGCGCCGCCGGTGCCCTGCCAGGAGATCTCCCAGGTGATCGACGCGGTCAGGCGGTACGGTTCGCCGCCCGAGGCGCGCAGGTAGCGGATCCCGCACGGCGGGGTCTCGTCCGCGCTGCCCCGGGTGTACGGGGTGCCGATGGAGCCGTCCGCGTTGATCTCGCAGTCGCCGGAGGAGGGGTAGGTCTCGGCGTCCTTCGTGCCCGGGTCCAGGTGCAGGGCGACGGGCTTGGCGGTGGTCTCGGCCCACAGGCCGGTGCCGGGGAGTTCCGCGCGGACGCGGATCTCACGGAACGTGCCGTGGTCGAGCCAGATCCAGGTGGGCAGATTCACCGTGGACCGGTTCGTCGGCTTCAGCTCGATCTCGGTCTCCGGGACCTTGACCTTGTCGTACGCGTACGCGGCGAGCACCTCGGGTGTCGGGGCCTCCGGTTCGTCCGGTACCTCGCCCGCGTCCTGCCAGAACATGAGGCGGCTGCACAGCGAGGTGTCGTCGAGGGCGGACCAGTCAGGGGCGACGCCGCGCCAGAAGTAACCGTCCTTGCCCAGGTTGTAGTTCTTGTAGCCGGGCACGTTCGCGGGCGTACCGAAGTAGTTCCGGGCTTCCTTGCCGTCCCTGAAGTGGTCGGTCCACAACCCTTCGCCGTACCAGCCCTGCCGGATGCTGACGTCCCCGGCGGCCTCCGTCTCCGCGAAATTCTTCAGCTGCTCCGGCGTGAACACGGGCTCATACCAGCAGGGTGGGGGTTCCCAGGTCGGGTCGATCGACGACAGGGTGCCCTTGCCGCCCGTGGGGCCGCTGGTCTGGGTGACCCTGATGCGGGACGTCGACGCCTTGGCCGTCAACTCGTTGCCCTTGACTCCGCCGGCGGGACCGTCGCCCCGGGTGCCGCCCCCACCGACGGCGTGGGCGGGTCCCGGTGTCAGCAGCGCCGTGGTCAGCACGAGGGGTACGAGAGCGCGACGCATCGTCACCTCTGGCAGCCTCCCCGCTCCGAGCGGACGGAGACCGTCTGCCAGACGCCCTGTCCGTTCTTCGTCATCGACACGGAGTAGAAGACTTCCGGGTCCGTGCCGGGCGGGTTGCCCTCCACCTCGCCGGTCTTCAGGTTCCTGGTCGACGCCTTGCTCTCGTCGGTGCAGTAGTTCAGCACCGCGTTGTCGTCTCCGGAGCCCAGCGCGACCTCGGGGTCGAAAACAGGCAGGTCACCGATGACCGTGAGGTTCTTGTCGGTGTAGGTTCTGATCCACTGCTGGGCCTGCGAGAGGCCCGATTCCGTGTGGTAGAAGACGAGCGCCTCGCTGTCGAGGTCTTTGCCGATGATGGCCGCGTACCCGGAACGGAGTTCCTCCTTGCCGTCGTTCAGGACGGCCTGCTCCTCGGGTTCGTCGCTTTTCCAGTCCTGGAAGGTGAGTCTGAAGCTGCTCGGGAGGGTGATCTCCGGGCGCTTCGCGCCGGGCGGGGCCGAGGCCGGCGCCGACTCCGAGGGGCTGGACGAACCGGACTCCGCGCCCTTGATGTCGTCCGACGACGAGTCGTCGCCTCCGCAACCCGTGAGCAGCAGAGCCGTCGTCGCGGTGAGGGCGGCTGCGGTGGTGAGGAAGGCGCTGCGGGCCACGGACGAATCCCCCTGGTATCGGCTGTACGTAGGCGACAACGAAGCTATCAGGGGCATTTGTGAGGCCCCGGCGGATTGTGTGGGGGATGTGGGAAGCGCCCCAGGGCGGGGCAGGGACAGGGACCTGTCGGGCGGAGACCGGCGGCACCCCTTCGACTGCGGCCATTCGAGTCAATAAGATCCCCTTAGCCTCAACGACCCCTTCCTCCCACACCTCAGGACACCCGCCATGCCGCGACGCCGCAGTCCCAGCTCGTCCAGCTCGACGGCTCCGAGGAACCGGACGCCGCAGCCCGTGCGGGTGCGGCAGCGGACGTTCGGGGACTTCGTGAAGGCGTTCCTGGCGTTCGTCGCGCTGGCGGTGCTGCTCGTCGGGGTGCCGGCCGCGCTGGCGATGACGGCGGGCTGGCCGTTCCCGGAGACGTTCGAGCCGATGGAGTGGCTCAAGCAGGACATCTCCGTGTCGACGTTCCTCGGCATCCTCACGTTCGTCGTGTGGCTCGCCTGGGCGCAGTTCACCGCGTGCGTGCTGGTGGAGATGAAGGCCGCCCTGTCGGGCGTCGGGGTGCCGGGGCGGGTGCCCGGCGCCGGGCCCAGCCAGCTGCTCGCCCGGCAGCTCGTCGCCGCGCTGCTGCTGGTCGGCGCGACCGCCGCCAGCTTCACGCCCTCGCTCGCGCAGCTCGGCCAGACCTTCGACGACAACCAGCGGCCCACCGTGGCCGCCGCCCAGCAGACGCCGGGTCTCTTCGCCCAGCAGCAGGAGCAGGCGGCCGGCGCCGCCGCCGCGGTCGCCGAGCAGGCCTCGCACACCGAGGCGGCCCCCGCCGCGGCCGAGAAGCAGGGCGACACGAAGTTCTACCGGATCCAGCCGCCCGAGGGGCGTCACCACGACTCCCTGTGGGAGATCGCCGAGCGGCACCTCGGCGACGGCCGCCGCTACAAGGAGATCTTCGAGCTCAACAAGGACCGGGTGCAGCCGGACGGTTCGCGGCTGTCCGAGGCCAGTCTGATCCGGCCCGGCTGGATCATGGAGATGCCCGGCGACGCCCGCGGCGGCGACCTCGTCGAGATGCCGGACGACGCCCCCGAGGTGTCGCCCGAGGTGCGGCAGCAGATCAGCGACTACGCGAGGACCGGCGACGGCGCGTCCGGCGGCGACCAGGCGCAGGGCGGCGACCAGGCGCAGGGCGGCGAAAGCGGCCGTGGCAGCGGCACCGGCGGCGGTGACACCGCCCAGGTCGGTCTGCCCGAGCAGCGCCCCGCCCCCGGCACCGGCCACGCCGACCTCCAGCGCCCCGCGCCCGAGCAGGCCGCCACGCCCGCCCAGGACTCCTCCTCCTTCGGGCTGCCCGAGGCCCTGCTCACCGCCCCCCTGCTGGCCGCCGGTCTGCTCGGGGCGCTCGGCCACCGGCGCCGGCAGGCGCTGTGGCAGTCGGCGTTCGCCGGGATCGGCGGGCGGCGCGGCATGGAGCCGCCCACGCCCACCGGCGACGCCCTCGACGTGCAGGACGCGCTGCTGGTCGGCGCCGACCCCGAGGGCGTACGGCGGCTGGACCGGTCGCTGCGCGGGCTCGCCGCGTCGCTGGCCGCCGAGTCCCGTCCGCTGCCGACGGTCTACGCGGCCTGGCTGAGCAACGGCGACCTGCACCTCCAGCTCGCCCAGCCGTCCGGCAAGCCGCCGTCCCCGTGGCAGCTGGGGCAGGACCAGACGTTCTGGATGCTGGCCCGCGCCGACGCCGAGGCGTACGAGGACGTCGACACCGCCGCGCCCTACCCCGGCCTCGTCAGCCTCGGCACCATGGACGACTCCCGGCTGCTGCTCAACCTGGAGTCGGTCCCCGGCATCGTGTCGCTGAGCGGCCGCGCGGAGGACCGGGCGGCCGTGTTCGCCTCCGTGGCCGCCGAACTGGCCACCAACGGCTGGTCGGACCGCATGACCATCACCCTCGTCGGGTTCGGCGAGGACCTCACCGCCCTCGCGCCCAGCCGGCTGCGCCACCTCGACGGCATCGAGGCGCTGATCGAGACGATGGAGGCGGAGACCCGGCAGCGGCGCGGCGCGCTCGGCGCCGCCGGCCACGACTCGGTGCTCACCGGCCGCACCGGCCCGGCCCAGCACACCCGTTGGGCCCCGCACCTGGTGCTGCTGGCCGCCGAGCCGTCCCCCGAGGACGCCCTGACGCTCGCCGAACTCGCCGCCGACGCGAGCCGCCTGGGCATCGGCTACCTCGTCGGCACCGGCAGCGGCGATCTGCCCGGCGCCGCCTGGGAGATGGAGATCACCGGAGAGGGCCGGCTGCTCGCCCCGCTGCTCGGTCTGGAACTCGACGCGCAGCTCCTGCCCGCCGCCCACCAGCGGGCGGTCGTCGAGCTGTTCACCGACGCCGACCCGGACCGCAGCCCCGACGGGCCCGGCACCGCACCGCCGTTCCTCGTCGACATCAGCGAGCAGGGCCGCCCCGCCGTGTACGCGCGCCTGGTCGGGCCGTACGAGATCATCGGCCTGGAGACGCCGGACGGCGAGCGCAGCGCGCTGCTGCACGAGGCGCTGGCGCTGCTGCTCCTGCACCGCGAGGGCGTGCACCCGCGGGTGCTGTCCTCCGCGCTGTGGCCGCGCGGCGTCACCGACGACGTGCGCCAGGCGCTCCTCGACCGGCTGCGGGACTGGCTGGGCACCGACCCGGACGGCACCCCGCGGCTGCGCACCGACGACAACGGCCGGCTCACCCTCGCCAAGTCCGTGGTGTCCGACCTGGACGTCCTGCGCTCGCTGTACCACGAGGCGACGCAGGGCAAGGGCGTCGACAGCCGGGCGGTGCGCGGGCGGCTGCTCACCGACGCGCTGGTGCTGGTGCGCGGTCCGCTCCTGGCCGACCGGCCGGAAGGCCGCTACCGCTGGCTCACCCACGAGATCGTCGACGCGCAGCTCCCGCTGCTCGTCGCGGACACCGGGCTCGCGCTCGCCGAGTTCCACATGGAGAAGGACCGCGCGGAGAAGGCCATCGAGGCGCTGAACGCGGCGCTGCGCACCGCCCCGGCCGACGAGCGGCTGTGGAACGAACTGCTGCGCGCCACCCACGCCCTGGACGACCCGGCGCGGCTCACCGCCCTGGCGTCCGACCTGGTGGCCCGCAGCGGGGCGCGCGGGCTGCCGCCGCGCACCGAGGCGCTGCTCGACGACCTGCTGCCGACGTGGCGCGACGCGGTCGCGGCGGCCGGCTGAGCGGCCGTACGGGATGACCGGGGGCCTGGAGTACGCACTGATCGCCGTCGCCGCGCTGTGGGGCGCGGCGGCCGGCGCGCTGCTGCCCCGCGCCGCCCACCGGTTCGCCGTCCCGGCGGGGGAGGAGTGGCGCTCGGCGTGCCCGCAGGGACACCCGCTGGCGGGCTGGCTCGGCCCGGCGCGCTGTCGGACGTGCGGAGAAACCCCGCACGGGACGGGCGCGGGAGCGGCGTACGGCACGGGCGCCGCCGTCCCCGTCACGGTCACCGCGCTGGTCTGCGCCGCCCTCGCCGCGGCCACCGGGACCCGGCCGGAGCTGGCGGTGTGGCTGCTGCTGGCGCCCGCGGGCGTGCTGCTCGCGACGGTCGACTTCCGGGTGCAGCGGCTGCCCGACCCGCTCACCCTGCCCTTCGCGGCGGCGGCCCTGGCGCTGCTGGGCCTGACCGCGCTGGTCCCCGAGCACGCCGGGCAGTGGACGACCGCCCTGCTGGGCGCGCTCGCGCTCGGCGCCGGCTACTTCGTGCTGTTCCTGATCAACCCGGCCGGCATGGGCTTCGGCGATGTGAAGCTGGCGCTCGGCGCGGGCGCGGTCCTCGGCTGGTACGGCTGGCCCACGGTGCTGCTCGGCACGCTGGCCGGGTTCCTGTGCGGGGCGCTGTACGGGGGCGCGCTCGTCGTCGCCCGGAAGGCGGGCCGCAAGACGTCGATCCCGTTCGGCCCGTTCCTGATCAGCGGTGCCTTCGCGGGGCTGCTGATCGGCGCGTACACGGCCTGACGTCGGCGCGCGGGGACGGCTGACGTACGCTGATTCCGTCCGTCCACACCCCTGCGAAAGGGACACCGGTGACCGAGAAGGCCGACCTTCAGCCCGTCCTCGACCGTGCCGCCGCCGGTGGGCGGATCACCCCCGAAGAGGCCCTGGTCCTCTACCGCGACGCGCCGCTGCACGCGCTGGGCGCAGCCGCCGACGCCGTGCGCCGCCGCAGGTACGCGGGGACCGAGCACATCGCGACGTACATCATCGAGCGGAACATCAACTACACGAACGTGTGCGTCACGGCGTGCAAGTTCTGCGCCTTCTACGCGGCCCCGAAGGACACGAAGAAGGGCTGGACGCGGGACCTGGACGACATCCTGCGCCGGTGCGCGGAGACGGTCGAGCTGGGCGGCACGCAGATCATGTTCCAGGGCGGTCACCACCCGGACTACGGCGTCGAGTACTACGAGAAGCACTTCGCGGCCATCAAGAAGGAGTTCCCGCAGCTCGTCATCCACAGCCTGGGGGCGAGCGAGGTCGAGCACATGGCGCGGATCTCCGGCGTCTCGGTCGAGGAGGCCATCACCCGGATCCACGC
>NZ_JBHRWL010000028.1:0-27518 GCF_042647945.1 Streptomyces lusitanus
CGCGCCCCTGAAAGCAGGCGTCCGCACCACCGCGTGTTTCTCAGGCTCCGCCGGCTACGCAGCCGTCTGCAGGGCCTGCTGAGGTGCCGCGTCCTTGGTGAGCGCGACCGGGGTCGTCACCCTGCGGCGGTGCAGGAGGTGGCCGGAGGCCAAGGAGAGGGCGATGATCGCGCCGCCCGTGATCAGGGCGCCCCGGGGGCCGGCCAGTTCCATCAGGAGGCCGAGGGCCGGCGGCCCGCCCAGGCTCCACACCGTGCCGATCGAGCCCCACACCCCCAGCACGCGTCCGCGCAGATGGGCGGGCGGGTCGGTCTGGAGGACCGCCGTGCCCGCGGTGTCGGAGACGGACTCGACGACGGCCATGGGCAGGACCAGCACCAGCAGCATCGCCAGCGAGGGCGACAGACCCGCCGCGACCTGGAGCAGCGCCCCCGTCGCGGCCAGGGCGCCGACCAGCCGTACGGAGGGGCGCCGCAGCCGTGCGCCGAGGACCGCGCCGACGATGCCGCCGGCCGCGAGGACGGTGGACACCGTGCCGAACGCGGCCGCCCCGCCCGCGAGCGGGCCGGTGACGAGGACGGCGAGGGTCAGACCGTAGTTGCGGCCGAACACCGCGCTGATGCCGGTGACCCCGGCGAGCGCGAGCAGCCGCGGGCGGCGGGCGAAGAAGGCCAGCCCCTCGCGGACGCTCATGCCGGACCGGGGGCGCTGGGCGGCACGCCCCGCCGCGGCCTGCCGTACCGCGCCCGCCGCCGGGCGCAGGAACGGGATGACCGCCGTCACGAAGAGGAAGGAGAAGCCGTTGGCGAAGTAGGCCGCCGCCGTGCCGAGGAAGCCGACCGTCACCCCGGCCAGGGCCGCGCCCGCGAGCCGCCCCGCGTTGAAGACCAGCGCGCCCACGCCGATGGCGGAGGGCACGTCCTCGGCGGGGACGAGGTCGTTGCCGAGCAGGGCGCAGGCCGGGTTGTCGACGGTGGCGACCATGCCGGTGACGGCGGCCAGCACCATCAGGGTGGTCATGTCGAGCCGGTCCAGCGCCACCAGGGTGGCCGTGGTGAAGGCGATGACGGCGAGCAGGGCCTGGCTGACGGCGGCGGTCAGCTTGCGCGGCCAGCGGTCGACGGCCGCGCCGCCGAGGACGCTCATCAGCAGGGCGGGGGCCGCCTGGACGGACATGGACAGGCCGGTGGCCGCGGCGGACCCGGTGATCTGGAGGACCAGCAGGTTCTGCACGGTCAGCTGCATCCACGTGCCGGCGTTGGACACAAAATTGGCGACGGACCACCAGCGCATGCTGCGGTGCCGCAGGGAACGCCAGGGCGACCGGGACCCGGCCGGGGCGGGGGAAGGTGTGGAAGACACGGTGCGCTACTCGGGGAGGAGCCCCTCGGGGCTCGGCTGAGTGGGCGCGGGAAGGAGGACGCCGGCTGCGCTGCGCGGCGGTTCCCGTCGCCGGATCGGGCGCGCACCATCGTGGCAGAAGGGACCCCCGAGTCCTCTCCACCGGGCGGGCGCCGTGGAGGGACTCGGGGGTCAAGGACGCGTGCCCGCGCGGCACTTGGCCGCGCGAGTGCGGTTGCTCACAGGGAGGTTCGCGACGCGGGGCCGCGGGAACCGGCGGCCCCGCTCGCGGTGGTCAGTGGGACAGCTTGACGCGGGCGCGTCCGGCCGCCGCGCCGGGGCCGGCACCGGCCTTGAAGGCGCGCCGGGCGATGTGGGCCTCGCGGCGCAGGTCGTGGGCGGCGTGCCGGCTCCGCCACAGCACCGAGGGCCGGCCCCCGGTGTCGTCGGCGGCGATCAGCAGGCCGCCGAGCAGGCCGAGGTTCTTCAGGAAGTGGATGCGGTGCTGGGCCTTGTCGCCGTCGTCCTCCTCCTCCCAGAAGCGGTGCGCGGCCAGCGTGGTGGGCACCAGCGTGACGGCGATCGCGAGGGCGGCCGGGCGGGACATCCGTCCGGTGGCCAGCAGCAGTCCGGCGACCACCTGGACGGCGCCGTTCAGCCGCACGGAGTCCTCGGTGCGGTCCGGCAGTGCGGACAGACGGCTGGTGACCGGCCGTACGACGGGCTCGGCCAGCCCGGCCACCCGCTGGGGGTTGCGGAGGGTGTCCAGTCCGCCCGCGATGAAGATCGACGCCAGCATCGGCCGGCCGAGGACGCGCAACAGGCTCATGTCCTTCTCCTGAAGTGTGGAGGGTGCGGTGCGCCGGGTTCCCCGCGGGACGGGGACCATGCGGCGGGGGCAGGCGGCCGGGTGGTCACCAGAACCGGGTGGTGAGGGCGGGCCGGCGGACCGCCTCGACGGCGTCGCGCAGGCACAGGGCGACGCCGATGGTGGCGCGCAGCACCGAGGGCCGTACGCTCTGCGCGGTTTCGGTGGCCAGGACCAGCAGGCAGCCCGCCGCCTGCTCGACCACGGAGACCGGGAGGGTGCAGTCGCCCTCGGCGGCCGCGCGGAACGCCTTCAGCGGGACCCCCGCTCCGTCGACCGTCCGCCGGGCGGCCTGTTCCAGGTACGGGACGGCCTGTTCGCAGAGTGTGGCGGGCAGGGTGAGGGTGCGCTGGAACGATGAACTGGTCATGTTCACATGGCTCCCACGGCGTGGCGCGCCCGCATCGGGCGGAGCCGCTTTTTCACCGTCCCGCGTGAGCGCCCGCCGCACGCCCGCCGTACGCGCGCCCGCCGCCAGCGCCGGGCTCGTACGCTGGGCGCGTCATGAAGCCGCCGGGCCGGCCGTCGGGCCGCCGGGCGACCGCCGAGCCGAGGAGGCCGCCGATGACCGTGTCGTCCCCCGCGTCCGGCGAGGAGGGGCCCGGCGCCGTGGCGGCGCGGCTGACCGGGCGGGCGGTGACCGGGGTGCGCCCGCTGTCCGGCTCGCTCGCCGAGGCCGTCCTGGACGACGGCCGCACGGTGGTGGTGAAGCGCGCCGAGGACACGGAGGCGGCGCGCGCCGAGGCGGCGGGGCTGCGCTGGCTGGCGGAGGCGGGCGCGCCTCCGGTGCCGTGCGTGCACGGCCGGGAGGGGCCGTGGCTGGTGCTCGACCGGGTGGCGGAGGGGCGGCCGGGCCGGGAGGCGGCGCTGCGGTTCGGGCGTGAGCTGGCGGGCCTGCACGCGGCCGGGGCGCCCGCGTTCGGGGCGCCGCCGCCGGGCGGGCCGGTGGAGGCGTTCATCGGGCTCGCCCCGATGCGCAACGTCACGGGCGACGACTGGCCCGCCTGGTACGCGGAGCACCGGGTGCTGCCGTATCTGCGCCGGGCGGTCGACGAGGGCACGATGGACGCCGGCGAGGCGGACGTGGTCGAGCGGGTCTGCGCACGGCTGCCGGATCTCGCGGGGCCCGCCGAGCCGCCCGCGCGGCTGCACGGCGACCTGTGGAACGGCAACGTGCTGTGGGGCGCGGACGGCAGGGTGCGGGTCATCGACCCGGCCGCGCACGGCGGGCACCGGGAGACCGACCTGGCGATGCTGGCGCTGTTCGGCTGCCCGCTGCTGGACGCCGTGCTGGAGGGCTATCAGGACGCGGCGCCGCTCGCCGACGGCTGGCGGGCGCGCGTCGGCGTGCACCAGCTGTTCCCGCTGCTGGTGCACACCGTGCTGTTCGGGCGGGGTTACGCCGGGCAGGCGCTCGCCGCCGCCCGGTCGGCCCTGTCGCGGTGAGCGTCAGCGGGTCACCACGTGCCGCTCGTCGGGCACGCAGTGGGTCATGGTCAGCCCCGTCACGTCGCGCGGCGGGTTGTCGCCGAGGCTGGCGAGCCGCTTGCGGTCCTCCTCGGTGAGGGTCTGGCCCTCCAGCGGCTCCAGGTGGGCGACGTCCTCCGGCACGATGCCGAGGCCCTCGCCGACCCGGCGGCCCAGGTCGTTCTCCACCAGCAGGAAGTGCCACACCATGCGCTCCCGCACCGGCCGGTCGCACCGCGCCAGCATGCCGGTGAGGTTCTTCACCAGGTCGTCGCGCTCCCAGTCCTCCAGCAGCAGGTAGCGCTGGCCGGCCTGGAGGTAGTCGTTGGTGCGCTCGATCCGCTTGCGGGTGAGCCGGCCGCGGATCTCCGGGCCCTGCTCGTCGTGCGTCGGATAGTGGGCCTCCCTGAGGCCGCCCGTGATCGACGGCTCGTAGTTGACGTGGGAGTTGTCCCCGCCGTCCACGTGGTAGGCCATCTGGCCGTCGCGCTGGTTGGTGCGCACGTGCGCGTGCTTGGGCTGGTTGACCGGCAGCTGGAGGTAGTTGGGGCCGACCCGGTAGCGCTGGGTGTCGCTGTAGGAGAAGGTCCGGCCGACGAGCATCTTGTCGTCGGAGAAGTCCAGGCCGTCGACGAGGACGCCGGTGCCGAAGGAGATCTGCTCGTTCTCCGCGAAGAAGTCGTCCGGCATCCGGTCGAGCACCATCCTGCCCACCGGCTTCGGCGGGAAGTCCTGCTCGGGCCAGGTCTTGGTGTCGTCCAGCGGGTCGAAGTCCAGCTCCGGGTGCTCGTGGTCGTCCATCATCTGGACGAGCAGCTCCCACTCGGGGTGGTCGCCGCGCGCGACGGCCTCGTAGAGGTCCTTGGTGGCGTGGCCGAGGCCCTGTGCCTGGACGTTGGCCGCGTCCTCCTCGGTCATGGAGCGCACGCCCTGTTTGGGCATCCAGTGGTACTTGACCAGCTTGGTGTTGCCCTCGGCGTCGACCCACTTGTAGGTGTTCACGCCGAAGCCCTGCATGTGGCGGTAGTCCGCCGGGATGCCGCGCGGGCTGAACAGGTTGACCAGCATGTGCATCGACTCGGGCGTCTGCGACATGAAGTCGAAGATGCGGCGCGGCTGCTGCTCGAAGGTGACCGGGTCGGGCTTGAGGGCGTGGATGACGTCGGGGAACTTGATGGCGTCCCGGATGAAGAAGACGCCGAGGTTGTTGCCGACGAGGTCCCAGTTGCCGTCCTCGGTGTAGAACTTCACGGCGAAACCGCGCGGGTCTCGGGCGGCCTCGGAGGAGTCCCGGCCGCCGATGACGGTGGAGAAGCGGACGGCGAGGTCGGTGCGCCTGCCCGCCTCCTGGAACAGCTTGGCGCGCGTGTAGCGGGAGACCGGTTCGTCGCCCCAGGTGCCGTACGCCTCGAACCAGCCGTACGCGGTGACGCCGCGGGCGTGCACGACGCGCTCGGGGATGCGTTCCCGGTCGAAGTGGCTGATCTTCTCCAGGAACTGGTAGTTCTCCAGCGTGGCCGGGCCGCGGGAGCCGACGGTGCGCTGGTTCTGGTTGTCGTAGACCGGGTGGCCCTGCCGGTTGGTGAGTACCTTGCGGTCGTCGCCGGTGGCGGGGCCCTGGCTCGAGGTGTCCGTCATGATGCGATGGGCTCCTTGCGCTGCTGCTTCTGGCCGGTGACGGGCCGGGGCGCGGCTGCTCCGGGCCGTGGGCCGGGTCCTGGCGGGCGGCCCGGGTACCCGGCGCCGCGGCGTCATGCACGCGTGCGCGGCCCGTTCACGGCGAAGGCAGGGCGTGCTGCGCCCGCCCGCGGCCGCACCCCGCCGGCGGCGTGCGTACGACGCCCATGCTGCCCCCGATCACCACGTACGGCGACCGGAGCACGGCGAAGCGTGACGGCACGCCCGCGGCACCTGCCGGACGGGCGGACGGCGGACGGGCGGGACACGGCGAGGCCCGGCCACCTGGTGCTGCGCGGTGACCGAGCCTCGTGACGGCGTGCTCAGCCGCCTTCCAGGCGGGCCGCCGGCAACATGCGCAGGGCGCTGCTCAGGCATGCCTCGACGTACCAAGGGCGGGAGCGCGACCGGTCCCCCGTTCCGGTCGTGCCCCCGCCGTGGCTCGAAACTATGCAAGGCGAGGCGCGTCTGTGTACCGCGCCGATGCCCGCTGTGCGGGTCCACGGCACTCACCTGTGCACAGGTGAGTCCGAATCGCCCCGTTCACTCCCCCGCGAAGAGCGGCTGTTCCAGCTCGCCGACCGCCAGATGGGCCAGGGCGACCTCGTAGAGATCGGTCCCGGCGGCCAGGAGTTGCCGTTCCAGGACCGGTTCCGCACTGCGTACGTGCTCGCGCACGGTCTGGGCGTGCACCCCGAGGGTCTGCGCCGCCCGCTCGGCGTTGGCCCCGGCGGCGATCCAGGTGCGCAGGGTGCGGCGCACGTTGCGCGGGTCGCCGTCGAGGCGTTCCAGCAACTGGTGCGCCCAGGAGGTGACGGCCGGTCCGGACAGCAGTTCGGCCAGGCGCCGCGCGCTCGCCGCGGAGTCGGCGGGCCCCTGACCGTCCAGCAGGTTGATCTGGGTGTGCAGCGCCAGATGCACGACGGCCCGTACGGTCACGTCGTCGAAGTCGACGCCGAGCATGGACTCCACGCGGTCCATGCGGGCGCGCACGGTGTTGCGGCTGACGCCGAGGACCTTGGCGGTGGCGACGGCGGTGAACTCCAGGCCGAGCCGGGTGGTGGCGAGCAGTTCGGCGCGGGTGTGGTGGGGCAGCGCGTCGAGCGGGCGCAGCACCCGCGCCGCCCAGGTGCGCAGCGCGGCGGGGTCCATCAGCCGCTCGGGGTGGGTGCGCTCGGCGTACACCGCCGTCTTGTCCTGCCGGAACCGGGCCACCGCCAGCGCGCTGACGGCCTGTCCGTAGGCGGTGGCGGTGCGGGCCAGGCTCTGCCAGACGCTGCCGCCGACGAAGGTGTCGGGGTGACGTTCCACCAGGGACCGCAGGTCGCCGGCGGTGGCCTCGCGCGGGCTGAGGACGATCACATGGCCGTCCACGGCCGGGCAGCGCACCACCAGCGCCTCCTCGCGGGTGCGTTCGATGCACTCGGCGGCCAGCCGGTCGCGTACGGCGGGGTCGGACTCCAGGACGTAGACGCAGGCGGTGTCGGCGTCCAGCAGGCCCGGCCAGAGTCCGGCGGCGACCCGCCGGGCGGAGACGGTGTCCTCGACCATCAGCAGCTGGAGGATCGCCAGCCGCAGGTCGGCGGTGGCCCGCCGGAGCCGGACGCCGGCCGCCTGCGTCTCGTGTGCGGTGAGCAGCAGTTCGATCACCTGTGCGGTGTGGGTGACGACGTCCGAGGCGTGCCGGTCGAAGGGTTCCCCGCGGGAGACGGCCAGTACGCAGGCGCCCGTGGGGTGCCCGACGCGGACCAGGCGCAGATGGCGTCCGTCCCCGTCCCACGCGGCGGACGCGATCCGTCCGGAGGCGACGTCCGCGGCGAGGGTCTCGTCCAGCGGCAGCGGGGTCCCGGCGAGCGTCGTGCCGGCCTCGTCGCGGAGGGTCACCTCCGCGCGTACCGCGCCGGCCAGCCAGTCCACGACCCGGCGGACGTCACGCCCGGCCGGCCGCAGGTGCTCCAGCAGTTCACGCGCCCAGTCGGGACGCCCCGCCGCCTCCGTCGCCGTCCTGTGCGCCGTGTCCTTTCCGCCCGTCACCTCGGCCTTCCCCTCGTCTTCCTCGCCGTGTGGCCCGGACGGGGGACGTTACCCCACGGGTGGGCGCGGCTCACCCCGGCGCGACGGGTGCCGCGTCCTCCTCCGGAGGGTGACGCGGGGCCCGCGGTCCGCGGCGGGGGGCGCGGGCGGCATAAGCTCGGTGAATGGCCAAGTACTTCGACGTGCACCCCGACAACCCCCAGCCGCGCACCATCGGCCAGATCGCCGCCGCCATCCGCGACGACGCGCTGATCGCGTACCCCACGGACTCCTGCTACGCGCTCGGCTGCCGTCTGGGCAGCCGCACCGGCATCGACCGGATCCGCACCATCCGCAAGCTGGACGACCGGCACCACTTCACCCTGGTGTGCCGTGACTTCGCGCAGCTCGGCCAGTTCGTACGGATCGACAACGACGTCTTCCGCGCGGTGAAGGCGTCGACGCCGGGCCGCTACACGTTCATCCTGCCCGCGACGAAGGAGGTGCCGCGCATGCTCCAGCACCCCAAGAAGAAGACCGTCGGCGTGCGCATCCCCGACCATGTGGTCACCCAGGCGCTGCTGGAGGAGCTGGGCGAGCCGCTGCTGTCCAGCACCCTGCTGCTGCCCGGCGAGGACGAGCCGATGACGCAGGGCTGGGAGATCAAGGACCGCCTCGACCACGTGGTGGACGCGGTGCTGGACTCCGGGGACTGCGGCACCGAGCCGACCACGGTGATCGACTTCTCCGGCGGCGAGGCGGAGGTCGTGCGGGTGGGCGCGGGCGACGTCTCGCGCTTCGAGTGACGGACTTCGGACGGCGGACTTCGGACAGCGGACTTCGGACGGCGGACTGCGAGTGAGGGAAGAGGAGCGGGAGATGACGGACGTGGAGGGGACCGAGGTCCAGGTCCCCACCGAGGACGGGACGGCCGACGCGTACCTGGCGCGTCCGGCGGACGGCACGCCCCGGCCGGCGGTGCTCTGCCTCACCGACGCCTTCGGGGTGCGCCCGACGGTGCGGGAGGCCGCCGACCGCCTGGCGCGGGCCGGGTACACCGTGCTGGTGCCGAACCTCTTCCACCGGCGCGGACCGGCCCCGGTGGTGGAGCTGCCCGCCTTCATCGACGGCGAGGCGCGCGGGGAGCTGTTCGTCCGGCTCCGTCCGGCGCTGGCGGAGCTGACGCCTCAGTGCGCGACGGCCGACGCGGGCGCGTATCTGCGGTACCTGGCGGGGCTGCCTGAGGCGGCGGACGGGCCGGTGGCGCTGGTCGGCTACTGCATGGGCGCGGGCCTGGCGCTGCGCGCGGCGGGCGCGTTCCCGGACCGGGTGGCGGCGGTGGCCGGGTTCCACGGCGGGCGGCTGGCGACCGACGACCCTCACAGCCCGCACCTGGCGGCGCCGCGCATCACCGCGGAGGTGTACCTCGGGCACGCCGACGAGGACCCGTCGCTGCCGCCGGAGCAGATCGAGCGGCTGGAGAGGGCCCTGACGGACGCGGGCGTCCGGCACCGCTGCGAGGTGTACCAGGGGGCCGCGCACGGCTACACCCAGTCCGACACGGCGTCGTACGACGAGAAGGCCGACGAGCGTCACCGGGCGGCTCTGCTCGACCTGTTGGACCGCACCTTCTGACCCGGCGCCCAACTCGGCGAACGCGGCCTCAGGTTGGTGACGGGCCCCGGCCACCGTCCGCGCACCGCACCGTTGTTACGGTGCACACGTGTCCGAATCCTCACGCGACACCGCCGAGGGCGCCGGCTGGGGCGCCTCCGCACGCGGTGAGTATCTGCGGCTGGTGCCGCGCCAGGCGGAGAAGATCTCCTGGCTGAACCCGAGACATCTGTGGGCCGCCCGCAACGGCGTCCTGGCCTCCTGGTTCGGCGACCCCACCGGGGAGGTCAGGGCCCGCTGGGCGGCCCGGGCGGCGGCGGACGGGGCGCCCGCCGACCGCGTGATCCGGCGCGACGACCCGGACCGCTTCTCGTTCCTGGTGATCGGCGACACCGGCGAGGGCGGCGAGCCCCAGTACGCGGTCGTGCCAGGGCTGTTGAAGGAGGGCCGGGACACCGCGTTCGCCGTGCTCGCCAGCGACGTCATCTACCCGGTCGGCGGCGCCGACGACTACGGACCCAAGTTCTTCCGGCCGTACCAGGACTACCAGGCGCCGGTCTACGCGATACCCGGCAACCACGACTGGTACGAGGACCTGGCCGGCTTCATGCGGGTCTTCTGCGACGCGGCCGGACCGCTGCCGCCCGGCCCCGCGCCGCGCCCCCTCACCCGCGCCTGGCTGCGCTCCCTGCTCTGGCACCGGCCCCGCCCCGGCGACGGGGAACACCTCGACGAGGCACGGAAGTTGCGCTCCTCCCCCGCGCAGCGGGCCGTGCAGCCGGGCCCGTACTGGGCGATCGACGCGGGGCCGGTACGGATCGTCGGCATCGACACCGGACTGCTCGGCACGCTCGACGCCGAACAGGGCGCGTGGCTGCGCGAGGTGTCCCGCGGCCCGCGCCCGAAGATCCTGGTGACCGGCTCGCCCCTGTACGTGGACGGCGCACACCACCCGTGCCCGGTCGAGGGCGGCGGCACCGTCGACGACATCGTCCGCGACCCGGCCCACCGGTACGTGGCCGCGATAGGCGGCGACATCCACAACTACCAGCGCTACCCGGTGCGTCTGGACGACGGCCGCACCCTCCAGTACGTGGTGGCGGGCGGCGGCGGGGCGTTCACGCACGCCACCCACACCATCCCCCGGGTGGACGTCGCCGGGGTCACCGAGGCGGACTTCCGCTGCTATCCGCTGCGCGGCGACTCCCTCGCCTTCTACAGCGCGCTCTACGGGCGGCGGACGCGGCTGCGCCGGTTCTTCTCGCTGACCGAGGCGGAGGCGGCGGCGGTGATCGCCGAGCGCCTGGGCATCGGGCCGACCCGCGCGCCGGGCGCGCCGGCCCGGGTGACACGCCGGATGCGGCTGGTCGCGGGGCTGCTCGGCACCGGGCGCCGGCCGGACCGGGGCAAGCGGCTGCGGCTGCCGGTGCGCAAGGCGTACCAGTCGCTGTTCTCGCCCGGTTCGGCCACGTACAGCCCGCCGTTCTTCAAATCCTTCCTGCGGATCGACGTGAGTCCGACGGAGCTCAGGCTGCGCTGCTTCGCGGCGACCGGGCAGCGGGCGCAGGAGGTCGCCCCGCCCGTGGAGGACGAGGTGACCGTCCCGCTGACGTGAGGGCGGTCACCAGCGGCCGGGTGCGGGGCCGGTGAGGGGCAGGGAGGGCGTGCCGTCCACGCCCACCGGGACGTCGCCGGCGAGCATCACGCGGTGCATGATCCGCGGGTGGTCGAGGTGGGCCGTGTCCGCGGGCGCGAGGTGGATGGCGGCCCGGTTGTCCCAGAACGCCACGGTGCCCGGCTCCCAGCGCAGTCGCACGGTGTACTCGGGCCGGGTGGCCTGCTCCAGCAGCATGTCCAGGATCGCCCGGCTCTCGGGGCGGGACAGGCCGGTGATCAGTTCGACGTAGTAGCCGTTGACGAACAGGATGCGTTCCCCGGTCTCGGGGTGGACGCGCACCAGCGGATGCTCGGTGGCAATCTGGTGGTCCAGCAGATGGCGTACGTAGGCGTCGTCGCCGGGCCGGGGCTGGTAGCCCACGCCCAGCCGGTGCTCGGCGCGCAGCCGGTCGGCGAACTCCCGTACGGGGGCGGACAGTCCGGCGTAGGCGGCGGCCAGGTTGGCCCAGGTGGTGTCGCCGCCGTAGGGCGGTACGGTCTCGGCGCGCAGGATGGTCGCGGCGGGCGGGTCGACGCGGGCGCCGTGGTCGCAGTGCCAGCCGCGCAGCACGGTGTGGCGGCGGCGCCGCAGCCACTCGTCGTGGTCCATGCCGTAGCGGCCGCCCAGTTCCAGGCGGTCGGCGGTGGTCTCGATCTCGGGGAAGTCCGCCGGTGAGGCGGAGCCCCGGCGGGGCAGGACGACCGGTTCGCCGAACCGCCGGGCCAGCGCCACGTGTCCGGCGTGGTCGAGGCGCTGGCCGCGGAAGAAGACCACCTTCCAGCGCAGCACCGCCGCCCGGATCGCGGCGACCGTCCCCTCGTCGAGGTCCCCGGCGAGGTCCACGCCGGTGATGTCGGCCCCGATGTGCCCCGCCGCGGGGCGCACCTCCACCGTCCCCGTGTGCTCCCGATCCGTCCCGGCACGGCTGTCCGTCGTCATGCGTCCCACTCCGTCGCTCGTACCCGCCGGCCCCGGCCGGACCGGCTCCCGGAGAGATCGTGGCAGGACGAGCGTGCCCTGGCGACAGGGCGCCGGGCGGCGCGCCGGGCCCGTCCGGTTGATCACCGGCCCCGCCGTGGCCGACGCTGGGAGGACGACACCGCGACCGGAGGGCCCTTCCCGTGACGAGCATCCCGCAGCACACTCTCCACGACGGCACCACGATCCCCGCCCTGGGCCTGGGCACCTGGCCGATGGACGACGCCGAGGCGGAGCGGGCGGTGACCTCGGCCCTCCGGGCCGGCTACCGCCTGATCGACACGGCGGCCAACTACCGCAACGAGACCGGTGTGGGCCGGGCCGTCGCCGCCGCCGGCGTCCCGCGCGAGGAGATCGTCGTGACGACGAAGCTCCCCGGCCGCCACCACGGCTACGAGGAGACCCTCGCCTCCTTCGAGGAGTCCCGCGCCCGCCTCGGCCTGGAGTACGTCGACCTGTACCTGATCCACTGGCCGCTCCCCCGCGTCGGCCGGTTCGTCGACTCCTGGAAGGCCATGATCAAGCTTCGTGAGGACGGCCTGGTCCGCTCGATCGGCGTCTCCAACTTCACGCCCGCGCACATCGAGCGGCTGGAGAAGGAGACCGGGGTGCTGCCCTCGGTCAACCAGGTCGAGCTGCACCCGTTCTTCCCGCAGGAGGAGCTGCTCGCCTACCACGCGGACAAGGGCGTGCTCATCGAGAGCTGGAGCCCCCTGGGCCGCGGTTCGCGGCTGCTGGACGACCTCGCGGTGGCCGCCGTCGCCGACGCGCACGGCGTCACCCCGGCGCAGGCGGTGCTGCGCTGGCACGTCCAGCTGGGCGCGGTGCCGGTGCCGAAGTCGTCCGACCCTCAGCGGCAGCGCGCCAACCTGGACGTGTTCGGCTTCGAGCTGGACGACGCCCAGATGCGGACGATCTCGGACCGGGCGCACCGGCGGATCGGCGGCGACCCGGAGGTGCACGAGGAGTTCTGACCGGGTACCCGGGACCCTCGCGTACGGACGCACCGGCGAAGGGAGCGGCGCGGTGGGCGGACCGGACCGGCTGGGGGACTACCACGGCAGGCGGCACTTCGACCGGACCGGGGAGCCGCGCGGAGGGACCCCGGGAGAGGCGCAGTCCGCCCGGCCGCGGTTCGTGGTGCAGATCCACGACGCCCGCCGGATGCACTTCGACGTCCGGCTCCAGGTTGGCGACGTGCTGAAGTCGTGGTCGGTGCCGAAGGGCCCGTCCGCCGACCCGCGGGACAAACGTCTCGCCGTGCCGACGGAGGACCACCCGCTGGAGTACGAGGAGTTCGAGGGCGTCATCCCGCGCGGCGAGTACGGCGGGGGCACGGTGATCGTCTGGGACCACGGCACGTACGAGCCGCTGAGCCACGACCGCCGGGGCCGGGCCGTGGACTTCGCCGAGTCGCTGGAGCGCGGCCACGCGACGTTCCGGCTGCACGGCTCGAAGCTGCGCGGCGAGTACGCCCTCACCCGCTTCCGGGGCGGGGACGACGGCGAGGAGGCGTGGCTGCTGGTGCGGGCGGCCAAGGGCGGATCCGGCGGTCGGGGCGCGCCGGACCCCCGCCGGGCCCGTTCCGCCCGTACGGGACGGACGCTCGCGCAGGTCGCGCAGGAGGACGGCTGACCACCAGGGGTCCAGCGGGGCGGCGGGTCAGTGGCGTGGCAGGGCCTGTTCCGCCCAGATGGTCTTGCCGCCGTCCGCCTGCCGGCTTCCCCAGCGCTGGGTGAGCTGGGCGACCAGCAGCAGCCCTCGGCCGCCCTCGTCGAAGGCGTGCGCCCGTCGCAGATGGGGCGAGGTGGAGCTGGCGTCGGTCACCTCGCAGATGAGGCTGCGGTCGCGGATCAGGCGCAGCCGGATCGGGGGCTCCCCGTAGCGGATGGCGTTGGTGACCAGCTCGCTCACCACCAGTTCGGTGACGAAGGAGATGTCCTCCAGGCCCCAGGCGGCCAGCCGGTCGAGCGCCCACTGCCGCACGGGGGCGACCTCCTCGGGGTCCGGGGCGACGTCCCGCGTGGCCACCTGCCCGGCGCCCAGGGCGCGGGTGCGGGCGAGCAGCAGGGCGACGTCGTCGCCGGGCTCCTCGGGCAGCACGTGCTTCAGCACGACGTCGCACAGGGCGTCCAGCGACTCCGCGGGCACCGTCAGGGCGCGGCAGAGCTCCCGGGTGGCGTGGTCGACGTCGCGGTCGCGGCCGTCGACCAGCCCGTCGGTGTAGAACGCGACGACGCATCCCTCCGGCAGCTCCAGCTCGGTCGCCTCGAACGGCATGCCGCCGACGCCCAGCGGAGGTCCCGCGTTCAGCGGCACCAGCCGGCAGGTCCCGTCGGGCATCAGCAGGGCCGGGGCGGGGTGTCCGGCGGCGGCCACCGTCAGCCGGCGGGAGACGGGGTCGTAGACGGCGTACAGGCAGGTGGCGCCGAGTTCCGGCACGTCGTCGCGGTCGTCGGCGGTGAGGTGGGTGACCAGGTCGTCGAGGTGGGTGAGGAGTTCCTCGGGCGGCAGGTCGACGTCCGCGAGGGTGCGCACGGCCGTGCAGAGCCGGCCCATGGTGGCCGTGGAGGGGATGCCGTGTCCGACGACGTCCCCGACGACCAGGGCGACCCGGGTGCCGGACAGCGGGATGACGTCGAACCAGTCGCCGCCGATGCCCGCGGCGGCCGCGGTGGGCAGGTAGCGGTGGGCGATCTCGACGGCGGCCTCTCCGGGCCGCACCTTGGGCAGCAGGCTGTTCTGGAGGGTCAGGGCGGTGGCGCGTTCCCGGGCGAAGCGGCGGGCGTTGTCCACGCACACGGCGGCCCGTCCGGCGATCTCCTCGGCCAGGACGGCGTCGTCCTCGGTGAACGCGTCGGGGCGGACGTTGCGGACGGCGATCGCGACGCCGAGCGTGGTGCCGCGGGCGCGCAGCGGCACGGCCAGCTCCGTGTGGATGCCGGGGGGCGGTGTCGCCGTCCTCCGGGCCGTCCGCAGGGACTGTGCGCCGCGCTCGGCCATCCAGCGGTCGAAGTCCGGCTCGCCCGTCCGGGCGAGCACCGCCGCACCCTCGCGCAGCGCCCGGGCGGGCGGCGAGTAGGGCGGGTAGACGTCGGTGCGGCCGAGGGGGACGACGGTGGCGGGCGCGTTCGGGCCGGCGGAGGCGTGCGCCACGCGGCGCATCACCACGTCGAGGTCGCCGCGCAGCGGGGGCGCCTCCGCGTCGAGCACCCAGTCGAGCAGGTCGACGGCGGCGAAGTCGGCGAAGGCCGGCACGAGCAGCGCCACGAGCTCCTCGGCGGTGCGGACGACGTCGAGGGTGGTGCCGAGGGCGGAGGTGGCCTCGTCGAGCAGGGCCAGCCGGCGGCGGGCGCGGTGCTGCTCGGTGCTGTCCAGGCCGGCCAGCGCGGTGCCGACCACCCGGCCGGTGGTGTCGCGCAGCGGCCACATCTCCACGTCCCACGCCTGCTGGTTCGGGTCGGCGGCGGCCTGGCTGTAGGTCTCGTCGCGCATCGGGCGGCCGGTCTCGGCGACCATGCGCATGTGCCGGTCGATGGCGCGGGTGCCGTCGCTGAGGCCCGTCACGTCCAGGAAGGTCCGGCCGAGCAGGGACTCCTCGGAGCCGCCCATCGCCTCGCAGGCGGCGGCGTTGAGCAGGACGAAACGCTGGTCGGTGTCGCACACCGAGAGGGGCAGGGACGACTGTTCGAAGACCCGGCCGGCCAGCGACGTCTCCCGCTCGCCCGCGGGAGCGGCGGTGATCACGTACCCGGCGTTCCCGTCGCCGGGTCCGGCCAGGGGGCACACGGCGAGCCGGAGCGTCACCGTGCGGCCGTCGGGGTGACGCACGGTGGCGGCTCCCACGGGCAGGGGCGGACGGCCGGGCGGGGTCTCCCCGCTGCCCGGCTCCTCGGCGAGCAGGTCCCGCACGGGACGTCCCACGGCCTCGTCGGCGGAGAACCCGGTCAGCCGCCGGGCTCCCTCGCTCCACCCCGTCACGACGCCGCGGGCATCGACGACCAGCGCGGCGGAGGCGTCGTCCATTGGTCCAGCATCGTCCCGCGGCCGTCGCCTCTCAACCGCGGCGCGTGCGTCCGGGGTGCGGGCCGCCTCAGCCCCGGCGGGCGCGCAGGGCGGCGAGCGCCTTGTCGGCGTGGGCGTTCATGCGCAGCTCGCTGCGCACGACCTCCAGCACGGTCCGGTCCTGGCCGATGACGAAGGTGGCCCGCTTGGTGGGGGCGACGGAGATGCCCCGCCTGACGCCGAACATCTCGCGGAGGGCGCCGTCGGCGTCGGACAGCAGGGGCATGCCGAGGGTGTGCCGTCCGGCGAACTCGGCCTGGCGTTCCACCGGGTCCGCGCTGACGCCGACCGGGCGGGCGCCCACCTCGGCGAACTCGGCGGCGAGATCACGGAAGTGGCAGGCCTCGGCGGTGCAGCCGGGGCTCAGGGCGGCGGGGTAGAAGAACAGCACGACCGGGCCGTCGGCGAGCAGCTCGGACAGCCGCCGGACGGTGCCGGTCTCGTCCGGCGCGGCGAAGTCCTCGACCGTGTCGCCCTTCTCCACGCGCGCGCTCATGCCCTGCCCCCCGTGTTTCCGGCGTTTCCGGTGTGTCCGGCGTTCTTGGCGACGCCGCGCGCCCACAGCACCAGCGGCACCTGCAGCGGCAGCCGTCCGAGCGCGGCGGCCCGCTGGGGGGCGGGGCGGTGCCGCCAGTCGACGGCCATCTTCACGTTGGCGGGGAACACCCCGACGAAGAACGCCGCCGCGGCGAGGGCGGCGGCCTTGCGGGTGCGGGGCAGCGCCAGTCCGGCGGCCAGCGCGAGCTCGGCGGCGCCGCTGGCGTACGTCCAGGAGCGGGGCGAGCCGGGCAGGGAGCGCGGGACGATGTGGTCGAACTGCCGGGGCGCGGCGAAGTGGGCGGTGCCCGCGGCGGCCAGCAGGCCGGCGAGCAGCAGGGGCGAGCGTGCGGACCGTGACACGGTTCCTCCTCCGGTGACTGCCGCGCAGGTTACCGGACGGTAAGGCAGGGGCGGCACGGGAGGGTCGGGCTCAGTCCGCCGGGGACCGGTCGTCCATGCCGGCCGCGTGGGCGAGGAAGTCGTCGACCATGCGGTGGAAGAGCGTGGCCAGCGTGTGCAGGTCCTCCGCGGACCAGCCGGCGAGGGCGTCCTGCATGCTGCGGACCCCGGTCTCGCGGATCCGGGCGACGGCGTCCCGGCCGGCGTCGGTGAGCTCGATGCGCTGGGCGCGGCGGTCGTCGGGGTCGGGGACGCGGACGACGTGGCCGGACCTCTCCAGGTGCTGCACCGTGCGCGTGACGTGCGAGGCCTCCACCCCCAGGCGCGCCGCCAGCTCCCCGGGCCGCATCGGCTCCGCGTCGGCCATGTTCCGCAGCAGCGCCGCCCCGGCCCGGTCCAGGGGCACTCCCGCCGCGGCCATCAGCCGCTCGTGCTGCCGGGCGCGCGAGGTGAGGTAGGTGATGCGGTACAGCGCGCGCTCGATCTCGATCACTTCCGGGGAGGCGGAGACGTCGGAAGGCGGGGGTGTGGACATGGCCGCACTTTACCATCTCATTGCGTAACTCAATCAATTGAGCGGCTAGGAACGGAGGATTCCGCTCCGGCCCCGCCCGGCCCCGCCCGGCCCCGCCCGGCCCCGCCCGGCCCCGTTCCGGCCCCGCCCGGCCCCGTTCCGACCCTGCTCCGCCCCCGTTCCCGAGCTGCTCCAGCCCCGTTCGGCCGCTCCGTTCGGGCGAAACAGCGAGGCCGGACGCGTGGAGCCGGGCGGCCGCGTCCACACCTCACCCGTGACCCTGCCGCTGATCCCGCCCATGCTCGCCACGCCCGGCCGGCTGCCGCCCCCGTCGGCGGACGCGCGCTGGGCGTACGAGACCAAGCAGGACGGGCAGCGGGCGGTGGTGTACCTCGCGGGTGACGGCGGCATCGTGCTGCGCGCCCGGTCCGGCCAGGACATCACCGGCGCCTACCCCGAGCTGCGTCCGCTGGCGACCGCGCTCGGGTCGCGGTCCGCCGTGCTGGACGGGGAGATCCTCGCCCTCGACGCGGAGGGCCGGGCCAGCTTCCAGCTGCTCCAGTCGCGGATGGGCCTGGCCCACTCCCCCGCCCGCGCGGCCCGACGGGCGGAGACGGTGCCGGTGCATCTGATCCTCTTCGACGTGATGCACCTGGACGGCCGGTCGCTGCTCCGCGAGCCGTACGTCCGCCGCCGCGAGGAGCTGCTGGGCCTCGGGCTCGACGGGCCGTTCTGGTCCACCCCGGCCGCGCTCGTGGGTCACGGCGCCCAGGCGCTGCGGGCCACGGCCGAGCACGGCCTGGAGGGTCTGGTGTGCAAGCGGCTGGACTCGGTGTACGAGCCGGGGGTCCGCTCCCGCGCCTGGATCAAGATCCGCAACATGCGCAGCGAGGACGTGCTGGTCGGCGGCTGGCTGCCGGGCAAGGGCCGGCTGACCGGGCTGCCGGGCGCCGTCCTGGTCGGGCAGCGGGCGGGGGGCCGGCTGCGGTACGTGGGGGGCGTGGGCACCGGCTGGAGCGAGACCGAACGCACCGAGCTGGCCGCGCTGTTGAAGGCCGCGGCGAGCGACGTGTGCCCCTTCGACCCGCCGCCCGCCGTCCCGGGCGCCCGCTGGGTGGTGCCCCGGCTGGTCGGCGAGGTGCGCTACAGCACCCGCACCCGGGAGGGGATGCTGCGCCAGCCGTCCTGGCTGCGGCTCCGGCCGGACCTGGCGCCCGAGGACGCGGCGGCCGACCTCCCCGACGACCCGGTGTGATCCGGGAGCGGCCCCGTCCCGCCCGGGCCGCGCTCCCGCGCCGACACCCACGCTTCCCGCCGTCGACACCGACATTTCCCCGCCCACACCCCGATCCCCTCTTGGCATGCGCACGTCTGACCGGGATGCTGTGAACTCCCCAGCCCCCCACAGCAGTTGGGCTGCGCCTGTCCCGAGGAGGACGCAGTGTCATCGAGCACGTCCCGTACACACGCCAGGAGATGGCTGACCGGCCTGGCCGGTGCGGCCGCCCTGGTCGTCGCCCTGCCCGCCACGGCCTTCGCCGCTCCCCCGCCCGCGCTTCCGGCCAACGCCGACGCCCTGGAGAGCACCTACCAGCCGGCCTTCGACTACGACACCGACGGCTGCTACTCCACGGCGGCGATCGGCCCGGACGGCACCCTCAACCCCGGCCTGAACCCGACCGGCGCCCTCAACGGCAACTGCCGCGACGCGTCCGACCTGGACACCACCAACAGCTACTCGCGCGCCACGTGCAACAACGGCTGGTGCGCCGTGGTCTACGCGCTCTACTTCGAGAAGGACCAGGCCATCCCCGGAGTGAGTCTCGGCGGCCACCGCCACGACTGGGAGCACGTGGTGGTGTGGGTGCAGAACGACACCGTGCAGTACGTGGCGACGTCCAACCACGGCTCGTTCACGATCCACCCCCGCTCGTCGGTGCGCTTCGAGGGCACCCACGCGAAGGTCGTCTACCACAAGGACGGCATCAGCACCCACTGCTTCCGCCTGGCGGGCGCGGGCGACGAACCGCCGGAGAACCACAAGGGCGCCTGGCAGTACCCGCCGCTGGTCGGCTGGAACGGCTATCCCCCGGGCCTGCGCGAGAAGCTCGTCGCCCACGACTTCGGCAGCGCCCACTTCGGCCTGAAGGACGGCAGCTTCGCCTCCCACCTCGCCGCCGCCAAGCCGTCCGGCATTCCCTTCGACCCCAACGGGTGACCTTCACCCTCGGCCCGAACACATGACCGTCATGGGTGAGTTGACGCCAGGGGGCACGACACGGTGCCCCCGGCACGGGAGGGCCGGCGGGGGTCTATCGTGGCGGCATGGCCGTCCCGGAACTGATCCGTATCGTCTCCCGCGACTCGCCCATGGCGCTGGCCCAGGTGGAGCGCGTCCGCGCCGAGTTGACCGCAGCCCACCCCGGCGTGCGCACCGAGGTCGTCCCCGTGCGCACGACCGGGGACAAGTGGCTGGGCGACCTGTCGAAGGTCGAGGGCAAGGGCGCGTTCACCAAGGAGGTGGACGCCGCGCTGCTGGCCGGCGAGGCGGATCTCGCGGTGCACTGCGTGAAGGACGTCCCCGCCGACCGGCCGCTCCCGGCGGGCACGGTGTTCGCGGCGTTCCTGGAGCGGGACGACGTCCGCGACGCGCTGGTGCACCCGGACGGTCTCCCTCTGGACGAGCTGCCGCCCGGCACCCGCGTCGGGACCTCCTCGGTGCGCCGGGTCGCGCAGCTCGCCGCCACCCATCCGCAGCTGCGGTGCGTGCCGCTGCGCGGGAACGCCAACCGGCGGCTGGCGAAGCTGGCCGAGGGCGAGGTGGACGCGCTGCTGCTCGCGGCCGCCGGCCTGGAGCGGATCGGCCGGACCGACGCGATCAGCGAGGTGCTGTCCCCTGACGTGATGCTGCCGCCGGTCGGCGCGGGCGTCCTCGCCCTGCAGTGCCGGGAGGACGACACCGGTCTGATCGAGGCCGTCGCCGTCCTCAACCACCCCGGCACGCACCGCGAGACCACCGCCGAGCGCATGCTGCTGCACGTCCTGCAAGGGCACTGCAACAGCCCGATCGCCGGGCTCGCCCGCGTGGACGGCAGCGGTGAACTGTCCCTGCGCGCCTGCGTGTTCACCCCGGACGGCAAGACCCGGCTGAACGCCCACGAGTGGGCGGGGCGACTGGACCCGGCGACGCTCGGCACCTCGGTCGCCGTGGCGCTGCTGCGTCAGGGCGCCCGCGAGGTCATCGACGGCATCCCGCACTGAACCTCCCGGGGCGGGCGGGTCAGGCGGTGCCCTCCTCCGCCTGCTCCTGGAGGAACAGGCTGACCTGCTGGGCGAGGCTCTCCCGGGCCGTCCCGGCCGTCGCGCCCGGCGCGGGTTCGAGGACGCCGACGCCGCCCGTCCACAGCCGGCGTCCGGCCCACTCCTCGTCGGCGCGCACCTGCACCTGGACGTCGACCTGCGCCAGCGACGCCTCGGGCGCGGCCGCGTAGACCACGGCGGTGGCGCGGCGCAGCGGATAGACGTCGAATCCCTCGATGAATTGCGAGTTGCGCCAGTCGATGAATGCGCTCTCGCCGTCGGGGCCGGTGCGCACGTCGATCTGGCCGTCCTCGAGATGAATGCACACGGGGCGCTCGCCCCGGTTCTCCACGGTCACCCGGACCCGGAAGTACGACAGCCCTTCGGCGGCGTCGTCCCGCCCGCGCGGCGGCTCGCCCGCTTCCAGACGATGGACGCGGACCCGCAGACCGGCATGCTCGTCGTACTCCTGCCAGTCCCCGACCACGTTCGGCTCGTACACAGTGCACCTCTCGACTTCTGTCCGCTGCTTCCTATCTGTGGGCTCAGCGCACTGTCAAATGAGCGGAATGCGCTGTGGTCAGGCAGTTCGCCCCAGCTGATCGCCGATCAAGCGCTGCGCAGGAGGAATCGCCCGCCGGGAGTGCCGGCGCACCGCGGGGGCGTGCCGTACATCACGTCCGGCGGGGTGATCGCCCCGCACCCGTGGCGCACCGCGCCCGTGCTCCGCCCGCCCGGTCCACCATCCGCGCCCCGGCCTGCCGCTTTTCACGCCCTGAATTCTCTCGATTTCACAGCGTGCGCATTTCCGAATTCAACGGACGACGCCTGCGACGCTTTTCCTCTGAGCCGTTTTGAAATCGCGGCGCACCGGGAAAGGAATTCTCAGTGCTTCGGACAGGAGGCACGTCCGTGTTCTGTCCATCCGGCACCCGCTCAGGGAGGTGCGCGCGTGATGCGTACCGCGAGTCCCAGGAAGCCCCACTCCCACGACGACGCCCCCGAGACGGCCCGTGCCTTCGAGCGTCTGGCCGGTCTGCCCGACGGGCCGGAGCGCCGGAGGCTGCGCGACGAGCTGGTCACGGCGTGGCTGCCGATGGCCGAGCGCATCGCCGTGCGGTTCCGGGGGCGCGGAGAGGCCCTGGAGGATCTGTACCAGGTGGCGGCCCTGGGACTGGTGAAGGCCGTCGACCACTACGACCCGGCCCGCGGGAACGCCTTCGAGGCGTACGCGGTGCCGACCGTGACCGGTGAGATCAAGCGCCACTTCCGCGACCACATGTGGACCCTGCACGTGCCGCGCCGGGTGCAGGACCTGCGCAACCGGGTGCGCACCGCGGCCAAGGAACTGTCGCAGACCACGCCGGGGCGGGCGCCCACGGTCGCCGAGATCGCCGCGCACACCCGGCTGACGGAGGACGAGGTGCGCACCGGCATGGAGGCCCTGGAGTGCTTCTCCGCGCTCTCGCTGGAGGCGGAGATGCCGGGCACCGACGGGTACGCCCTGGGCGACTCGATCGGCGGCCCCGACCCGGCGTACGACGCCGTCGTGGACCGGGTGGCGGTGCGGCCGTGTCTGGAGGCGCTGCCGGAGCGGGAGCGGCTCATCCTCTACCTGCGCTTCTTCAGGGGGATGACGCAGAGCGGCATCGCCGACCAGCTGGGCATCTCCCAGATGCACGTCTCCCGGCTGCTGAGCAGCTGCTTCGCCCAGGTGCGTGAGGAACTGGCGTCGGCCGACGCCTGCTGAGCGCTCAGGGCTCCGGGGGGACGTCCGGGAGGCGGGTGGGGCCGAGACGGTCGAGGGTCTCCTCGAGGACCGTGCGGACCTCGGCGGGCAGGGCGCCCGTGCGGCCCCAGACGAGGATCATGTCGGCGATGCTGCGGAGCTTGATGTTGGTCCGCTGGGACACCTCCTTCAGCACCGTCCAGCCCTGGTCGGGCGAGACCCGCCCGAGCGCGACGATCATTCCGATGGCCTGGTCGACCACCGCGTGCGAGACGACCGCGTCCTTCAGCTGCTGGACTTCCTCCTCCAGCTGGAGGATCCGGTCCGCGCCCCCGTCCGTGGGCATGGTCACCTCCGGTTCCGGTGTGGCGCTCTCCCGGCGCCTGCGCCAAGTGCTTGAGTGCCTTCACCCAGTGTCCGATCCCTCCATGGTCGCCACTCGGACCGCCCCCTGCCACCGGGGTGGCCCGCGGGTGACCGGGGTCACCGTTTCGGGGCCGCCGCCGGGGTACTCGGCAGGCGCCCGGGCATGTGCCGCGCGGACACTGGTGCCATCCGGGTGGCTGCCGGGCCGACGAAGATCAGGACGCGACCGCTATGAATCACGACATGACCTCCTCCGCCGGCTCGACGGGCGTCGTGTCGACGCACGCCGTGTACGGGGCGCCCTGCTGGGTGAGTCTGACCAGCCGGGATCTGAAGACCACCGAGGAGTTCTACACCGCCGTCCTGGGCTGGGAGTGGCGTCCGATGCGGCTGGGCGACCAGTTCCGGGTCGCGCTCGCGGCCGGCCGGCCGGTGGCGGGCATCGCCGCGGTCGCCGGCATGTGGCAGATGGCCGTGGCGTGGACGCCGTACTTCGCGGTGCGCAGCGCCGACGAGGCGGCGGCGCGGGTGCAGGAGCGCGGGGGGACCGCCGCGGTGGGCCCGATCTCGCTGCCGCCCGGGCGCGCGGCGCTGCTCGCGGACCGGGACGGGGCGACGTTCGGCGTGTGGGAGGGCGAGCTGTTCTCCGACTGGCCCACCTGGCGCCGGGCGCAGCTGGCGTTCGTGCGACTGCACACCCGGGACGCCTTCGACGCGGCGATCTTCTACGGCGAGGTCTTCGACTGGGCGTCCGGCCGGCCCGGCGGCTGCGAGGTGCACTACGAGGGCGAGGAGGTGGTGCTGCGCAGCGACGGTGACGTGGTCGCGCGCATCACCTCGGGGGCGCTGGGGTCGGCGCCCGACCCGCGGATCCGGCCGCACTGGCAGGTCCACTTCACCGTGGAGGACGTGGCGGCCTGCGCCCGCGCCGCCGAGGAGCACGGGGGCACCGTGCTGACCCTGGACCCCGAGGAGGCGGTGCTGCGCGACAACGAGGGCGCCCGTTTCACGGTCACCTCGCGTCGCGAGCACTGACGCCTCCCCGGGGCCGCCCGGTCACCGCGAGGTGCGGGACGGGCGGGACAGCAGCACCAGGCTGCGGGCGTCCACGGTCAGCCGGGTGCCCGCCTTGCGCTCCGCCTCGTCGGGGGTGCCGTCCGGGTCGGCGGTGTCGATCAGCGCCGTCCACCGCTCGCCGTAGGCGGCGTCCGGCAGCCGGAAGCCGACCGGTTCCCAGTGGCTGTTGAGCAGCAGCAGGAACGAGTCGTCGACGACGGGCCGGCCGCGCGGGTCCGGTTCGGCGATGGCGTCGCCGTTGAGGAACACGCCGACCGAGTGCGCGTCGGAGCGCATCCAGTCGTCGTCGCTCATCTCCCGCGCGTCCGGCGCCAGCCACACCAGGTCGGGCAGCGGCTGGTCGGCGTTCCGCGGGGTCTCGCCCCGGAAGAACCGGCGCCGGCGCAGCACCGGGTGGTCCCGGCGCAGGGCGATCAGCCGGCGGGCGAAGCCGAGCAAAGCCTGCTGCTCGTCGCCGAGCTCCCAGTCGATCCAGCTGATCTCGTTGTCCTGGCAGTAGGCGTTGTTGTTGCCGCCCTGGGTACGGCCCAGCTCGTCGCCGTGGGAGAGCATCGGGATGCCCTGCGACAGCAGCAGCGTGGCCAGGAAGTTGCGCTGCTGCCGGGCGCGCAGTTCCCGCACGGCCGGGTCGCGGGTCGGGCCCTCCGCGCCGCAGTTCCAGGACCGGTTGTCGCTCTCGCCGTCCTGGTTGTCCTCGCCGTTGGCCTCGTTGTGCTTGTCGTTGTACGAGACCAGGTCGCGCAGGGTGAAACCGTCGTGCGCGGTGACGAAGTTGACGCTGGCGCGGGGCCGGCGCCGGTGGTGGGCGTACAGGTCGGAGGAGCCGGTGAGCCGGGAGGCGAACTCGCCGAGGGTGTGGTCCTCGCCGCGCCAGAAGTCCCGTACGGCGTCCCGGTACTTGCCGTTCCACTCCGACCACAGGGGCGGGAAGTTGCCGACCTGGTAGCCGCCTTCGCCGACGTCCCAGGGTTCCGCGATGAGCTTGACGCGGCTGATCACCGGGTCCTGCTGGATCAGGTCGAAGAACGCCGACAGCCGGTCCACCTCGTGGAACTGCCGCGCCAGCGTGGCCGCGAGGTCGAAGCGGAAGCCGTCGACATGCATCTCGGTGACCCAGTACCGCAGCGAGTCCATGATGAGCTGGAGCACGTACGGGTGGCGCATCAGCAGGCTGTTGCCGGTGCCGGTGGTGTCGTAGTAGTGGCGCCAGTCGCCGTCCACCAGGCGGTAGTACGAGGAGTTGTCGATGCCCCGGAAGGAGAGGGTGGGGCCCTTCTCGTTGCCCTCGGCGGTGTGGTTGTAGACGACGTCGAGGATCACCTCGAGCCCGGCCGCGTGCAGCGCCTTCACCATCTCCTTGAACTCCGTGACCTGCTGGCCGCGGGTGCCGTGGGCGGAGTAGGCGTTGTGCGGGGCGAAGAAGCCGATGGTGTTGTAGCCCCAGTAGTTGGCCAGGCCGCGGCCCTGGAGCACGCCGTCCTGGACGAACTGGTGCACCGGCATCAGCTCCACCGCGGTGACGCCGAGCGAGGTGAGGTGCTCGATCACCGAGGGGTGCGCAAGACCCGCGTAGGTGCCGCGCAGTTCGGGCGGGACGTCGGGGTGGGTGCGGGTCAGCCCCTTGACGTGGGTCTCGTAGATCACGGTGTCGGAGTAGGGGCGGCAGGGGCGCTTGTCGTCGCCCCAGTCGAAGGCGGGGTCGGTCACCACGCCGAGCATGGTGTGGCCGGCGCTGTCCGCCGGGTCGGGCCCCTGCGGGTTCCGCTCGTACAGCGAGGGGTGGTTGTCGATCTGGCCGTCGACCGCCGTGGCGTACGGGTCGAGCAGCAGCTTCGCCGGGTTGCAGCGGTGGCCGGCGGCCGGGGCCCAGGGGCCGTGCACGCGGTAGCCGTAGCGCTGCCCGGGTCCGACGCCGGGGAGGTAGCCGTGCCAGACGAAGCCGTCGACCTCGGTGAGCCGCACGGTGCGGAGCCGGCCGTCGTCGTCGGCCAGGACCAGGTCGACGCGTTCGGCGACCTCGCTGAACAGCGCGAAGTTGGTGCCCTCGCCGTCGTAGGAGGCACCCAGCGGGTAGGGGCGCCCGCTCCAGGCGGGCGCCCCTTTCCGGTTGTGTCGCCGGGTCACCGGACCTCCTCCAGGAGGCCGCCGGGCGTTCGGACCCGGGCGGTGACCGTGGAGACGCTCACCTCACGGGGCAGGTCCAGGCCCTCGCTCTCGCGCGGGTCGGGCGTGGTGGGGACGAGGGGCACGCGTTCGCCGGCCCGGGCGCGCTGCGAGAACCAGATGACCTTGCTGCCGGTCTCGGTGGCGCAGCAGCCCCAGCCGTCGCTGCTGGCGGCGAGGTGCTCGAGGCAGCCGCGCAGCTCCTGGTCGGGGCGCAGGGCGCGGTCGTTGTCCGCGATGGCCGTGATCAGGTGCTGCCCGTTCCACCACATCTCGATGGAGGTGTTCTTGTCGGTGGCGTGCTCGTCGATGGCGCGGAGCAGCATCTCGGTGCCGCCGCAGACGGGCTCCATGAGGTTCTCCAGGTCCCAGAACCGGAGGTGAGCGGCCAGTATCCGGCTGACCTGTCCCACCCTCTCCGGGCTGACTTCCACGTCGAGGTGGTAGTAGCAGGGCACTGCGGTCTTCATCGTCGTGGCTCCTCACCGCGAAGCTCGCGCTCCTCCCGCCCGGCGGACGGGCCCCCGGACACGGAACGTGAGCGGGTGTCGCTTCTGAGTCACCTTCAGACTGAGGGGGTTGGTCCATTCGTGCAACACGAGCGCACGGGTGAGACACAGGGGACCGCATCTGAGCGCTCCGGAACCCTGTGACCTGCGCGCTCACCGCGGAGCGATGGTTGAAATTCCAACAAGACGTTGGGTCACTGTCCGTGCACCATGAGTGAAGACCTCGATCGCCGTTACGGGTCCGTGCACCGGTGCGCACGGCTCCGCCCGACCGTCGGGACAACGCGCACCCATCGAGCCCCGGAAAGGTGAACGGCGCATGCTGCTACCCGCAAAAGCCGAAGTTGCCCGGCAGTTGCGTCGCTACCGGGCCTGGGAACGCGTGATGCTGGCCGCCCCCGCCGACCACACGGTGCGGGCGACCTTCGAGGACTCCGGCTACACCCTCTGCGTGCTCATGGGGAAGCGCTGCGCGCGGGAGGCGGCCGACGCCGCCGAAAGGTATCTGCGCACCACGCTCGTCACCTATCTGCAGGAACAGAACGACCGGCCCCGTCCGGCCGCCACGGTCCGACGGGGCCCGCCCGCCGTCGAGCGGCGCTCTCCGGCGGGAAGGCAATGACCTTCCCGCCTCCATGTGGTCCCACGCCCGGGCGCCTGCCCGGGCATCGCGAGCGGCGGAGGTGCACAGGCCCATGAAGACGACCCCGACCATCGGTCGTGTCCCGGTACGGGACGTCCGGCCGTGCGTCGACCACGGCAGGCGGCCGGCGAAGGCCGTCGTCGGCGAGGCGTTCGAGGTGACGGCGACCGTGTTCCGGGAGGGACACGACGCGGTGGCCGCCAATGTGGTGCTCAAGGACCCGGAGGGACGTCCGGGCCCGTTCACACCGATGCGGGAACTGGCCCCCGGCACGGACCGGTGGGGCGCGGAGGTGGCCGCGGACGCGCCCGGCCACTGGACCTACCGCGTCGAGGCCTGGGGCGATCCCGTGACGACCTGGCGGAACGTCGCCACCGTCAAGGTCCCGGCCGGCATCGACACCGGGCTGGTCCTGGAGGAGGGCGCCGACCTGTTCGCGCGCGCCGCGGCCGGGGTGCCGCGCGACGCCGGACAGGACGTGATCCTCGCGGCGGCCGAGACGCTGCGCGACGACACCCTGCCCTGTGCCACCCGGCTGGCGGCGGCGCTGACGCCGGAGGTGGACGCGGTGCTGGCCAGGCATCCGCTGCGGGAGCTG
>NZ_JBHRWL010000029.1:0-41200 GCF_042647945.1 Streptomyces lusitanus
ACGTGTGGAGTTGACCGGTACTAATAGGCCGAGGGCTTGTCCTCAGTTGCTCGCGTCCACTGTGTTAGTTCTGAGACAACGACCGTTGTCGGCTTTGAGCAGAACGCATAACAGAAGAGTGTGCTTGTTCGCTCGAAACCATCAGGGTTTCGGTGGTCATAGCGTAGGGGAAACGCCCGGTTACATTCCGAACCCGGAAGCTAAGCCTTACAGCGCCGATGGTACTGCAGGGGGGACCCTGTGGGAGAGTAGGACGCCGCCGAACAATCTTTTGGAGGACCCCTGGTCGCCAGCGTTCAGCTGGGGCCAGGGGTCCTTTTTGTATTTATGCTTGCAGTACCCGAGACAGGAGTCACCGATGTCCACCAACTCTCCCGACGACCGACCGGAGCGCGACCAGCGCCGACGGGACAGTGGTGACCGCTCGGACCGTGGCGGCCAGCGCGGCGGTGGCGGCCCCCGGCGCGGCAACGACCGCGACCGTGGCTTCCGCAGGGACGGCGACCGTCCCCCCTTCCGCCGCGACGACCGCGACCGCGACCGGGACCGTCGTGACGACCGGGACCGCAGCGGCGGCCGGCCCGAGCGGGGCGGTTTCCGCGGGCGGGACGACAACCGCGACAACCGCGGGGGCGAGCGCGGCGGGTACCGCGGGCGCGACGACCGCAGGGACGACCGGCGTGATGACCGGCGTGATGACCGGCGTGACGATCGGGACCGTGGTGGTTACCGGGGTCGGTCCGACGACCGTGGTGACCGTGGTGGCTTCCGCCGCGACGACAACCGTGGCGACCGCGGCGACCGGGGCGGTTTCCGCCGGGACGACAACCGCGGTGACCGCGGCGGTTTCCGTCGCGACGACGACCGTGGATACGGCCGGCGCGACGACCGCAGGGATGACCGGCGCGACGACCGGCGTGACGATCGGCGTGACGATCGGGACCGTGGTGGTTACCGGGGTCGTTCCGACGACCGTGGTGACCGTGGTGGCTTCCGCCGCGACGACAACCGTGGCGACCGGGGCGACCGGGGCGGTTTCCGCCGGGACGACCGCCCCGAGCGCGGTGACCGCGACCGCGATCGCGACCGTGGCGGCTTCCGTCGCGGTGGCGACAGCCGTACCGACTCCCGGGGCGGCGACCGCGACTCGCGTGGCGGCGGCTTCCGGCGCGACGACCGTGACCGGGGCGACCGGGGCGGCTTCCGCGGACGTGACGACCGCGACTCGCGCGGACGTGGGCCGCGGCGCGACGACCGGGGCGGCCGTCCCGGTGGGTTCCGTGGGCGCGACGACCGCCAGGGCGGCGGCCGGTTCCGTGACGAGCGGGACCGTGACCGCGAGCCCATCAAGCGGCTGCCGATCCCCGAGGACGTCACCGGCGACGAGATCGACAAGGACGTCCGGCAGGAGCTCCAGAGCCTGCCCAAGACGCTCGCCGAGGACGTCGCCAAGAACCTGGTGATGGTCGCCCGGCTCATCGACGAGGAGCCCGAGCGCGCCTACGCCTACTCCCGTATCGCCCTGCGGCTCGCCTCGCGCGTGGCCGCCGTGCGGGAGGCCGCCGGGTTCGCCGCGTACGCGACGCAGAAGTACGCCGAGGCGCTCGCCGAGTTCCGGGCCGCGCGGCGGATGACCGGGACCGTGGAGCTGTGGCCGCTGATGGCGGACTGCGAGCGCGGTCTCGGACGGCCGGAGAAGGCGCTGGACATGGCCGGCGCCCCCGAGGTGCAGAAGCTGGACAAGGCCGGCCAGGTCGAGATGCGGCTCGTCGCGGCGGGCGCCCGGCGCGACATGGGCCAGCTGGACGCGGCCATCGTCACCCTGCAGAGCTCCGAGCTGGCGTCGAACTCCGTGCAGCCGTGGACCGCGCGTCTGCGGTACGCGTACGCCGACGCGCTGCTCGCGGCCGGCCGTGAGGGTGAGGCGCGTGAGTGGTTCGCCAAGGCCGTCGAGGCCGACCGGGACGGCAGCACCGACGCCTCCGACCGGCTGGCCGAGCTGGAGGGCGTGGAGTTCATGGACGCCCTTGTGGAGGACGAGGACGAGGACCAGGACGGCGCCGACCGCGCCGGCCAGGCCGCGCAGGACGACGACGACCACAAGGACTGACGTCCGCGTGGCAGCCACGCACATGACATGAAAGGGGCGGACCCCGGCGACCAGCCGGGGTCCGCCCCTTTTCGTGTGTCCGGGGCGCTCAGAGGTCCAGCGCCCGCAGCACCAGGCCCGACGCCGGCTTCGGGCCGAACGACGTCGACTTGCGGGGCATCGTCACCCCCTGGCGGGCGAGGTCGCGTACGACGTCCTCGTGCACGGCGTGCATCAGCACCGCCGTACCGCCGTCGCGCCGGGCCTTGTCCACCGTGGCCGCCGTGTCGTGGATGTACGCGATGTGGGCGGGGTCGTCGGGGACGCGCCAGACATGGTCGAGGAGCGTGGCGTGCAGGACCGTCGCGTCCAGGGTGCGCCAGGCGGCCGGGCGGTCACCGGGCACCGTGCGGTCCAGCAGCGCGGGGTCGGGCCGGTCGACGAGGTGGAAGGCGTCGTCGGCCCCGGTGAGCAGGAACGCGTTGCCCTGCGCCGCCGCCTCGGCCAGCGCGTCCATCGCCTGCGGCAGCGGCACGTCCAGGCGGCGGACGCGGAACGAGCCGTCCAGCGCCCGGACGGCCTCGGGGACCGGCAGGCCGTGCAGCAGGCGGTGGATGGCGCGGACCCGCAGCGGATAGCGGGCCGTGTCGACCAGCAGGACCAGGCCGTGGTCCCAGGGGCCGGGGGAGGGGTGCTCCGCGCGCAGACGGCGGTAGGTCGCCCAGCGGTGGTGGCCGTCGGCGATCAGGGCCTGGTGGGCTGACAGTTCGCCGCCGATCACCGCCAGGTCGGCGGGGTCGGTGACGGACCACAGGCGGTGGTGGACGCCGTCCTCGGTGGTCGTCGCGAGAAGCGCGGGCCGCTCTGCCGTGCGCTCGATCAGGGCGGCCGTGCCCACCGCCGTGCCGTCGTCGCCCCGGTAGGTGAGGAGCAGGGGTTCCAGGTTGGCGCTGGTCGCCCGCATCAGGTCCGCGCGGTCCGCGACGATGTGCGACATGACGTCCTCGTGCGGCAGCACCAGCCGCTCCTCGGGGCCGGAGACGCGCAGCGCGCCGATCACGCCCCGCTGCACCAGGCCGTCGCCGTCGCGCTGCTCGTAGACGTACAGGCCGGGTTCCGGGTCGGGGATGAGGACGCCCTCGGCGCGCCAGCGGCGGAGCGTCTCGGCGGCCTGGGCGTTGCGCTCCGCGGGCGTGCCGGCCTCGGGCAGGATCAGGCGGACGATGTTGTAGGGGTCGGCGGACTGAAGGTGGTGCAGGCCGTCGGGGCGGACCACGACGTCGTAGGGCGGGGATGTCACGGCGGCCAGGCTGCCGACCCGGTCGGGGTCGTACCGAAGGCCGCGGAACGGGGTGAGTTCCAGCCCCCGGGGCGCCGTCGCGCTCGAGTGACCTGCAGTGTTCATCCCGGCATCGTACGGGTGTCGGCCCCATGAGGGATGATCGGGGGAAAGCCGTCGAACGAGGAGCGATGCGGAATGAGCCGGAGCGTCAGGACGAGGCCCGAGGGCAGTGGGCAGGCCCTGAGCGAGGCGTACGACACGGCGCTGCTCGACCTCGACGGAGTGGTGTACGCGGGCGGTGAGGCCATCGGGCACGCGGTCCCCTCCCTCGCCACGGCGCGGGACGGCGGCATGCGTCTCGCCTACGTGACCAACAACGCGCTGCGCACGCCCGACGCCGTCGCCGCGCACCTGACCGAGCTGGGCATACCCGCCGAGGCCGGTGACGTCATCACCTCCGCGCAGGCGGTGGCGCGGCTCATCGCCGACCAGGTGCCGCAGGGCTCCCGGGTGCTCGTCGTGGGCGGCGAGGGCCTGCGGGTGGCGCTGCGCGAGCGCGGGCTGGTGCCGGTGGAGTCGGCGGACGACGACCCGGCGGCGGTCGTGCAGGGGTACGGCGGCCCGGAGCTGGCGTGGGGCCGTTTCGCCGAGGCGTGCTACGCGGTGGCGCGCGGGGTGCCGTGGTTCGCGTCCAACACCGACCTGACGATCCCCAGCGGCCGGGGCATCGCGCCGGGCAACGGCGCGGCGGTGGAGGTCGTACGGATCGCCACCGGCGCCGAGCCGCAGGTGGCGGGCAAGCCGCTGCCGCCGATGCACCGGGAGACGATCCTGCGGACGGGCGCCGAGCGGCCGCTGGTGGTGGGGGACCGGCTGGACACGGACATCGAGGGGGCGTTCAACGGCGGGGTGGACTCGCTGCTGGTGCTCACCGGGGTGACCGGCGGCGCGCAGCTCCTCGCGGCGCCGCCGCGGCACCGGCCGACGTACGTGGACGCCGACCTGCGGGGGCTGCTGACCGGTCAGCCGGAGGTCGCCGGGGCCGGCGGCGGGTTCCGGTGCGGCGGGTGGACGGCGTCGGCCGGCGCCGGGCGGCTGGAGCTGGACGGGGACGGCGCCCCGGTGGACGGCCTGCGGGCGCTGTGCGCGGCGGCCTGGACGGCGGCCGGCGAGGAGGCGTGCGGGCTGGACGCGGACAAGGCGCTGGCGCGGCTGGGTCTGTGACGGCCCGCCGGGCCACCGGAGCTTGATCCAATGGGAGGATAGGCTAACCTAACCGGGTGTTGGTCGAGAGTCCCCCCGAACAGCGCGCGGAGACCGCCTCCGCGCTCCCCGGCCGCCGGGCGATACGCGCGGCCGGTCTGCTCGTGTCCCTCGCGGTCCTGGTGCTCGTCGCGCTGGCGAGCATCGCGGTCGGCGCGAAGGAACTGTCCCTGGGGCAGGTGTGGCACGGACTGTTCGACGCGTCGGGCACCTACGCCGACACGGTCGTGTCCGACCGGCTGTCCCGCACCCTGCTGGGTCTGCTCGCCGGCGCCGCCCTCGGTCTCGCCGGGGCCGTGCTCCAGGCGCTGACCCGCAACCCGCTGGCCGACCCGGGACTCCTCGGCCTGAACGCGGGCGCGTCCGCCGCGGTCGTCACCGCCATCACCTTCTTCGGCGTCACCTCCCTGTCCGGATATGTGTGGTTCGCGTTCTGCGGGGCGGCCGCCGTCGGCGCGGTGGTGTGGTTCCTCGGCGGCCGCCGGGGCGCCACCCCGGTACGGCTGGTGCTCGCCGGCACCGCGATCAGCGCCGCGCTCTACGGCTATCTCCAGGCTGTGATGATCCTCGACGACGCCGCACTCGGCCGGATGCGCTTCTGGACGGTGGGCTCGCTCTCCTCCGGCAGCGACGAGGCCGTCATGCAGGTGGTGCCGTTCCTGGTCGTCGGCAGCGTGCTGGCGCTGCTGCTCGCCCGGCCGCTGAACGCCATGGGCATGGGCGACGACACCGCCAAGGCGCTCGGCGCCGACCTCAACCGCACCCGCGCGCTGTCCATGCTGGTCGCGACGATGCTGAGCGGCGCCGCGACCGCCGCGTGCGGGCCGATCGTCTTCGTCGGCCTGATGGTGCCGCACGTGGTGCGCTCCTTCACCGGACCCGACCAGCGCTGGATCCTGCCGTACGCGGCGGTCCTGTCGCCGGTGCTGCTGCTCGGCGCGGACGTGCTCGGCCGGGTCGTGGCCCGGCCCGCCGAACTGCAGGTGGGCATCGTCACCGCGATCATCGGCGGCCCGGTGTTCATTCTTCTCGTACGACGGCGGAGGACGGCCCAGCTGTGAAGACCACCCGTGCGGTGCGCGTCCCCGGCGGCCTCTCGGTCCGGCTGGACGTGCGTGCCCTCACCGTCGTCGTGCTGCTGATGCTGCTGGCGCTCGGCGCGAGCGTGGTGCTCATCGGCACCGGCGACTTCCCGATGTCCGCCTCCGACGTGCTGACCACCCTGGTCGGCCAGGGCGACGAGGGGCAGGAGTTCATCGTCACCGAACTGCGGCTGCCGCGGGTCCTGGTCGGGCTGCTCGTCGGCGCCTCCCTCGGGATCGGCGGCGCCCTGTTCCAGTCCATCTCCCGCAACCCGCTGGGCAGCCCCGACATCCTGGGCCTCGGCCAGGGCGCCACGGCCGGCGCGCTCACCATGATCGTGCTGTTCTCCGGCACCGCCAACCAGGTGGCCCTCGGCGCGCTCGCCGGCGGCCTGCTCACCGGCACCGCCATCTACGTCCTCGCCTGGAAGCGGGGCGTGCACGGCTACCGGCTGGTGCTGGTCGGCATCGGCGTCTCCGCGGTCGTCACGGCGGTCAACGGCTATCTGCTCACCAAGTCCGACATCGTCGACGCGGCCCGCGCGGTCGTGTGGATGACCGGGTCCCTCGACGGGCGTGACTGGAAGCAGGTATGGCCGCTGCTCGCGCTGTGCGCCGTCCTCGTCCCGGTCGTTCTCGCCAACTCCCGCGCGCTGCGCATGACGGAGATGGGCGACGACGTCTCCAACGCCCTCGGCGTGCGCGTCGAGCGGATGCGGCTGGTGCTGATGCTGTGCGCCGTGCTGCTCACCGCGTCCGCGACCGCCGCCGCGGGACCGGTCAGCTTCGTCGCGCTCACCGCGCCGCAGCTCGCCCGGCGCCTGACCCGTTCGCCCGGACCGAACCTGGTCGCCTCGATGTGCATGGGCGCCGCCCTGCTGGTCCTCGCCGACGTCCTCTCGCAGCGGGCGTTCGGCGCCGAGCAGCTGCCCGTGGGCGTGGTCACCGGCGTGCTCGGCGGCGTCTACCTGCTGTGGCTGCTGGTCACCGAGCGCAGGGCGGGCCGGATATGAGCGGCGCCGAGAAGAAGAACACCCGAAGGAGCACCGTGAACCGCCTGTCCGCCGAGAACGTCACTCTGGCCTACGACCAGCGGGTCATCGCCGAACAGCTGTCGGTGGAGATACCGGACCACTCCTTCACGGTCGTCGTCGGCCCCAACGCCTGCGGCAAGTCCACCCTGCTGCGCGCCCTGTCCCGCATGCTGAAGCCCACCGAGGGCCGGGTGCTGCTGGACGGGCAGGCCATCCACTCCCTGCCCGCCAAGAAGGTCGCCCGCACCCTCGGCCTGCTGCCCCAGTCGTCCATCGCGCCCGACGGCATCACCGTCGGCGACCTGGTCGCGCGTGGCCGCTACCCGCACCAGAGCCTGCTGCGCCAGTGGTCCTCCGAGGACGAGCGGGTCGTCCAGGAGTCCATGGCCCGCACCGGCGTCGCGGGCCTCGCGGAGCGGTACGTCGACGAGCTGTCCGGAGGGCAGCGGCAGCGCGTGTGGATCGCCATGGCGCTGGCCCAGGAGACGCCGCTGCTGCTGCTCGACGAGCCGACCACCTACCTGGACATCCAGCACCAGATCGACGTGCTCGACCTGTGCGCCGACCTGCACGAGGAGCAGGGCCGCACCCTCGTCGCCGTGCTGCACGACCTCAATCACGCCGCCCGGTACGCCACCCATCTCGTCGCCCTGCGCGAGGGCCGGGTCGTCGCCCAGGGCGCGCCGAAGGACATCGTCACCGCCGAGCTGGTGGAGGAGGTGTTCGGGCTGCGCTGCCAGGTCATCGACGACCCCGAGACGGGCACCCCGCTGGTGGTGCCGGCGGCGCGGGCGTCCCGAGCGAAGGCGGAGGCCGGCAGGGCGGAGGCGTCGACGGTCTGAGGCCGACAGGGTCCGAGGCGCTACAGGAGCTTCCGCAGCTGGAACAGGTCGCGCAGGCCCGCCTCGAGCCGTACCCGCCCCGAGGCCCAGGCCCGGGCGAAGTGCAGCTCCCCGCCGACCAGGGCCACCAGGTCGTCGCCCGTCATGGCGAGCCGGATCTGCGCCTTCTCGCGCGGCGGGCCGGGGAAGGTGTCCCGCACGTCGATCCGGCCGCCGGTGAGCCGTCCGGCGAAGGTCACGTCCAGGTCGGTGATGTGGCAGCTGACCGACCGCTCCATGGACGCCGCCGCACGGACGTCGCCCTCGGCGCGTCCCATGCTGTCCGAAAGCTTGTCGAGTGCCGCACGGCACTCCTCGATCGTGGCCATCGCGCACGACGGTACCCCAGCCGTTCGCGGTAGCGTCGGGGCATGAACGACGCAGTGCCGCAGGCGGCGGACACGGAGCCGGACACGGAGGCGGACACCGGCGCCCCGCAGGACGGGCCCGCCGGACCCGCTCCCCTGGGCGTGCCGCGCACCCCGACCGGGAACGCCGAGGTCGACGCCCATGTGGAGCGGCTGGCCGACGCCGACCACCTCACCACCGACGGCCACCTCGAGGTGTACGAGGATGTACACCGGGGGCTGCGCGACGCGCTCACCGCGCTCGACACCCGCCCGGGGCCCCCGCCGGCACAAGGACACAGGAGCTGAACCGAACGTGGCAGGAGTCGCACGCCGCCGTCTCGACGCGGAGCTGGTCCGCCGCAAGCTGGCGCGCTCGCGCGAACACGCCAGCCAGCTGATCGCCGCCGGGCGGGTCAGCGTGGGCAGGACGGTGGCCACCAAGCCCGCCACCCAGGTGGAGACCGCGGCCGCGATCGTGGTCGCCGAGGACGCCGGCGACCCCGACTACGTCTCCCGCGGGGGTCACAAACTGGCCGGGGCGCTGGACGCCTTCGTGCCGCGAGGTCTTGTCGTCAAGGGCCGCCGCGCGCTCGACGCCGGCGCCTCCACGGGCGGTTTCACCGATGTGCTGCTGCGGGCGGGCGCCGCACACGTGGTCGCGGTGGACGTCGGATACGGACAACTCGCGTGGTCTCTTCGGCAGGATGAACGCGTGACCGTCAAGGACCGTACGAACGTACGGGAGTTGACGCTCGAGGCCATCGATGGGGAGCCAGTGGATCTTGTCGTGGGGGATCTGTCGTTCATCCCGCTCGGACTGGTGCTGCCCGCTCTGAAGCGGTGCGTGACGCCGGACGCCGATCTGGTGATGATGGTGAAACCGCAGTTCGAGGTGGGCAAGGAGCGGCTGGGCAGCGGCGGTGTCGTCCGCAGCCCGCAGCTGCGCGCCGAGGCCGTCCGGGGGGTGGCCGCCAAGGCCTGGGAGCTGGGGCTCGGGGCGAAGGGTGTGACGGCGAGTCCGCTGCCCGGGCCCTCCGGGAATGTCGAATACTTCCTGTGGCTGCGGGCCGGGGCACCGGAACTGGACCCGGCCGACGTTGACCGTGCTGTGGCGGAGGGGCCGCGTTGACACAGAACCGTGCTCGTACTGTTTTCCTGCTGGCCCACACCGGGCGGGCCGCGGCCATCCGCAGCGCCGAACTCGTGGTCAAGGGCCTGCTGCGCTCCGGTCTCGGGGTGCGGGTGCTGGAGGAGGAGGCCCGCGACCTGCCGCTCCCGGACGACGTGGAGACGGTCAAGGAGGCCACCCCGCAGTGCCTGGACGACTGCGAGCTGCTGATCGTCCTCGGCGGTGACGGCACGCTGCTGCGCGGCGCCGAGTTCGCCCGCGCCTCCGGGGTGCCGATGCTCGGCGTCAACCTCGGCAGCGTGGGATTCCTCGCCGAGGCCGAGCGGGACGATCTGGAGAAGGTCGTCGACCGGGTGGTGAGCCGGGCGTACGAGGTCGAGGAGCGGATGACCGTCGACGTCGTCGTGCACCGCAACGGCGACATCGTGCACACCGACTGGGCGCTGAACGAGGCGGCCGTGCAGAAGGTGTCCGCCGAGCGGATGCTGGAGGTCGTCCTGGAGATCGACGGCCGGCCGGTGACCGGGTTCGGCTGCGACGGCATCGTGTGCGCCACGCCGACCGGGTCCACCGCGTACGCGTTCTCCGCGGGCGGGCCCGTGGTGTGGCCGGAGGTCGAGGCCTTGCTGATGGTGCCGATCAGCGCGCACGCGTTGTTCGCGAAGCCGTTGGTGACGTCTCCGAACTCCGTTCTGGCGGTGGAGGTGCTGCCGCATGTGCCGCCGGGGGTGCTGTGGTGCGACGGGCGGCGGACCGTCGAGCTGCCCGCGGGGGCTCGGGTGGAGGTGCGGAGGGGGGCCGTGCCGGTACGGCTGGCCCGGCTGCATCACGCTTCGTTCACCGACCGGCTGGTGGCGAAGTTCGCGTTGCCCGTGTCGGGGTGGCGGGGGGCGCCGCAGTAGCCGTCGCGCGCGCCCACGCGGCGGAGCCGCATGTCGATGCAGTCCCGCGCCCCTGGAGGGGCGCTTCCACTCGGCCGGGTGACAAGGGCGGGGCGGTCGCACTCCCCGGCGTCGACCTCGTATGGTCGTGTCCGTGCTTGAAGAGATGCGGATACGGTCGCTCGGTGTCATCGACGACGCTGTGGTGGAGCTGTCGCCCGGCTTCACCGCCGTCACCGGTGAGACGGGTGCGGGCAAGACCATGGTGGTCACCAGCCTGGGCCTGCTGCTCGGCGGGCGCGCGGACGCGGCCCTGGTGCGCATCGGCGCGCGCAACGCCGTGGTCGAGGGACGGATCGCCGTGCCCGAGGGCTCGCCGGCCGTGGTGCGCGCCGAGGAGGCCGGGGCCGAGCTCGACGAGGGGACGCTGCTGGTCAGCCGTACCGTCTCGGCCGAGGGGCGGTCCCGCGCCCACCTGGGCGGACGCAGCGTGCCCGTGGGGCTGCTCGCGGAACTCGCCGACGACCTGGTGGCCGTGCACGGGCAGAGCGACCAGCAGGGCCTGCTGAAGCTGTCCCGGCAGCGCCAGGCGCTCGACCGGTACGCCGGGTACGCGGTCGCCGTGCCGCTCGGCAAGTACGCGGAGGCGTACAAGCGGCTGCGGGCGGTCGCCGCGGAGCTGGAGGAGATCACCACCCGCGCGCGGGAGCGGGCCCAGGAGGCCGACCTGCTGCGCTTCGGTCTCGAGGAGATCGCCGCGGTCGAGCCGCGGGCCGGCGAGGACACGGAACTGGCGGAGGAGGCGGAGCGGCTCGGGCACGCCGAGGCGCTGGCGTCGGCCGCCGCGGTCGCGCACGCCGCGCTGGCGGGCAATCCGGAGGACCCCGAGGGCGTGGACGCGGGGACGCTCGTCGCGGGCGCCCAGCGGGCGCTGGAGGCCGTGCGGGCGCACGACCCGGCGCTGGCCGCGCTGACCGACCGGATCGGCGAGATCGGCATCCTGCTGCGTGACGTCGCGGGCGAGCTGGCCGGTTACGCCGACGACCTGGACGCGGACCCGCTGCGGCTGGCGGCGGTGGAGGAGCGCCGGGCGGCGCTGACCGCGCTGACCCGCAAGTACGGCGAGGACGTCGCCGCGGTGCTGGCCTGGGCGGAGCAGAGCGCCACGCGCCTCACCGAACTGGAGGGCGACGACGAGCGGATCGGCGAGCTGACCGCGGAACGAGACGCACTCCGCGTCGAACTGGGCGCGCTGGCGCAGGAGTTGTCCCAGGCGCGGGCGGAGGCGGCGGAGCGGTTCGCGGCGGCCGTGACGGAGGAGCTGGCGTCGCTCGCGATGCCGCACGCGCGCGTCTCGTTCGAGATCCGGCAGACCGAGGACCCCGACGGTGTCGAGGTGAACGGGCGCACGGTGGCGTACGGTCCGTCGGGCGTGGACGAGGTCGAGCTGCTGCTGGCCCCGCACCCCGGGGCGCCGCCCCGGCCGATCGCCAAGGGCGCCTCGGGCGGTGAGCTGTCGCGCGTGATGCTGGCGGTGGAGGTCGTCTTCGCGGGGACCGACCCGGTGCCGACGTACCTCTTCGACGAGGTGGACGCGGGCGTCGGCGGCAAGGCGGCGGTGGAGATCGGGCGGCGGCTGGCACGGCTCGCGAAGAAGGCGCAGGTCGTGGTCGTCACGCACCTGCCGCAGGTGGCCGCGTTCGCCGACCGGCAGCTGCTGGTGGAGAAGACCGACGACGGCTCGGTCACCCGGTCCGGCGTGAAGGTGCTCGAAGGCGAGGACCGCGTACGGGAGTTGTCGCGGATGCTGGCCGGCCAGGAGGACTCCGAGACGGCGCGGGCGCACGCGGAGGAGCTGCTCGCGGCGGCCCGGGCGGACGCCTGACCCTGCCGGACGGGGACCTTCCGTCATCCTTACGGGTGATGTGCCGTCCCGTGTGGACCCCCGGCGTACGCCCGCGCGTTTCCCGGAACTGCCGTGCGTGCTGGCATGCTTGACGGTGTACGCGGAGGACGCCGCGCGGGCCACCCCTCCGCGGGATCCTTCGGTACGTTCGTCGTGACCGTCCGACCCGAACCAGGAGCCCGGCCACGTGACCCCCGTGAGCAGCCACGCACCGCACGGCCGGCCGCCACTGCGCACCGTGCAGGTGCTGGGCGGCGGCAACGCCGCCGGCGGCGCGCACGTACGCTCGCTGGCCGCCGGGCTCGTGGCACGGGGCGTGCGGGTGACGGTGTGCGCCCCCGAGGAGGCGGACGGCGCCTACGGCTTCACCGGCGTCGGCGCGGAGCTGGTGCACGTGCCGCGCAGCAGCGACCCCGGTTCGGTGGCCGCGCTGCGCGCCGCCTGCTCGGGCGCCGACCTGGTGCACGCGCACGGACTGCACGCCTCGTTCCGCACGTCACTGGCGCTCAGCGGGCGCGGCACCCCGTTCGTCGTCACCTGGCACGACCGGGCGTACGCCGAGGGCCCCCGCGCGCACTTCCTGCGCGTGCTGGAGCGACGGGTCGTACGGGCCGCCACCGTGGTGCTGGGGACGACCTCCGCGCTGGTGGACCGCGCGCGCCGCAGCGGGGCGCGGGACGCCCGGCTGGCCGCGGTCTCCCTGCCGGGCCCCCGCAGCGCGCCGGCGTCGGAGGAGGCGGAGCGGCGGCGGCCCAAGGTGCGCGCCGAACTCGGCGCCGTGGACCGCCCGTTGATCGTCGCCGTCGGCTCCCTGGAGCGGCACCGGGGCCATGACGTGCTGGTGGACGCCGCGCACGCCTGGCAGCGCCTCGACCCGGCGCCGCTGGTGGTGATCGCGGGGGAGGGGCCGCTGCACGCCGAACTGCGGCGCGCCGTCGAGGCGCGGGACCTGCCGGTGCGGCTGCTCGGCCGGCGCGAGGACGCCTCCGACCTGCTCGCCGCGGCCGACGTGGCCGTGCTGCCCTGCCGCGGCGAGGAGGCGCGGTCGACGTTCGCCCAGGAGGCCCTGCACGCGCGCGTGCCGCTCGTCGCCTCCCGGGTCGGCTCCCTCCCCGAACTCGTCGGCGACGCCGCGGAACTCGTACCGCAGGGCAACGCGCGTGCCCTCGCCGACGCCGTGACCCGGCTCCTCGAGCACCCGGAGCACCGCGAGGCGCTCGTGCGGCGGGGTGTACGCCAGGCCGCGACCTGGCCGACCGAGGACCAGACGGTCGCCCAGGTCCTCGCCGTCTACGACGAGCTGACCCAGCCCCGCCCGCTGACCTGAACACGGTGGCCGACGGCACGGGGCCACTTGTCGGCAGCTCGGGGTCGGCTGTCGGGAACGCGTGGTCGGCGCGGCCGACGGCACGTGGCCGACAGCCGACGGCCGTGAGCGCGAGGCCGGCGGCCGACGGCACGGGACCGGCAGTCGACCGCACGGGGCCTGCGGCGTCAGCACGCGGCCGGCAGTTGAAAGCAAGGGCCGGCAGCCGTCAGCAGGCCAGTGGCCGTCAGCACGAGGCCAGTTGTCGTCAGCGCGGGTCGGCGGCCGTCTGCACGCGGCCGACAGGCGACGGCGGAGGCCGGCGGCCGGGCGGCATGTGGTCGGCAGTAGACCGCACGGGGCCTGCGGCGTCAGCACGCGGCCGGCAGTTGTGAGCAAGGGCCGGCAGCCGTCAGCAGGCCAGTGGCCGTCAGCACGAGGCCAGTTGTCGTCAGCGCGGGTCGGCGGCCGTCCGCACGCGGCCGACAGGCGACGGCGGAGGCCGGCGGCCGGGCGGCATGTGGTCGGCAGTAGACCGACCGGGGTCTACGGCGTCAGCACGCGGCCGGCAGTTGTGAGCAAGGGGCCGGCAGCCGTCAGCGCAGGGCCAGCGGCCGTCACCACGCGGCTGGCAGCCGTCAGCACGAGGCCAGTTGGGCGGCGTGCGGACGGCTGTCGGCCATCACGCGGCCGACAGCCGTCAGCACGCGGTCAGCTGTCGGCAGCACGCTGCCGCGGTCACGGCACATGCCGTCGGGCCCGTAGCGCCAGGCTCAGTGTCAGGACCGTCTGCGGGTCGTCGAGGTCGGCGCCCAGCAACTCCCCGATGCGCGCGAGCCGGTTGTAGAGCGTCTGACGGTTCAGGTGCAGTTCCCGCGCGGTCTCCGCCTTGCGGCCGGCGTGCGCCAGATAGGTCTCCAGGGTCGGCAGCAGGGCGGGCCGCGAGCGGCGGTCGTGAGCCAGGACCGGGCCGATCGCCCGGTCCACGAAGTCCGCCAGGTCCGGATGGTCGCGCAGCCGCCACAGCAGCAGGTCGATGTCCAGCCGCCGGGCGTCGTACCAGGGCCGCTCCGGCAGCCCCTGCGCCGCCGTCGCCGTCTCCACCGCGTGCCGCAGCCCCGTCGGCACCGCCGCCCAGCCGCCGGCCGGCCCGACCACCACCACGGGCGGCCGTCCGCCCGGCCGCAGCATGCCCGCGCGCTCCACCCCGGCGCGCAGCGCGGCGGCCACCCGGTCCGCGACGGACGGACGGTCCTTCTCCGCGCGCAGCGCGAGCAGCAGCGGCACCCGTCCCTCGACCGGCCGCACGCCCAGCAGCACCGGCACGCCGAGCGAGGACAGCTCCTCGCCCACCGCGCGGGCCAGCACCGCCCAGCCGCCGTTCAGCGGGGACAGCGTGTCGCCGAGCCGCATGACCACCGGCAGCAGCGGCCCCGGCCCCGGCTTGAAGCCCAGCACCCTGGCCTGCGCGGGCGCGTCCTCCGCGCCGACCCGGCCCTCGGCGAGGTCGGTGAGGAAGTCGCCGCGGCCGCGCGCCGCCAGCTCCTCCTCCTGGCGGGCCTGCATCAGCACCAGGGCGAGGACGCCCGCCGCCCGCTCCGCCGCCATCCGGTGCACCGGCTGCGGCGCGCTGCGCACCGGCAGCAGCACCAGCCGCGCCCGGACGCCGCCGCTGCCCGGGCCCCCGCCGGGCACGTCCACCAGAACCGTGCCGGCCGGCGGGTCGTCGCGCTGCCGCTCGCGCAGCCCCTCCCACACCTGAAGCGGCTCGGCGCCCTCGGGGCCCTCGCCGGCCGCGTACAGCAGCCGTCCGTCGGTGGTCTCCAGGAACACCGGATTGCCGGTGAACCCGGCGAGGATCTCCAGGACCTGCGGCACGCCCCCACCGCCGAGCAGCGCCTCGGTGCAGCGCCGGTGCACCTCCTCCGCGCGCTGGAGCAGCGCGTAGTGCCCGTTGACGATCTCGGTGTGGATCTCCTCGGTGACCGTGACGAACGGCACCTCGCGGTGGAGCTGCACCAGCGGCAGTCCGGCGGAGCGGGCCGCGTCGACCAGGGCGGCGGGCAGCCGCGTGAAGCGCGGGCCCAGCTCGACCACCAGGGCCGCGATGCCCCGCTCGGCCAGCGTGCGCACGAACGCCCGCTGGTCGGCCGGGCGCGTGCCCAGTCCGTAGCCGGTGGTCAGCAGCAGTTCGCCGCCCTTGAGCAGGGAGGCGATGTGGGGCACCTCGCCCGCGTGCACCCAGCGCACCGTGCGCCCCAGCCGCTCCGCGCAGGCGACGACCTCGGGAAGGCCGCCGCGCAGCCCCGGCAGCTCCAGGGCGCGCTGCACGGTGATGCCTGTGGGCGGGGGAGTGCCGGCGGTGCTCATGCAGCGGACGGTACCCGGGGGCGCGTCCCCGTCACACGCCCGGCCCGCACGGACGGACCCCCGCACCCGGACCGGCCGGGGACGGGGGCCGAAGCGGAGGCGGCGCGGTCAGCCCGCGTACGCCCCCGACGCCGTCAGGCGCAGGGCCGTGTCGATGAGCGGCACGTGGCTGAAGGCCTGCGGGAAGTTGCCCACCTGGCGCTTCAGGCGCGGGTCCCACTCCTCCGCCAGCAGCCCGAGGTCGTTGCGCAGCGACAGCAGCTTCTCGAACAGCTTCCGCGCCTCGTCCACGCGGCCGATCATGGCCAGGTCGTCGGCCATCCAGAACGAGCAGGCGAGGAACGCGCCCTCGTCGCCGGGCAGGCCGTCGACGCCCTCCTCCTTGCCCTCGGTCGGGTAGCGCAGGATGAACCCGTCGGAGGTGGACAGCTCACGCTGGATCGCCTCGACGGTGCCGATCACCCGCTTGTCGTCCGGCGGCAGGAAGCCCACCTGCGGGATCAGCAGCAGGGAGGCGTCCAGCTCCTTGGAGCCGTAGGACTGGGTGAAGGTGTTGCGCTCCTTGTCGTAGCCCTTCTCGCAGACCTCGCGGTGGATGTCGTCGCGCAGTTCCTTCCAGCGCTCCAGCGGGCCGTCGGCGTCGCCGGACTCGATCAGCTTGATGGTGCGGTCGACGGCGACCCAGGCCATCACCTTGGAGTGCACGAAGTGGCGGCGCGGGCCGCGCACCTCCCAGATGCCCTCGTCGGGCTCCTGCCAGTGCTTCTCCAGGTAGCTGATCAGCTTCAGCTGGAGCAGCGAGGCGTAGTCGTTGCGTGCGAGGCCGGTCATGTGGGCCAGGTGCAGCGCCTCGGTGACCTCGCCGTACACGTCCAGCTGGAGCTGGTGGGCCGCGCCGTTGCCGACCCGGACGGGGGCGGAGGCCTCGTAGCCGGGCAGCCAGTCCAGCTCCGCCTCGCCGAGCTCGCGCTCGCCGGCGATGCCGTACATGATCTGGAGGTTCTCCGGGTCGCCGGCCACCGCGCGCAGCAGCCACTCGCGCCAGGCGCGGGCCTCCTCGCGGTAGCCGGTGCGCAGCAGCGAGGACAGGGTGATCGCCGCGTCCCGCAGCCAGGTGTAGCGGTAGTCCCAGTTGCGGACGCCGCCGATGTCCTCGGGCAGCGAGGTCGTGGGCGCGGCGACGATCCCGCCGGTCGGGGCGTAGGTGAGGGCCTTCAGCGTGATCAGGGAGCGGATCACGGCCTCACGGTAGGGGCCGTGGTACGTACAGTGCTCGACCCACTCGCGCCAGAAGTCCTCGGTGGCCTCCAGGGACTGCTCGGGCTCGGGCAGCGCCGGGGGCCGCTTGTGCGAGGGCTCCCAGGAGATGGTGAACGCCACACGGTCGCCGGGCGCGATCGTGAAGTCCGAGTACGTGGTCAGTTCCTCGCCGTAGGTCTCGGCGTCGGTGTCGAACCACACCGAGTCCGGGCCGGCCACGGCGACGGTACGGCCCTCGTGCCGGTGCACCCACGGCACCACCCGGCCGTAGGAGAAGCGCATGCGCAGGGTCGAGCGCATGGGGACGCGGCCCGAGACGCCTTCCACGATGCGGATGAGCTGCGGGGCGCCGTCGCGCGGGGGCATGAAATCCGTCACGCGGACCGTGCCGCGGGGGGTGTCCCACTCGGATACCAGGATCAGGGAGTCGCCCCGGTAGTGCCGCCGGGTCGCCGCGGGCGGCTCCGCGTCGTCGGCGTGCGCGGGGCCCAGCCGCCAGAAGCCGTGTTCCTCGGTTCCCAGCAGCCCGGCGAAGATGGCGTGCGAGTCGAAGCGCGGCAGGCACAGCCAGTCGACCGTGCCGTCCCGGCAGACCAGCGCTGCGGTCTGCATGTCTCCGATGAGTGCGTAGTCTTCGATGCGCCCGGCCACGTGCATCTCCAGTCGAACGGCCACGTCACCCCACGAGGGGGCTGTCGCTAGTGCGGTCAAGGGGGGTGTTGCAATGCGTCGTTGAGCTGTGAAGCAAAGCAGTCGCTCAGCCGTGCATGCAAAGCGCCAATCTTCGCTCAACGAACTGACGAGCTCACGTTGTTCCGGAACTTACGGGCGGGGGTGGTGCCGTTCGGCCGGCCGGGCTCGGCAGCGAGTGTCCGAGCAGGATACGACGCACGTAGATGATCTGTGTGCCGCTCGCGGCAACGCGGGTCCGCCGAACGAGTGAGCCCCGGGTGAGGGTCTCGTGCGTGTTACATGCTGCGTGGCCTCTTGTGCGCGGAGCGTGGCCGTGAGCCATCCTCCCGCGGCGCTGATACGCTGGTAGCCCGTGGACCGGTGGGCGAGAAACCCCGGAACCGCACCCACAGACCGCGACCACGGGAGCCCCCTCTTGGCCATGCCGCCCGCTGCTTTCCGAAACAGCACAGCTTCGACGACCAAGCACATCTTCGTCACCGGGGGTGTCGCCTCCTCTCTCGGCAAGGGCCTGACCGCCTCCAGCCTCGGCATGCTGCTCAAGGCCCGCGGCCTGCGCGTCGTGATGCAGAAGCTCGACCCGTACCTCAACGTCGACCCGGGCACGATGAACCCCTTCCAGCACGGTGAGGTGTTCGTCACCAACGACGGCGCCGAGACCGACCTGGACATCGGCCACTACGAGCGCTTCCTCGACCGCGACCTTGACGGCTCCGCCAACGTCACCACGGGCCAGGTCTACTCCACGGTGATCGCCAAGGAGCGGCGCGGCGAGTACCTGGGCGACACCGTCCAGGTCATCCCGCACATCACCAACGAGATCAAGCACCGCATCCGGCGCATGGCGACCGACGAGGTCGACGTCGTGATCACGGAGGTCGGCGGCACGGTCGGCGACATCGAGTCGCTGCCGTTCCTGGAGACCGTCCGCCAGGTGCGGCACGAGGTCGGCCGGGACAACGTGTTCGTGGTCCACATCTCTCTCCTTCCCTACATCGGCCCGTCCGGCGAGCTCAAGACCAAGCCGACCCAGCACTCGGTGGCGGCGCTGCGCAACATCGGCATCCAGCCCGACGCGATCGTGCTGCGCTGCGACCGCGAGGTGCCCACCGCCATCAAGCGGAAGATCTCGCTGATGTGCGACGTCGACGAGGCCGCCGTGGTCGCCTGCCCCGACGCCCGCTCGATCTACGACATCCCGAAGACCGTGCACGGCGAGGGCCTGGACGCGTACGTGGTCCGCAAGCTGGACCTGCCGTTCCGCGACGTCGACTGGACCACCTGGGACGACCTGCTGGACCGGGTGCACAACCCCGACCACGAGATCACCCTGGCCCTGGTCGGCAAGTACATCGACCTGCCGGACGCCTACCTGTCGGTGACCGAGGCGCTGCGCGCCGGCGGCTTCGCCAACAAGGCCCGCGTGAAGATCAAGTGGGTCACGTCCGACGACTGCAAGACCCCGGCGGGCGCCCAGGCGCAGCTCGCCGACGTCGACGGCATCTGCATCCCCGGCGGCTTCGGCGACCGCGGTGTGCTCGGCAAGGTCGGCGCGATCAAGTACGCCCGCGAGAACAAGATCCCGCTGCTCGGTCTCTGCCTGGGCCTCCAGTGCATCGTCATCGAGGCCGCGCGGAACCTGGCGGACATCTCCGACGCCAACTCCACCGAGTTCGACCCGGCCACCGCCCACCCGGTGATCTCCACCATGGCGGAGCAGCTCGACATCGTCGCCGGCGAGGGCGACATGGGCGGCACCATGCGGCTCGGCATGTACCCGGCCAAGCTGGCCGAGGGCTCCATCGTCCGCGAGGTCTACGACGGCAAGGAGTACGTCGAGGAGCGCCACCGGCACCGCTACGAGGTGAACAACGCCTACCGCGCGGAGCTGGAGAAGAAGGCGGGCCTCAAGTTCTCCGGCACCTCGCCCGACGGCAAGCTCGTCGAGTACGTCGAGTACCCGCGTGACACGCACCCCTACCTGGTCGCCACCCAGGCGCACCCGGAGCTGCGGTCGCGTCCGACCCGCCCGCACCCGCTCTTCGCCGGGCTGGTGAAGGCCGCGGTCGAGCGGAAGATCTCGCAGTAGCACACCCAGTTGTACGGTTGCCGGGGTGCGAACCTTCAACGGTTCGCGCCCCGGCTGCCTTTTCGCAGGCCGGCCGGGTACCGCCGCATCGGCTCGGAAGGACAGGCATGACGATCAAGGACACCCCTCAGGAGTGGGAGATCCGCGGGACGCAGACCCCCTTCGTCGGCAAGAAGACCTCGGTGCGCACCGACGAGGTCGTCATGCCCGGGGGCGCCGTGGTCCACCGCGACTACCAGGTCCACCCGGGGTCCGTGGCCGTCCTCGCCCTCGACGACGCGGACCGGGCCGTCGTGCTGCGCCAGTACCGGCATCCGGTGCGCCAGAAGCTGTGGGAGATCCCCGCCGGTCTGCTCGACGTGCCCGGCGAGAACCCGCTGCACGCCGCCCAGCGCGAGCTGTACGAGGAGGCGCACGTCAAGGCGGAGGACTGGCGGGTGCTGACCGACGTCTACACCACGCCCGGCGGCTGCGACGAGGCCGTGCGGATCTTCCTGGCCCGGGGGCTGTCCGAGGCCGAGGGCGACCGGTTCGCGGTGGAGGACGAGGAGGCCGACATGGAGCTGGCCCGGGTCCCCGTCGACGAGCTGGTGCGCGGCGTGCTCGCCGGTGACCTGCACAACAACTGCCTGGTGGTGGGCGTGCTTTCGCTGGTCGCCGCCCGCTCCGGCGACGGTCTGGACGCGCTGCGCCCGGCTGAGGCGCCGTGGCCGGCCCGGCCGTTCGAGGCGTGACGGCGTAGGGCCCCCGGGGCGGTACCGGCCGTACGGCCCGGGCGGTATCAGCCGTACGGCTCCCTGCGCGCTCCCAGGGGCGTGAATCCTACGATCTGTTGATCCGATCGAGGGAGTCTCGCCCACCGCGCCGCGCTCCTCACGGAACGTCGCAGAGCGTGAACTAGGCTCTGGAAAACGCCCGTACCGGAGACCCGGCGGGCTTGCGCGTGCGGTGGGACGGGAGTGTGGCCCGTGACGGATCAGGCGGTGGACCCGAACGGCGTGCGGCTCCCTCGAGGCGCCCACCCGGACGGTCGATTCCTGGGCCGTACCAGGGAGTTGAAGGAACTGCGCGCCGACATCGAGCGCGCCGGACTCGACACCCTCTCCGGCCGCAAGGCCCCCCGCGCACGCGTGCTGCTCATCGCCGGACGGCCCGGATCGGGCCGCTCCGCCCTCGCCGAGGAACTCGTCCGCCAGGTCGCCGGCGACTACCCCGACGGGGTCCTCCGCACCCGGCTCGGCGAACCCGACGGCACCCCCGTGCCCGTCGGACGCGCCGCCCGCGATCTGCTCGACGCGCTCGGCGAGCCCGCACCCGCCGGCGCCCCCGAGGACGAGCTCGCCGAGGCGCTGCGCACCGCCCTCGCCGAGCGCCGCGCGGTGCTGCTGCTCGACGACGCCGCCGACGCCGAGCAGGTCGACGCCCTGCTCCCGGACAACCCCGACTGCCTGGCCGTCGCCGTCTCCTCAGGACCGCTCACCGGCATCGCCGACGTCCGCCCCTGCACCCTCGGCGGCCTCGACACCAAGTCCGGGGTGGAACTGCTGTCCCGGTTCACCGGCTCGGTGCGCATCACCGTCGACCCCCGGGCCGCCGAGCGCCTCGCCGAGCAGTGCCAGGGCCAGCCCGCCGCGCTGGTGCTGGCCGGCGGCTGGCTCGCCGCACGCCCCAAGGCCGCCGTCGCCGACCTCGCCAAGCAGCTGCACACCGACGCCGGCGCCGCCCCCGTCACCGCCCGGCTGCTGCGGCTGGTGCACGACGCGCTGCCGCAGACCGCCGCCCGCACCCTGCGCCTGCTCGCCCTCGCCCCGGCCGGTCTCGTCGACCCGCACACCGCCGCCGCCCTCACCGGCTGCTCGGTCGAGGCCGCGCACACCACCCTCGACGACTTCGCCGCCCACGGCCTGCTGCACTCGGTCGGCTCCTCGCTGCCGCAGTACCGGGTGCCCGGCTGTCTGCACCGCGAGCTGCGCCGGCTCGCCGAGGACCACGAGCGGCCCGCCGAGCTCCAGCTGGCCCGCGCCCGCATGCTGGAGCGGACCGTGCGGCTGCTCCAGTCCTGCCGCGCCATCACCGAGACCGACAGCCCCGAGTCCCGCGAGAAGCTCGCCGCCCTGCCGCGCCCCCTGCGCTTCCCCACCCCCCGCGTTGCCGCCGACTGGCTGCGCCTGCGCCGCCCCGCCCTGCTGGCGGCCGCCCGGCTCGCGGTGGCCGACGGACAGCTGGACACCCTGGCCCGGCGGCTGATGTCCCAGCTGGTGCGGGCCCTGGTCGCGCACTTCGGCACCCGCGCCGCCGCCGGCGACCTCTACGACATCCACAACCTCGTCCTCGACGTCGCCGAGCGCCGGAACCTGCCCCGCGAACGGGCCGCCGCCCTGCTCAACCTCGGCGACCTCGACGCCCGCACCGGCCGCACCACGGAGGCGCTGGCGCGCTACCGGGCCGCCCTGGACGCCGGACGCGAGGCCAACGACCCCTACGCCACCGGCCGCGCGATGGAATCCGTGGGCGGCGCGCACCTGGACCTCGGGGACTACGACCGGGCGGCGGACTGGTACGGCCGTGCCCTCGCCGAGCGCCTCGCCCGCGACGAGCGTCCCGAGGCCGCCCGGCTCTACGGCCGCATCGGCGCCGCCCACACCTACGCGGGCCGCTACGGCGAGGCGATGCGCAACTGGCGCGCGGCCGTCGCCGGACACCGCAGGGACGGGGACGTGGCCGCGCAGGCCAGGGCGCTCAGCGAACTGGGCCGGGTGCAGGAGTACGCGGGGCGGCTCGAGGAGTCGCTGCGCACCTGCCGGGAGGCCGTGGAGTGGGCGCGGCGCGCCGAGGACACCCGGTTGCAGACCGCCCTGCACCTGCGCCTGGCCGACTCCTACGAGCGTCTCGGCGACCCCGCGTCGGCCGCGCTGCACCGCGGCACGGCCGAGCGCATGCTGGCTGAGGAGGCCCCGGAAGGCGACTCCGAGCCGGAACATGGAGCTAACGCCTGCGAAATCCGTACCGCTTCCGCTGAAGATTGATGCAATGGAAGGCTAGACAGCGGGAACACCTTCATTAGACTGGCTCTGCCGCACCATCTCCTGCGGTCTCTCCCGGTGTGCCCGTGCGTGCCCGGGTATGTGTAGTGATATCCCCATACCCTCTGAGCCAAGGACCGTGATCGACGTGAAGGTCGGCATCCCCCGCGAGGTCAAGAACAACGAGTTCCGGGTGGCCATCACCCCCGCCGGCGTGCACGAGCTCGTGCGCCACGGCCACCAGGTCGTCATCGAGCGCGGCGCAGGTGTCGGCTCCTCGATCCCGGACGGCGAGTACATCGCCGCGGGCGGGCAGATCCTGGACACCGCCGACGAGGTCTGGGCCGCCGCCGACCTGCTGCTCAAGGTCAAGGAGCCGGTCGCGGAGGAGTACCACCGCCTGCGCAAGGACCAGACGCTCTTCACCTACCTGCACCTGGCCGCGTCCAAGGAGTGCACGGACGCCCTGCTGGAGTCCGGCACCACCGCCATCGCCTACGAGACCGTCGAGCTGCCCAATCGGGCCCTGCCGCTGCTCGCCCCGATGTCCGAGGTCGCCGGCCGCCTTTCCACCCAGGTCGGCGCCTACCACCTGATGCGCGCCCACGGCGGCCGCGGGGTGCTGCCCGGCGGCGTCCCCGGCGTGCTGGCCGGCCGCGCGGTCGTCATCGGCGCCGGCGTGTCCGGCTGGAACGCCGCGCAGATCGCCATCGGCATGGGCTTCCACGTGACCCTGCTCGACAAGGACATCAACAAGCTCAAGGAGGCCGACAAGGTCTTCGGCACGCGCATCCAGACCGTCGTCTCCAACTCCTTCGAGCTGGAGAAGGCCTGCCTGGAGGCCGACCTGGTGATCGGCGCCGTGCTGGTGCCGGGCGCCAAGGCGCCGAAGCTGGTCACCAACGAGCTGGTCTCCCGGATGAAGGCCGGAAGTGTCCTTGTCGACATCGCGATCGACCAGGGCGGCTGCTTCGAGGACTCGCGTCCGACCACGCACGCCGAACCGACCTTCAAGGTGCACGAGTCGGTCTTCTACTGCGTCGCCAACATGCCCGGCGCGGTGCCCAACACCTCGACCTACGCGCTCACCAACGCCACGCTGCCGTACATCGTCGAACTCGCCGACCGCGGCTGGGTGGAGGCGCTGCGCCGCGACCCGGCGCTCGCCAAGGGTCTCAACACCCATGACGGCAAGGTCGTTTACAAGGAGGTCGCCGAGGCGCACGGGCTGGAGCACGTGGAGCTCGCCTCGCTGCTCGGCTGATCCGCGGCACTGACGCCAAGTCGACCAAGTCACCGACCCGCAAAGGCGATACGTCAACTCGGGACGTCAACGCGTCGCACCGGGCCGGACCTTGCGCGCCAAGGTCCGGCCCGGTGTGTGTATGGTCACGTCCTGGTTCAGGAGCAACTCGCCTCGAACGTAACCGTTCTACCGATTCGTACACCCGTGAAACCTGCTGTGCGACGGCCGTACGCCCTTGACAGAGGGATGTTTCATTGCCGACACATCGGGCCGGGTCCGGCGGATTGTGTTGCTGCGGACGCCCGACACGCCATAGAGTCGCCAACCGTCGGCATGGTGCCACGCTGACCTGTCTAGAAGTTTCCTGGTCACCAAGGAGGTAAGACGACTTGTGAATGAGTCGACATTTACTCCCGGGGGTGGTCAACCAGGAATGCCTGCGCCGGGCCAGGGGTCCGCGGGATTCGCTGCTGTCGGCTCCGTCGCTGTGCGCACCTTCGCAGCCCACCAGAGTCACGGAACTCCAGGAGTGACTCACCCAGCACACCAGAGCATGGATGGCCATCACGTGAACGCCATGGCCGGCGACGGAAGTGGCGCGCCCCACAACCATTTCGCCGACTACGACGAACTGCCCGAGGGGCACTTCTACGACCCCGACGCCGAGTACGAGCCCGATCCGGAGTACGCGGCCACGCTCGCGCCCGACGCGGCCCGCCAGCGCCGTGAGCGCATCGGCCCGACCGGGCGCCCGCTGCCGTACTTCCCGATCCCGGGCCCGCTGACCGACCACGGCCCCGCGAAGATCATCGCGATGTGCAACCAGAAGGGCGGCGTCGGCAAGACCACGTCGACCATCAACCTGGGTGCCGCGCTCGCGGAGTACGGACGCCGGGTGCTGCTCGTCGACTTCGACCCGCAGGGCGCGCTGTCGGTCGGACTCGGCGTCAACCCGATGGAGCTCGACCTCACCGTCTACAACCTGCTCATGGAGCGGGGCATGGCGGCCGACGAGGTGCTGCTGAAGACCGCGGTCCCCAACATGGACCTGCTGCCCAGCAACATCGACCTGTCGGCGGCCGAGGTCCAGCTGGTCAGCGAGGTCGCGCGCGAGTCGACGCTCCAGCGGGCGCTGAAGCCGCTGATGGACGACTACGACTACATTGTCATCGACTGCCAGCCGTCGCTCGGTCTGCTCACGGTCAACGCGCTGACCGCGGCGCACAAGGTGATCGTGCCGCTGGAGTGCGAGTTCTTCGCGCTGCGCGGTGTGGCGCTGCTGACCGAGACCATCGAGAAGGTCCAGGAGCGGCTCAACCCGGAGCTGGAGCTCGACGGGATCCTCGCCACCATGTACGACTCGCGCACGGTGCACAGCCGTGAGGTGCTCGCACGGGTGGTCGAGGCGTTCGACGACCACGTCTACCACACGGTCATCGGGCGTACGGTCCGCTTCCCGGAGACCACGGTCGCCGGCGAGCCGATCACCACGTACGCGTCCAACTCCGTCGGCGCCGCCGCCTACCGTCAGCTCGCCAGGGAGGTGCTCGCCCGGTGTCACGCCGAGTGAGTCTGCCGGGGGCCGACGAACTCTTCCGTACGACAGGGGGGATGGGGCTCCAGGCGTCCACCCCCAGGCGCGGCGGCGACGCCCGCGTCCCCGCTCCCGCGGGGGAGGGCGACGCGGCCGCCGCCGCCCACGAGGACGCGCCGCAGTCGGTGCCCGTGCAGGGCGGCGACGGCGAGGGCGCGGAGCACGTCGCGGCGGACGTGGAGCCCGCCGAGTCCGCGGAGTCCCGCAGCCGGGGCGCCGCGGGCGCCGGACGGCGCGCGGCGCCGGCCACCGACGGCGCGGCCGCTGCGGCCCCGCGCAAGCGGGGGCGGTCCGCGGCACGACGGCCCAGCGGCCGCGAGCGGCACGACGAGAAGATCACCGTGTATGTGTCCGCCGAGGAGCTGATGGACCTGGAGCACGCGCGCCTGGTCCTGCGCGGTGAGCACGGCCTCGCCGTCGACCGCGGACGCATCGTCCGCGAGGCGGTCGCCGTGGTCCTCGCCGACCTGGAGAGCCGCGGGGACGCCAGCATCCTCGTACGCCGCCTGCGGGGACGGTAGCGGTAGCCTGCGGGGGCCATGACCTCGAACGACCCACCCGCCCCCGCGCCCCGCCGCCGCCCCCTGGGCCGCGGCCCGGCCACCCCACGGGACGCGGGGCCTCTCTCCGATGAGGAGACGGGGCCGCGGGACGCGTCCGCGGACGAGGCCGCGCCTCGTGACACGCGGAGGGCGTCCGCCGGCGAGGCTGCGCCTCCCGACACGCCGGTGGCGCCGACCGGGGTCCCTGACGGCGAGGACGCGGCAGAGGGGCCGGCGTCGTCGGCGCATCAGACCCGGCCGGAGCCGGCCGCCGTGTCGGGCGCGCCCGACGACACGGTGAAGCGTGCCGACACCCCGCCCGCTGCCGCGCCGGAGGCGCCCGTTGAGGGGCCTGACGGCGAGGGCGTGGCGCGCGGGTGGGCGTCGGCTGCCGTGCCGACGGACCCGGACACCGCCCGGCCCGGGGAGGACTCGTTCGCCGGCCCGGTGGACGCCCAGGCGGAGACAGGCGCGCCGGGCGACACGCCAATGCGTCCGGGCCGTGCCGGCACCCCGCCCGCTGCCGCGCCGGTGGCGCCCGCTGGGGCGCCTGACGGCGGGGGCGCGGCGCGCGGGTCGGCGTCGGTATCGACTGCCGCGCCTGCGGACCTGGATGCCGCTCGGGCCGGGCTCGCCGGGCCGGAGGGCGCCTCGCCCGCCGAGGAGCGCGCCCGCGTCGGTGGGGAGGGGCGGTCGGCATCCCAGGGCGGTGCGCGGCCGCCTGTGTCCTCCGCCGCAGGGGCCGAGTCCGGCGTGGGCGACCGGAAGGTGGGCGCGTCGGGCGCCGAGGACGCGGAGGATGCCGGGGACGGGCGGTTCACGGTTCGGCTGGCGAACTTCGAAGGCCCCTTCGACCTGCTGTTGCAGTTGATCGCCAAGCACAAGCTGGACGTCACCGAGGTCGCGCTGTCCAAGGTGACGGACGAGTTCATGGCGTACATCCGGGCCCTGGGGCCGGACTGGGACCTGGACGAGACGACCGAGTTCCTCGTCGTCGCCGCCACGCTGCTCGACCTCAAGGCGGCCCGGCTGCTGCCCGCCGCCGAGGTGGAGGACGAGGCCGACCTCGCGCTGCTGGAGGCCCGCGACCTGCTGTTCGCGCGGCTGTTGCAGTACCGGGCGTACAAGCAGATCGCCGACATCTTCAGCCGCAGGCTGGAGGACGAGGTGCGCCGTTTCCCCCGTACCGTCGGGCTGGAGCCGCACCACGCGGAGCTGCTGCCGGACGTGGTCATCAGCATCGGACCCGAGGGGTTCGCCAGGCTGGCGGTCAAGGCGATGCAGCCCAAGCCCAAGCCGCAGGTGTACGTGGACCACATCCACGCGCCGCTGGTCAGCGTCCAGGAGCAGGCCGGGATCGTCGTGGCCCGGCTCAAGGAGCTGGGCGAGGCCAGTTTCCGGGCGCTGGTGGAGGACACCGACGACACCCTCACCGTCGTCGCCCGCTTCCTCGCCCTGCTGGAGCTGTACCGGGAGAAGGCCGTCGCCCTCGACCAGGAGACCGCGCTGGGCGAGCTGACCGTGCGCTGGACGGGCGGCGACGGGGACTCCGTACCCGCGGTCACCGACGAGTTCGACCGGCCGCCCGAGCCGCCCCAGGAGGAGAGGACACCGTGAGCGAGGACACGAGCGGCGCCCCGGCGGGGGCGAGCCAGGTGGCGGACCTCGATCTGAAGCCGGCGCTCGAGGCCGTGCTGATGGTCGTGGACGAGCCCGCGACCGAGGAGCACCTGGCGAAGATCCTGGAGCGCCAGCGCCGCCAGGTCGCCGACGCGCTGGCCGAGCTGGCGGACGAGTACACCGTCCAGGGCCGCGGCTTCGAGCTGCGCCGGGTCGCGGGCGGCTGGCGCTTCTACACCCGCCCCGAGTACGCCGCGGCCGTCGAGGGCTTCGTCCTGGACGGCCAGCAGGCCCGCCTCACCCAGGCCGCGCTGGAGACCCTCGCGGTCGTCGCGTACCGCCAGCCGGTCAGCCGCAGCCGGGTCTCCGCGGTGCGCGGGGTCAACTGCGACGGCGTGATGCGCACCCTCCTCCAGCGGGGTCTGATCGAGGAGGCGGGCACGGAACCCGAAACAGGTGCGATCCTGTACACGACGACGAACTACTTCCTGGAGCGGATGGGCCTGCGCGGTCTGGACGAGCTCCCGGAGCTCGCGCCCTTCCTCCCGGAGGCGGAGGCGATCGAGGCCGAGACCCAGGAAGGGTTGCCGTCGTTCGATCCGGACGCCCCGGATTCCGAGGACGCAGACGACAAGACGGAACTTTGATGCGAAGCAGCAGCGGCAGGAACAGCAGCGGAAACAACGGCGGGAGCCGTGGTGGCAACAGCGGCGGCCGCGGCGGGAGCGGCGGGAGCGGAGGTGGCCGTGGCGGCCACCGCGGCTCCGGCGGCAACCGCGACAACCAGCAGGGCGGTCGTCCGAAGAGGCCGCGCCCGGAGGAGCGGCGCTACGACGTGGGCCCCGGCGCCTCCCAGGAGGGACCCAAGTCGGGCCGTGGGCCCACGGCCCGGGGCGGCGCCAAGGGCGGGCCGAGGAAGCCCCTCCAGCGGGGCCGCTCGGTCCCGGCGACGTCCCGCGAGTACGAGACGCGGGCCGAGGAGCGCAACCGGGAGCGGTACGCGGGCAAGAAGGACGTGAAGCTCCCGAAGACCTTCCCGGGCGCCGAGCAGGAGGGCGAGCGGCTCCAGAAGGTGCTCGCCCGGGCCGGCTACGGCTCGCGGCGCGCCTGCGAGGAGCTGATCGAGCAGGCCCGGGTCGAGGTCAACGGCGAGATCGTGCTTGAGCAGGGCAAGCGTGTCGACCCGGAGAAGGACGAGGTCAAGGTCGACGGCCTGACCGTGGCGACGCAGTCGTACCAGTTCTTCTCGCTGAACAAGCCCGCCGGTGTCGTCTCCACGATGGAGGACCCGGACGGCCGCCAGTGCCTCGGCGACTACGTCACCAACCGGGAGACCCGGCTCTTCCACGTCGGCCGGCTCGACACCGAGACCGAGGGCGTCATCCTGCTCACCAACCACGGCGAGCTGGCGCACCGCCTGACCCACCCGCGTTACGGCGTGAAGAAGACCTACCTCGCGCACATCGTCGGACCCATCCCGCGCGACCTGGGCAAGCGGCTCAAGGACGGCATCCAGCTCGAGGACGGGTACGCCCGCGCGGACCACTTCCGGGTGGTGGAGCAGACCGGCAAGAACTACCTCGTCGAGGTGACCCTGCACGAGGGCCGCAAGCACATCGTGCGCCGCATGCTCGCGGAGGCCGGCTTCCCGGTCGACAAGCTGGTGCGCACCGCCTTCGGGCCGATCACCCTGGGCGACCAGAAGTCGGGCTGGCTGCGGCGGCTGTCGAACACCGAGGTCGGCATGCTGATGAAGGAGGTCGACCTGTAGGTCGCCTTCAAGGGCTTGCGCCCCCGCACCGCCACCCCCTTTAATAGTCGTACTGACTATTAAAGGGGGTGGAGGTCGTCGTGGACGGCTACGACAAGCACGCCTTCGAGCCCTTCGCCGTGACCGTCGACCTCGCCGTCTTCACGATCCGCGAGGGCGCGCTGCACGTCCTGCTCATCGAACGCGGCCAGGAGCCGTACGCCGGCCGCTGGGCGCTGCCCGGAGGCTTTCTGCGGCCCGACGAGTCCGCGGAGCGCGCCGCCCGGCGCGAACTGGGCGAGGAGACCGGCCTGACGGACGTCGGCGGTCTGCACCTGGAGCAGCTGCGCACCTACAGCGAGCCCGGCCGGGACCCCCGGATGCGCGTGGTGTCCGTCGCCTTCGCGGCGCTGCTGCCCGACGCCCCCGAGGCGCACGGCGGGGGCGACGCGGCCCAGGCCCGGTGGACCCCGTACGACGCGGCGCGGGACCTCGCCTTCGACCACGACCGGATCCTCGCCGACGCGCGGGACCGGATCGGCGCCAAGCTCGAGTACACCGGACTCGCCACCGCCTTCTGCCCGCCGGAGTTCACCCTCGGGGAGCTCCAGCAGGTCTACGAGACCGTCTGGGGCACGACCCTGGACCGCCCCAACTTCCGGCGCAAGGTGCTCGCCACCCCCGGCTTCGTCGAAGCCGTGCCCGGCGCCGCGCGCCTCACCGGCGGCCGGGGCAAGCCCGCCGCGCTGTACCGCACGGGCACCGCCGCCGCCCTCCACCCGCCCTTGCTCCGGCCCGTCGTCCCGGAAGGACGTCCCTCATGACCACGACCACCGTCACCAAGCGCGCCGCGACCGGAGCGCTCACCGGACTCGCCCTCGGGGACGCGCTGGGCTTCCCCACCGAGTTCAAGGACGTCCCCTCGATCCTCGCCACGTACGGCGACTGGCGTGAGCTGGACCTGCCGAAGCCGGCGATCGTCACCGACGACACGCAGATGACGCTCGCGCTCGGACGGGGCCTGCGCACCGCCATGGACCGGGGGACGCTCGCCCCGAAGCGCCTGGAGCGGCCGGTGCGTGAGGAGTTCGTGGAGTGGTGGCGCTCCCCGGAGAACAACCGCGCGCCCGGCAACACGTGCCTGCGCGCCTGCCAGCTGCTGTCGCGCGAGGACCGCCCCTGGCAGGAGGCCAGCCAGATCCACTCCAAGGGCTGCGGCGCCAACATGCGCGTCGCCCCGATCGGCCTGGTCCCCGGCCTCACCGACGAACAGCGCGCGGGCGCCGCCCAGTTGCAGTCCGCCCTCACCCACGGCCACCCCACCGCGCTCGCCGCCTCCGACCTCACCGCGCACGCCGTACGGCTGCTGGCGGAAGGCGCCGAACCGGCCGGCCTGATCGGCCTGTTGCGCTCCTACGCCTACGACAACCGCACCCGCTACCACGAGTTCTGGCTCGGCGACCTGTGGACCCGCGCCCAGGACCCCAGCCCCGAGCACTTCATCGCGCGCGGCTGGGACGAGTGCCTGGAGATCCTCGGCCGCCTCCAGGAGGCCGTACGGACCGTCTCCCCGGAGACCGACCCCTGCCGGGCCACCGGCGAGGGCTGGATCGCCGAGGAGGCCCTGGCGACCGGCCTGCTCTGCTTCCTCCTCTTCGTCGACGAGCCCGTCACCGCCCTGCGCCGCGCCGCCTGCACCTCCGGCGACTCCGACTCCATCGCCTGCCTCGCCGGGGCCTTCGCGGGCGCCCACCTGGGCGCGGACGCCTGGCCCGCCGACTGGGCGACCCGTATCGAGTACCGCGACGACCTGCTCACCCTCGGCACACTCTGGGACGCCTGAGCGATGACCGACACCCGCGACCTCGATCTCGACCTGCGCCCGGTGATCGCGCAGCAGCCCGACCCGGTGCTGTTCGCCACCGTCTCCGGCGCGCACCTGTACGGCTTCCCGTCCCGTGACTCGGACGTGGACCTGCGCGGCGCCCACCTGCTGCCGGCCGCCGCCCTGGTCGGACTGCGCGAACCGGACGAGACCCGGTCCCGGATGTGGGTGCGGGACGGCGTCGAGATGGACCTGGTCACCCACGACGTGCGCAAGTTCGTCCGGCTGATGCTGCGGCGCAACGGCTACGTCCTCGAACAGCTGCTCTCCCCGCTGGTCGTGCGCACCACCGAGGCGCACCGTGAACTGGTCGCCCTCGCGCCCGGGGTGCTCACCGGCCACCACGCCCACCACTACCGGGGGTTCGCGGGCACCCAGTGGCGGCTGTTCGAGAAGACCGGCGAGCTGAAGCCGCTGCTGTACACCTTCCGGGCACTGCTCACCGGCATCCATCTGATGCGCACCGGTGAGGTCCAGGCCCACCTGCCCACACTGGCCGGGGAGGTGGGGGAGGCCCCGGTGTATCTGACGGAGCTGATCGCCGCCAAGGCGGAGCGGGAGCACAAAGGCGCCGACGTCGACCGGGAGCGGGTGCGGGACGACGTCGAGCGGCTGCACGGGGTGCTGGACGCCGCGCAGGCGGCGTCAGCCCTGCCCGACGCGCCCGCTGGGCTCGACGCCCTGCACGACCTCCTCGTACGGGTACGGCTGGAGGGCTGAGGCGCGGCGGGTGCGGATCAGGAAGTCCTCCACCCGCCGGCGGTCCGGTTCCCCGGGGAGCGGGGTGCGGGCCGCCGCCTCCTCGGCCTCCGCGGCCAGGCGGTTCATGCGGGCCTCCACCTCCGCCCACGGCACCTCGCCGCGCTTCACCGCCAGCAGCTCCTCACGCCGGCCGCCCACGTCCACCGTGAGCACGCCCGTGCGCAGCAGGTCGCGGGCGCTGGTCAGGAGGCGGAGCAGATGCATGGCGTGCTTCCAGCGCGGGGCGCCGTGGGTGCGGACGTCGGCGTCCAGCTTGCGGCGCTGGCCCAGCGCGTACCGCACGAACGTGCCGTGGACCGCGCGGGAGAGGAACGCGCCGCGCAGCGACAGCAGTTCGCGCCCGGTGGCGTCGGCGTGCTCCACCAGCGGGGAGTGCAGGCACTCCAGGACGTTGGGGTTGCCGCGCAGCGCCAGCTCGCAGAACCGCTCCAGCTCCCAGCTGAACTGCTCCTTTGCCGGTCCCTCGACGTGCGTGGGCGGCTTCTCGAAGCCCCAGAACAAGGCAGTGGGCGCGAGGAACACGCCCCGGCGGTCGGTGTCGCTGGACTCCGTGGCCAGACCGAAGGCACGGGAGCCCATGACACAGGCGTAGATCGTGTGATCCGTGACCAGGCTCTCGGGGCGCATGCCCGGCAGCGTACGCGGCGGATCACGCCCGGCGAATCGTGTTTCCGTCCACCGTGATCCGCTCCTCGGGCAGCGACCGGGTCGCCGGTCCCCGCTCCACCGAGCCGTCGGCGACGCGGAAGCGGCTGCCGTGACAGGGGCAGTTGATCGTGCCGTCCGCGACCTCGGACACCAGGCACCTCTGGTGGGTGCAGATCGCCGAGAAGGCCTTGAACTCGCCCTCCTCGGGCTGGGTGACCACGATCTCCTCCGCTGCGAGGATCCTGCCCCCGCCCACCGGGACGTCCGCCACCGGCAGCAGCGCCTGCCCGGGCGTCCCCTCACCCTCCGCCGTGTCCGACGGCGTACCGGCCCCGCCGTCCTCCGCGCCGCAGCCCACGGTCAGCGCCACCGCGCCCGATACGAGCAGGACGGTGCGCCGCGTCGCCCGTGTGGTCATCTCGTCACTCCCTGGATCGCCGTCGCCGCATCCTGACACCGAATACGGAACGAAGGAAGCAATACCGGCGAAACGTCACCCGGCGCGCATACCGGCCGTCTCAGCGGGCGGTCGCCCGGCGCCGGCCCGGCCCGGGGCTGACTACGCTGGACGACCGAACAGCCTTTACGCACGTCAGCAAGGAGCATCGTCGTGGCGGTACGCGCGGTCCGGGGGGCCGTCCAGTTGGAGCGGGACGAGGCCGGACACATGGAGGAGCAGGTCGGGGCCCTGCTCACCGCCGTGCTGGAGCGCAACGAGCTGCACCCGGACGACCTGATCAGCATCTGGTTCACGGCCACCCCTGACCTGCACAGCGACTTCCCGGCCGCCGCGGCCCGCAAGCTGGGCATCGTCGACGTGCCCCTCATCTGCGCGCAGGAACTCGACGTCGAGGGCGCCATGCCCCGCGTCGTCCGCCTCCTCGCGCACATCGAGTCCGACCGGCCCCGCTCCGACATCGCCCACGTCTACCTCGGCGCCGCGGCCGCCCTGCGCAAGGACATCGCCCAGTGAGAACCGCCCTCGTCATCGGCACCGGACTGATCGGCACCTCCGCCGCCCTCGCCCTGAACCGGCGGGGCGTCGCCGTCCACCTCGCCGACCACGACCCCGAGCAGGCCCGCACCGCCGCCGCCCTCGGCGCCGGCACCGACGAGACGCCCGAGGGCCCGGTGGACCTGGCGATCGTCGCCGCCCCTCCCGCGCACGTCGCCGACGTGCTCGCCGACGCGATGCGGCGCGGCGTCGCCCGCGGCTACATCGACGTCGCCAGCGTCAAGGGCGGACCGCGCCGCGAGCTCCAGGCGCGCGGCCTCGACCTCACCCCCTACCTCGGCACCCACCCCATGTCCGGCCGGGAGAAGTCCGGCCCGCTGGCCGCCACCGGCGACCTCTTCGAGGGCCGCCCCTGGGTGCTCACCCCCACCCGCGACACCGACACCGAGGTCCTCAACCTCGCCCTGGAACTGGTGTCGCACTGCCGTGCCGTCCCGGTCGTCATGGACGCCGACGCCCACGACCGCGCCGTGGCCCTCGTCTCCCACATGCCCCACCTGGTGTCCAGCCTGGTCGCCGCCCGCCTGGAGCACGCCGACGAGGCCGCCGTACGGCTGTGCGGCCAGGGCATCCGGGACGTGACCCGGATCGCCGCCTCCGACCCGCGCATGTGGATCGACATTCTCTCCGCCAACCCCGGCCCGGTCGCCGACCTGCTCACCGACGTCGCCGCCGACCTTGAGGAGACCGTCCGCGCCCTGCGCGCGCTGGAGTCCTCCGACGAGCACAAGCGCCGCGACGGCGCCACGGGCATCGAGGACGTGCTGCGCCGCGGCAACGCCGGCCAGGTCCGCGTCCCCGGCAAGCACGGCTCCGCCCCTCGTCTCTACGAGACCGTCACGGTCCTCATCGACGACCAGCCGGGCCAGCTCGCCCGCATCTTCGCCGACGCCGAGCGCGCCGGGGTCAACATCGAGGACGTCCGCATCGAGCACGCCACCGGACAGCAGGCCGGTCTCATCCAGCTCATGGTCGAACCCAAGGCCGCCCCGGTCCTCACGGCCGCGCTGCGGGAGCGGGGCTGGGCGATCCGGCAGTGACGCCCGTCTCCCCGCCCGTCCCCGCGGGCGGGGGAGGGCGTCCGCATGTCGGAGGGGTTCCCGGGAGCCAGTAATCTGGTGCGGGGCGTGTCCACGCCCCGCACACCCCACCCCACCGCACCAGGAAGGTGTTCCTCCGTGGAAAACGGCGCCGCCAAGCCCGTGATCGTCGCCATCGACGGTCCCTCCGGCACGGGCAAGTCGAGCACGTCGAAGGCCGTGGCGGCGCAGCTCGGGCTGAGCTACCTGGACACCGGCGCCCAGTACCGGGCGATCACCTGGTGGATGGTGACCAACGGCATCGACACGGCGGACCCGTCCGCGATCGCCGCCGCGGCGGCCAAGCCCGAGATCCTCTCCGGCACCGACCCCGCGAACCCGACGATCACCGTCGACGGCGTGGACGTGGCCGGACCGATCCGCGAGCAGGACGTCACCGCCAAGGTCAGCGCGGTCAGCGCGGTCCCCGAGGTGCGCGCCAGGATCACGGAGCTCCAGCGCGCCATCGCCGCCTCCGCCGTCACCGGCATCGTCGTCGAGGGCCGCGACATCGGCACCACCGTGCTCCCCGACGCCGACCTGAAGATCTTCCTCACCGCCTCCCCGGAGGCCCGCGCCGCCCGCCGCAGCGGCGAGCTCAAGGGCGCCGACCTGCACACCACCCGCGAGGCCCTGATCAAGCGGGACGCGGCCGACTCCAGCCGCAAGACCTCCCCGCTGGCCAAGGCCGGCGACGCGGTCGAGGTGGACACCACCGAGCTGACCCTCCAGCAGGTCGTCGAGTGCGTCGTCACCCTCGTCGAGGAGAAGCGGGCGGGGAAGTGACCGACGTTCCCTCGACGCGGGGCGCCGAGGTCGGGCGGCGCATCGGCGTCGGCCTGATGTACGGGCTGTGGAGGCCGCGGGTGCTGGGCTCCTGGCGGGTCCCCGCGGCCGGCCCGGTGATCCTCGCCGTCAACCACGCCCACAACATCGACGGGCCCATGGTCATGGGCGTGGCGCCCCGGCCGACGCACTTCCTGATCAAGAAGGAGGCGTTCGTCGGCCCGCTCGACCCGTTCCTGACCGGCATCGGCCAGGTGAAGGTCGACCGGCACTCCACCGACCGCACCGCCATCGCGCGGGCGCTGGGCGTGCTGGAGCAGGGCGGCGTCCTCGGCATCTTCCCCGAGGGCACCCGCGGCGAGGGCGACTTCGCCTCGATCCGCGCCGGGCTCGCGTACTTCGCGGTGCGCAGCGGGGCGCCGATCGTGCCGGTCGCCGTCCTGGGAAGTTCCGACCGGCCCGGCCGGTTGATAAAGGCACTGCCCCCGCTGCGCTCCCGTGTCGACGTCGTCTTCGGCGACCCGTTCGACGCCGGCGACGGAAGCGGGAGACGTACGCGCAAGGCGCTGGACGAGGCCACGGCACACATCCAGAAGCAGCTCACCGCTCACCTGGAGAACGCCAGGCGCCTCACCGGCCGCTGAGCGACACTTCCAGTAGTGGATCTCCGCCCCGCGGGGCTCCACCGATCACCACGATGAACGACGAGGTACGGACTTCATGAACGACCACATCGAGCCCGGCGGCTCGGACGCGCACGACGCTGCGCACGAGCACGATCACGGGGCGCTGGGCGATGCCGAGTTCGCGGAGTTCATGGAGCTCGCCGCGGAGGAGGGCTTCGACCTCGAGGACGTCGAGGGCGCCATCGAGGCGGCGGGCCACGGCCCGCTCCCGGTCCTCGCCGTCGTCGGCCGCCCCAATGTCGGCAAGTCGACCCTGGTGAACCGCATCATCGGCCGCCGCGAGGCCGTCGTCGAGGACAAGCCGGGCGTCACCCGCGACCGCGTCACCTACGAGGCCGAGTGGGCGGGCCGCCGCTTCAAGGTCGTCGACACCGGCGGCTGGGAGCAGGACGTCCTCGGCATCGACGCCTCCGTCGCCGCCCAGGCCGAGTACGCCATCGAGGCCGCCGACGCGGTCGTCTTCGTCGTCGACGCCAAGGTCGGCGCGACCGACACCGACGAGGCCGTCGTCCGGCTGCTGCGCAAGGCCGGCAAGCCCGTCGTGCTGTGCGCCAACAAGGTGGACGGCCCGAGCGGCGAGGCCGACGCGGCCTACCTGTGGTCCCTGGGCCTCGGCGAGCCGTACCCGGTCTCCGCGCTGCACGGCCGTGGCACCGGCGACATGCTGGACCAGGTCCTCGAGGTGCTGCCAGAGGCGCCCGCGCAGACCTTCGGCACCGCCGTTGGCGGACCGCGCCGCGTCGCCCTGATCGGCCGGCCCAACGTCGGCAAGTCCTCGCTGCTGAACAAGGTCGCGGGGGAGGAGCGCGTCGTCGTCAACGAACTCGCCGGCACCACCCGCGACCCGGTCGACGAGATGATCGAACTCGGCGGCAAGACCTGGAAGTTCGTCGACACGGCGGGCATCCGCAAGCGGGTCCACCTCCAGCAGGGCGCCGACTACTACGCCTCGCTGCGCACCGCCGCCGCCGTGGAGAAGGCCGAGGTGGCCGTCGTCCTCATCGACGCCGCCGACTCCATCTCGGTGCAGGACCAGCGGATCGTCACCATGGCCGTGGAGGCGGGCCGCGCCCTCGTCCTCGCCTACAACAAGTGGGACACCCTCGACGAGGAGCGCCGCTACTACCTGGAGCGGGAGATCGAGACGGAGCTCGGCCAGGTCGCCTGGGCGCCGCGGGTCAACGTGTCCGCCCGCACCGGCCGGCACATGGAGAAGCTCGTCCCGGCGATCGAGACGGCGCTGGCCGGCTGGGAGACCCGGGTGCCCACGGGCCGCCTGAACGCCTTCCTCGGCGAGCTGGTCGCCGCCCACCCGCACCCGGTGCGGGGCGGCAAGCAGCCGCGCATCCTGTTCGGCACGCAGGCCGGCACCAGGCCGCCCCGGTTCGTGCTGTTCGCCTCCGGCTTCATCGAGGCGGGCTACCGGCGCTTCATCGAGCGCCGGCTGCGCGAGGAGTTCGGCTTCGAGGGCACGCCCATCCACATCTCGGTGCGGGTGCGGGAGAAGCGCGGGCGGAAGAAGTAGCCGTCCGCGGCCCGACGTGACGAAGGGGCGGTCCCGCTGCCGGGACCGCCCCTTCGCCGTGTCCGCCGCGCCCGTCAGGCGCCGCCGCGGGGGGCCGGGGGCAGCCCGGCCGGCACATGGTGCATCTCGTTCGTCCCGCGGCCCACCGCGCCCACACGCTGCCACTGCGGCGGCTCGACGGCGGGCCGCACGAGGGACGCGCCGAACGACCCGGGACTGTGGTCGCGGTACCCGCCCGTACTGTGCGGGATGTTCCCGAAGCCGGTGAAGCCCCAGTCCTCCTCACCGCTGCGGTCGCCCGGCAGCGTCCGGAAGGACTTGACGTACTCGGCGTAGAGGGCGTCGTAGATCGGCGTGGCCGAGTGGCCGCTCCGGTAGTCCTGCGCCGGGCGCACGGGTACGGGGACCGAGGCGAGGGACTGGCGGCGGGGAGCGTCATATGCGTGCACGTATCTCCAAACGACCCCGCCCCACAAGGGATGCGGCCCACCCGAAGTTTTCGCAGGCAGCACCCCTCCAAGGGGCGCGGGGAACTGCGCGCCCAGCCCCCACGCACCGTCAGCCGACCCGACGGCGTGAAGGCCCCTTCATGGGCGCGGGGAACTGCGCGCGTAACCCCCACCGGCGGCCGGCCGACGCACAACGCAAAGCGACCCGTCTCAGATCCCCGCCAGCGGCAAAGCCGCCCCCACCAACTTCCCCCCGCCCGCAGCCTTGTCCAACGCATCCCGCATCAGATCCTCCCGCGGCTGCCGCCCGATGGACCCCACCGGCGCGGCGAACATCAGCACCTGCTGATGCTTGTTCGCCGCCGCCCGCCACCCGTCGGTGACCTGAAGCGGCTGGTGCGCCTGCCACCACGCCACAGGCCGCCCGCCGCTCGGATTCGGCTGGAGCACGGCGTGCAGCTGCCCCGCCGCGAGCAGCACCGACCACCCGTGCAGCACCGGCGGCACGGCGGCCAGCTCGGTGAGCGGCATGAAGCCCTGCTCGATCAGGAGCGGCAGGAAGTCGTCGCCGGAGCCGAACGTGCCGGGCCGGGCGACCGGGGCGGTGGGCTCGACCACCAGGGCGGGGTGCAGCTCGCCCTGGATCAGCACCAGCCCGCTGGTCACCCCCAGCACCGCCTGCTCGGGCACGAGGTCCGCGGGCTGCTGCGACTGGTGCGGCTGGTGCGGCTGCTGGACGTCCTGCGCCTGCCCGCCGTACTGCGGCTGATGCCCCTGCGGAGCCTGCTGCTGAGACTCCGGGCCTCCGGCGCCGATGGACCGCACGGCTCCCTGGAGCTGTTCCTCGGTGACCTGGACGACCTGCGAGGGCAGGCAGGTGGCGTGGGCGAAGGCGAGCACGGCGGTCTCGTCGCCGATGAACAGGACGGTGCTGGTGCGCTCCTGCTCCGAGTCGCCCGGGGTACGGCAGGAGGTGCAGTCGTAACTGCCCGGGGCGGACTCTCCGGCGAGCAGGCGGGCTGCTTCTTCGTCGCCGATCTCGGCGCGTACCTCGTCGCTGACGTCGAGCATGCGCGGCACGGGTGGCTCCCTCGGGATGCGGTGCGTGGCGAGGCCGGGTGGCTCCCGGCCCGTGGTCCGGGTGGGTCCCCGGCTCATGAAGAAGACAACGGGCGATCTGTGGCGGGAGTCACGCCTTACGGCGAACGGAATCGAACCATCCAGCGCGCAGGGTCACCGCCGGTGCGGAATCCGGCACTCAACGTCAACTCGCCGCAAGCGCAAGGGGTTTGACGGGGTGAGGTGCCTCACGGTTTACCCCGTGCCGTGGTCGACAAATCCGGAAATCGCGCAATGAAATGGGTGGCCGAAAATCGCCGATACCCAGGGTAAGCCCCAACTGGTCAGGCACGACAGGCCGTTGGTTGATCCCGGCGCCCGCGGCTCCTTACATTCCTCCGCCGGGTGCACAGAGCACCGCTCGGGTACGTCCGCCGACCGCACCACCGGTGCACCAGCAACACGCACCGCCGGTGCACCAGCAACACGCACCACCGACGCACCACCTTCGTACGACCCCGACGGCGGACGGGGCGGCCGCGGCCCGCGTGTCCCATGACGCGCCGGGCGGCGCACCGCCCGGGGGAGCCCGGGTCCTCGGGGAAGGATCTCCATGTCCGCATGTGCCGACAACTCCCGTCGTAACGCCCGCAGGGCCCGTCCGGCGGCCGTCCTGGCCGGCGCGATCCTGCTCGCACCGCTCGGGCTGCTCGCCGCCGCAGGCGGCGCCGCGGCCGCGGACGACGGGGTGTGGGACCGCATCGCCCAGTGCGAGAGCGGCGGCGACTGGCACATCAACACCGGCAACGGCTACTACGGCGGACTGCAGTTCTCCGCCTCCACCTGGAGCGCCTTCGGCGGCACCGCGTACGCCCCGACGGCCGACCGGGCGAGCAAGGCCCAGCAGATCGAGATCGCCACCAGGGTGCAGCGCGCCCAGGGCTGGAACGCCTGGCCCACCTGCGGCGCCCGCGCCGGGGCGTCCGGCCCCGCCCCCGCCGCGGACGCCGCGCCCGCGCAGGAGGCCGAGCGGAAGCCGGCCGTGACGGAGCGGAGCACGGCGCAGGCGGCCCCCGGGCGCTCGTCCGGGCGTCACCCGGACCGGGGCGCCTCCCGCGGCGACCACGTCGTCCGTCCCGGCGACACCCTGAGCGGGATCGCCGCCCGGTACGGGACGGACTGGCGGCGGCTGTACGCGGCCAACCGGGACGTCATCGGTGACGATCCCGACGTGATCGTGCCCGGGCAGCGGCTCGACATCTGAGGCGCCCCCCTCGCCCGGGCGCGACGGGTCCCTCCGGCTTCCGGAGGGACCCTCGGCCGCCCGGCCCGCCATGTGACGAACATGCGCATTTCTTGTGCACATCGGTTTCACGTACCGACCGCACCAGCCCGGGAATGCGCCGACGAGATACTCCCGAATACCTCACGCGACCCAATTCTTTCGGTGTTTGTCAGGGCGGCGACGAGGTACCCGGGAATTCGCCGTGAATGCGCTGCGGGCGCCACGGAACCGCTCTTTCGGGTGACCGCCGCCCGTACGGCGCCGTCGTGATCCTGTGACACAAGTGTGACCGCGGACGGTCCAGGGCGTCGGCTTCCGCCTCGACTTCGGTGCGGACTTCCCCGTTTCCGGGCCAGGGCATAGCGTGGCCGCATGGCACCCATTCCGACACCCCCCACGGAACCCGGCGACAGCCCGGACGCCTATGTCGGCCTCGCCGCCGACCGGGCCGAGCAGCTCGCGCGTGAGCGCGGCTGGTCCTCGGTGCGGGCCCTGGCGCCGGGGACGATCGTCACCATGGAGTACCGCGTGGGCCGGCTGAACTTCGAGGTGAGGGACGGCCGGGTGGCGCGGGCCTGGAAGGGCTGAGACACGTCGACGGCCCCGGTCCTCGAGCTCGAGGACCGGGGCC
>NZ_JBHRWL010000030.1:0-127273 GCF_042647945.1 Streptomyces lusitanus
GGGCTCGTGGCTGACCACCGGCAAGGAGGTCGGGCAGCTGTCCCTGCACTACGGCGCGGACGACCTGGGTTCGATCATGCTGGAGGAGAACGTCGTCTCCTCCGCCGGCGCGAAGCACCGCTCCAACCGGCTGGAGATCATCGACCTGATCCGCAAGGCGGGCCGGGTCCCGGCGCAGCGCTCGACGACGTACGAGCACCTCCTCGTCCACGACGACCCGGCGAACGACCCGGTCGACGACCGCGTCGTCTCGCACATCTCGTCCACCGCCATCGAGGGCGGCACGGCCCACCCGGAGCTGAAGCTCCTGCCCGCCAACTGACCGCCCGGTGCTGACCCTTCACGTCGCCGAGGCCTCGCCCGGGACCGCCGTCGTGGTCGACGGCGCGCGGATCGCCGCCGTCGGCCCGTACGAGGAGCTGGCCGCCGCGCACCCGGACGCCCGGCTGCGGCGGTGGCCCGGCATCCTGACGCCCGGACTGCTCAATCCGTACGGCCCGGAGCTGCTGGAGCAGGCCTACCACCCCGACCCGCGCGAGGCGGACCGGCTCGGCACCGAGCCGCTGTTCGGGCTGCGGGCGCGGGCGCTCCTCGCCTCCGCGCCCTCCGCACGGGGCGCCAGCGCGCGGCGCGGGGTGCAGCGCCTGCTGGCCCACGGGACGGTGGCCGTGGGCGGTGAGATCCGTAGCCGGGAGGCCCTGGACGCCGTCCGCAGGGCCGGGCTCGTGTTCGGCGGCCGTCCGCCCGCGCTGCCCGGGCCCCCGGCGCTCTCCCCGGTGCCGCTCGTGCTGCTGCCTGCCCTGACCGCCGGGAGTCCCGCGCGGTTCGCGGTGTTCGACGTGCCCGACCGTGACGCCCTGGTCCGGCAGGGCGCGTCCACCTGCGTGGCCACCGTGGTCGGCGGCCGTCTGGTGCACCGCCGCCGCTGACGGCACGGCCGGCAGGACTCACCCCGCCAACGCGTCCCCGAACGCGCCGGCCTCCTGCTCCACCCCGCTGCAGTCGGTCAGCGGGTCGTCCGCGGCGTCCCCGTCGCAGGGGCGGTCCCGGAACGCCGACCAGACCGACACCCACGCGACACCGTGGTCCTCGGCGAAGGCCCGCACCTGTGCCGCGTCCTCGAGCGTGAACGTCTCGTTCGCCACGTCGTTGACGCCGAGCATCGGGGTGAGCGCCATGCCCCGCCATGCCTCCGCCCCGGACAGCCCGAAGACGTCCCGCAGCTGGGCGTGCGCCGACCGGGCGGCTTCGAGCGCGTAGTCGCCCATGTCGCCGTCGTACGACTCGGCGTAGTTCATCGTCATGAGGTTGACGGTGGCGACCTCGACGTCGTGGTCGTTCGCCGACTCCAGCAGCGCGAGGCTCTCCTCGTCGAGCCCGTACGGCATGACCGGGAGGGTGAACGTCACCTCCAGACCGTCGCGTTCCTCCTGGAGCAGGGCGATCGCCTCCGCACGCCGGTCCACGGAGGCGGAGTCCGTGAGGTCGTCGCCCTCGATGTCGAAGTCGGCGCGGGTGGCGCCGGCCGCGTCCAGCGCCGCGCCGTACGCCCCGGCCAGGTCCTCGGCGGTGTCGCAGGCGGCCGCCAGCTCGTCGCCGTGGGCGCCGCCGAAGGAGACCCGCAGGTCGGCGCCGGTCCGGGCGAGCGCCGCGATCCGGGAGGTCACGTGCGCGTCGTCGACGTCCTGGACACCGTCCCAGGCCGGGGCGCAGTCGTCGCCGGAGGAGATGACGAACGCCAGGTTGTACGTCGTGGGGGAGCCCGCCGCGTCGGTGGTGGAGGCGGTGGAGGCGTTGACGTAGGGCGCGTACGCGACCGGCGCGCGTCCCGCCGCGTCCGCGTCCGCCGCGGTGTCCCCGGCGGAGCAGCCCGCGGTGGCCAGGGCGAGGGCCAGGGCGGGGAGGAGGGCGAACCTCGCGGCGGAGGGGCGCGGACCGCGCATCGGGTGCGTTCCGTTCTCGAGGCGGCGTCGGAGGGGGGTCGTCATGCCCAGGATTCTGTGGGTCTTCCGAGGACGCGGTCCCGGATTCCGGTGATTCCCGGCGGACGGCCGGGTTCGTGTGATTCCGGGCGGGACCCAAGGGTACGCGGGCGCCTCGGCGGAGCCGGTTCCCGGCGGGCCCGCGACGAGCCGACGCCCGCGCCTCGGAGGCGGGCTGCAAGAATGACCCCGTGACCCGCGCATCCCTGGACAAGCAGCCGCACGAAGTCGCCTCGATGTTCGACGACGTCGCGGAACGGTACGACCTGACCAACGACGTGCTGTCCCTCGGGCAGGACCGGCGCTGGCGCAAGGAGGTCGCGCGGGCGGTCGACGCGCGGCCCGCGCAGAAGATCCTGGACCTGGCGGCCGGGACCGGCACCTCCTCCATGCCCTTCGCCCGCACCGGCGCCTACGTCGTGCCCTGCGACTTCTCCCAGGGCATGCTGCGGGTCGGCAAGCGGAACAACGCCTGGCTGCCGTACACGGCCGGCGACGCGACCCGGCTGCCGTTCAAGGACGACGTGTTCGACGCCGTCACCATCTCCTTCGGCCTGCGCAACGTGCAGGACACCGACGCGGCGCTGCGCGAGATGCACCGGGTGACCCGGCCCGGCGGACGCATCGTCATCTGCGAGTTCTCGCACCCGACCTGGACGCCGTTCCGCACGGTCTACACCGAGTACCTGATGCGCGCGCTGCCGCCGGTCGCCCGCGCGGTGTCCTCCAGCCCGGACGCGTACGTCTATCTCGCCGAGTCCATCCGCGCCTGGCCCGACCAGTCCGCGCTGGCCGAGCGGCTGAAGGACGCCGGCTGGTCGCGGGTGGCCTGGCGCAACCTCACCGGCGGCGTGGTGGCGCTGCACCGGGGCTTCAAGAAGAGCTGAGCGCCACCAAGGGGGCCAGAGCGCCCGGTTCCTCCAGCTCGCGCCGCAGTCCGCCCGGCGGCGGCAGCGGACCGCGCGGCTCGCGCACCCCTCCGCCGCCCTCGCCCTCGCCGAAGTCCAGCCACACGTGCACCACGGAGTGGCGGGGCACGGGCGTGCCGGGCTGCGGGTACTGGCGGACCACGTAGTCCACGACGGCGTGCGGGAAGTCCGGCCGGCCGGGCGCGTCGAGGGTCAGGCCCCGCGCGCGGGCCGACTCGCGCGCGTCGACGGCCATCAGCCCGACCAGGCGCGGCACGCGCACGTCGCCGGTCCCGTATCCCTCGGGTGTCATACGCATGGACGTCACCCCCAGCGGTACCGGCAGGGTAGGCCGCGGGGGCGCCCGACGGAAGCACTCCGTGATGATCCGTGACAAATTGTCACGCAGAGTGGTCGGCGGCGGGTGGTGTCAGAGGTCGAGGCGGTAGCAGTGGCCCTCCTCGCCCGAGGTGGGAATCGTGAAGGTCTCCGCGAGCCGCATGCCCAGCCGCCGCGTCACCGCGATCGAGCGGGCGTTGCGGGCCTTCACCAGCGCCACCACGTCCGTCAGGCCCGCCGCGCGCACCCGGTCCAGCGTCTGGAGGGCCGCCGCCGTGACATAGCCCTTGCCCCAGTGCTCGCGGGCGAGCCGCCAGCCGATCTCGATCTCGCCCGTGGGGCCCCACGCGCGCTCCCAGGGCTGGGCCCCGGTGAAGCCGATGACCTGCCCGTCCTCGTCGAGCACGCTCCACAGGCAGAAGCCCAGCTGGGCGTCGTGCCGCCGCTGGCGGGCGGTGAGTTCCTCGTAGACCGACAGCTCCGCGGGCCGGCCGCCGTGGAACTCCATGACGTCGGGGTGGGCGAAGATGCGGTGCCAGGTGACGGCGTCCTCGTCGGTGGGGACCCGCAGCCGTACGGCGGGGAGTGCTCGGTTCACGGGGCAGCCCTTCAGCCGGGTGATCACGTCCGCTGAATAGACTGCCTGTGTCCAGTGCCGGTCGGCACGAAGATATCGAACTCTGGGGAGATCCCGCCGTGACCGAGCCCCTCTCCGACAACACCGCCGACGTGATCGTCGTGGGCGCGGGGCCAGCCGGCTCCACCACCGCCTACCACCTGGCCCGGTCCGGCCTCGACGTGCTCCTGCTGGAGAAGACCGAGTTCCCGCGCGAGAAGGTGTGCGGCGACGGCCTCACCCCGCGCGCGGTGAAACAGCTGGTGTCGATGGGCATCGACATCTCCGAGGAGGCCGGCTGGCTGCGCAACAAGGGCCTGCGCATCATCGGCGGCGGCGTCCGCCTCCAGCTGGACTGGCCGGATCTCGCCTCCTTCCCCGACTACGGACTCGTCCGCAAGCGCGACGACTTCGACGAGCAGCTCGCCCGGCAGGCGCAGAAGGCGGGCGCCCGCCTGTACGAGCGCTGCAACGTGGGCGCGCCGATCGTCGACGACCGCACCGGGCGCATCACGGGCGTGAAGGCCAAGCTCGGCGAGGACAAGCGGGAGGTCACCTTCCACGCCCCGCTGGTGGTGGCCGCCGACGGCAACTCCACCCGGCTGTCCCTGGCGATGGGCCTGCACCGGCGCGAGGACCGCCCGATGGGCGTCGCCGTGCGCACGTACTTCACCTCGCCCCGCCACGACGACGACTACCTGGAGTCCTGGCTGGAGCTGTGGGACCGGCGCGGCCCGCAGGACCGGCTGCTGCCCGGCTACGGCTGGATCTTCGGCATGGGCGACGGCACGTCCAACGTCGGCCTGGGCGTGCTCAACACCTCCGACTCCTTCAAGGAGCTGGACTGGCGCGAGGTCCTCAAGGCCTGGTGCGCGTCCATGCCGGAGGACTGGGGCTACACCCCGGACAACATGACCGGCCCGATCCGCGGCGCCGCGCTCCCCATGGCCTTCAACCGCCAGCCGCACTACACGCGCGGCCTGCTGCTGGTCGGCGACGCGGGCGGCCTGGTGAACCCGTTCAACGGCGAGGGCATCGCCTACGCGATGGAGTCCGGGCAGATCGCCGCCGACGTGATCGTCCAGGCGCACGCGCGGGCCACCCCGGCCCAGCGGGAGATCGCCCTCCAGCGCTACCCGCGCGTCCTGAAGGACACCTACGGCGGCTACTACACGCTCGGCCGCGCCTTCGTGAAGCTCATCGGCAACCCGAAGGTCATGCAGATCGCCGCGCAGCGCGGCCTGACGCACCCGATGCTGATGAGGTTCACGCTGAAGCTCCTCGCCAACCTGACCGACCCCACGGGCGGCGACGCGATGGACCGCATCATCAACGGCCTGAGCAAGGTGGCCCCGAAGGCGTGAACGGCCGGGCCGGCGACCGGAGTCGGCGGGCATGTCCGGCATTCCGGGCGCGGCTCCGATCGTGATCGCAGCGTGACGCACCTGTGAACAACTGATCGACTCCGGCCGGTGTCGAACGGGACGTGACCCAGTCGGGCACGTCCCGTTCGACGAAAGAGCCTTTCATGACACAGCAGGCGAGACGGCTGCGCGCGCGGCTCGCGGCGCTGGGAGCGGTCGGCGTCACCGCGCTGGCCGCGGCCGGGATCCAGGGCGTGGCCCACGCGGCCGGCGCACCGCTTCCGGTGGTGATCACGGGCGAGGACCGGGTGGACCTGTCCCTCCACTCGGACAACGGCGACCCCACCGAGCCGCAGATCGACCTCCGGCTCGACGTCCCGGGCGAGGAGTTCGAGGGCGACGGCGAGGTCCCGCCGGTGCACCTCGGGGACTACACGGTCCGCATCGACGCCTCCGGGCTGAAGGGCGTCGCGAAGGCCGACCTGCCGTGCGACGCCGACGGCCTGGTCGCGGTCTGCTCGGGCTACGACCTGTACGCGGGCACGACGTTCAACCGGCTCGGCGGCATCCGGCTCGACCTCGCCGACGACAGCGAGGCCGGGGACACCGGGAAGATCGTCGTCACCGGCGAGGGCGAGGGGCTGGAGTTCACCCCGCTCACGGTCGACGTGCGCGTCGGCGGGCCGGAGCTGCTGAACCGCGAACTGTCCATGCCCAAGGACCTGAAGGCGGGTGACGCCTTCGAACCGTCGCTGGGCGTGATGAACGTGGGCGGGCTGCCGGCCCAGGGCACGGTGCTGCGGCTGCTCGGCTCGCGCGGGCTGTCCTTCCCCGACTCGTACGGCAACTGCTCGTCGTCCGAGCTGAACACCGGGGATCTGCTGCGGCAGCGCACCGAGGTGCTCTGCACCTTCCCGGACACCCTCGACGCGGGAGCGGCGTACACGCTGTCCCGGCAGGTACGGGTGCAGACCGCGGACTTCGCGCTGAACGACATTTTCTCCTACTCGTTCCGGCCTCTGGAGCCGGGCGAGGAGAAGACGCTGCACCAGGGTGAGCGGCGCCGCCAGGGCAGCGGACCGGACCTGACCCTGGAGCGGGCCGGGGACGCCGACCCCGCGCAGTACGTCAAGTACGCCGAGCTGGATCTGCCGAAGACCAACACCTACGACCTGGAGCTCACCGGCGCCTCCGTGTCCGGTGCGGCCGGGGACACGGTCCCGGTGAAGATCGGCTTCCGCAACAACGGGCCGGGCTGGATCGGCGCGCTGCGGTCCGGCGGGGAGCCGTTCTCCTTCACGGTGGTCCCGCCCGAGGGGTCGACGTTCAGCTCGACGCCGGAGCAGTGCACGCCCGCCGGCGTCGACGGGAGCGACCCCGGTTACATCTGCTGGGCGCCGACCCCGATGCTCGAGGACGCCCGGCTCACCTTCCCGTTCGAGCTGCGCATCGACAAGGTCGTGGAGGGCGCCCGGGGCCGGGTGGCCCTGCCCGACTGGGACAACCCCTTCGACTCCGACGCGTCGAACGACGTGGCGTGGATCGTGCTGAACGCCCCGGACGCGCCGGGCGACGGCGGTGCGGGCGGGTCCGACGGCGGTCCGTCGGACGACCCGTCGGCGCCCGGGACCGGTGACGAGGGCGGCTCCGACGGACCGGACAGCGGGACGAACGGGACGAACGGCACTTCCGGCGGCGCCGGGGGCGACGACGCCGAGGGCGGTCTGGCGCTGACCGGCGCCCAGGGTGTGGGCCTGCTCGGCGGCGCGGCCGTGCTCGCGCTGGGGCTCGGCGCGGTCGTCGTGGCGTACCAGCGGCGTCGCGCCGGCCGTGACGGAGACGCCGCCGTCTGACGCGCGCGTCGCTGTGACGCCCCTGTGGGGGCCGGAGTCCGCCTCGGTGGACACTCCGGTCCCCTTCGTGGTTCCGGGGCCCCGTGAGGGCCTGTCACGGGGCGCGGCGGGCGTCACGACGGCTCCCCGCGCGCCGTCAACGACGCGATACGGGGTGCAATTCGGGCAATACGGTGATCTTGCCCTCTGGATCGGCCGGCACCGGGCCCGGGTTCGGCCGGGCGGCACGAAGGGCCGCCGCCTCGGTGAGGCAGCGGCCCTTCGGTGGCGTGGTGGTGCGCGTCAGAGCACGCGGACGGCGCCCGACGCCGGGTAGCCGGAGAGGTCCTGGATGACGACGCCCTTCGAGGGGTTGGCGGCGTCCAGGTACTGGCCGTTCCCGATGTAGACACCCACGTGGTACGCGGAGCCCTTGCCGCCCCAGTACAGGATGTCGCCGGCCTGGATCTGCGACAGCGGGATGTCGGTGCCCACCATCGACTGGTCCTGGGAGACGCGCGGCAGGTCCACACCGACCTGCTTGAACGCGGCCTGCACCAGGCTGGAGCAGTCCCAGGCGTTGGGCCCGGTGGCGCCCATGACGTAGGCGTCGCCCACCTGCGCCTGGAGGAAGGCGAGGACGGTCGCGACGCTGCCGCCGGCCGGCGCGGAGAAGCTCGCGGTCTCCGTGGAGGCGCTGAGCGCGGGGCGCTCGGCGTCGCGCGCGGCGCGCTCGGCGGCCGCCTCACGGGCCTCCTCGGCCGCCTTCTTCCTCGCCTCGGCCTTCTTCTTGGCCTCCGCCAGGTCCGCCTTGGCCTGCTTCGCGGCCTCGGCGGCCGCCGCGTCACGCTCGGCCCGCAGCTGGTAGTTCGCGGCCGCCTGCTGGGTGGCGTCCGCGGACTCGGCGACCTGGGCGGCCAGGTCGGCCGTCAGGGTGGGCAGTTCGAGGGTCTGCGTCACCGGCTCGGCCGCGTTGGCCGCGCTGGACGCCCCGGCCACTGCCAGGGTGCTGAGGACGCCACCGGCAACTCCGGCCCGCATCGCGAGCGAAGAGGTCGCGGTGCGGCGGGGCTTCCGGTGGCTGCGTATGTGAGCGGTGTGGGACATGGGAACAACCGGTACCAGGGGCTGCTTCATATCTTCAAGAAACGTGTGCTGCGCCACAGTTGTTCAATCGGGCGCCCAAATTCCCCGCACGTCCCTCTCCATTGACGCCACAACGGACATTGCGGGCGGCCGTGACCGGGCCGTGATCACGTACTTTCATCGTTACGCCCGAATTGCTCCCCGCCTACCACCGGTTGGGGTGGTTGGCCAAGCCCCGTTCCTGAGGGTCCTTCAGAAGTGTGACGGACGTCACGGAACGATGGGGGCCGCCGCGGCGTCCGCCGGTGACCCGGACTTCGTGAACGCGTGCACACGTCCACACCGCGCCTCGCGGCCCCCCTGACGTGTGAACGCGTCCTCTATCAAGACAACCTGTCCAACGCCAATTTGCATGCGTGGGAATCGTCTTGATATGGAGACTCCTCCTCCGGGACCCCTCTGAGCTGCACCGACAGATCAAGATGTCACCTTTGGTGATCACGTGGATGCTTGACGTGTGAAGATCACCGCTCATCCGACTTCATGATCGTTCGTCAGGTGGTGGAGATCACAAAGCTTGTGCAATATCCCGTGTCGCAGATCACAGACCCACAGGCATAAGATGCGGAGCGGTTGGGCTTGTGACCTGCTTCACATGTTCTCGATCTTCGCCGGGGCGGGCGTGGTTCGTGGGGCTGGTGAGGCGGACGGGCCCGCTGCACAACCGCCAGCAGTCAGTGCCGACTGAGAGGAGCGAGGAGCGGTGAACGCGTATGCGCCCATCCTCGTACTGGGAGCCCTCGGGGCAGGCTTTGCGATCTTCTCCGTGGTGATGGCCACGCTGATCGGTCCGAAGCGGTACAACCGGGCGAAGCTCGAGGCCTACGAGTGCGGCATCGAGCCGACCCCCACGCCGGCCGGCGGCGGGCGCTTCCCCATCAAGTACTACCTGACGGCGATGCTCTTCATCATCTTCGATATCGAGATCGTCTTCCTCTACCCCTGGGCCGTCACCTTCGACGCCCTGGGGATTTTCGGGCTCGTGGAGATGCTGCTCTTCGTGCTCACCGTCTTCGTCGCGTACGCGTACGTATGGCGGCGCGGCGGCCTGGAATGGGACTGAGGGGCCACTAGTCATGGGACTCGAAGAAAAGCTGCCGAGCGGCTTCCTGCTGACCACCGTCGAGCAGGCCGCGGGCTGGGTGCGCAAGTCGTCCGTCTTCCCGGCCACGTTCGGCCTCGCCTGCTGTGCCATCGAGATGATGACCACCGGCGCGGGCCGTTACGACCTGGCGCGCTTCGGCATGGAGGTCTTCCGCGGCTCGCCGCGGCAGGCGGACCTCATGATCGTCGCCGGGCGGGTCAGCCAGAAGATGGCGCCGGTGCTCCGGCAGGTCTACGACCAGATGCCGAACCCCAAGTGGGTGATCTCCATGGGGGTCTGCGCCTCCTCGGGCGGCATGTTCAACAACTACGCGATCGTCCAGGGCGTCGACCACGTCGTCCCGGTCGACATCTATCTCCCCGGCTGCCCGCCCCGCCCCGAGATGCTGATGGACGCCATCCTCAAGCTCCACCAGAAGATCCAGAGCTCCAAGCTCGGCGTGAACGCCGAGGAGGCGGCCCGCGAGGCGGAGGAGGCGGCGCTCAAGGCCCTGCCCACGATCGAGATGAAGGGGCTGCTGCGATGAGCGACGCCAACGGCACCGCGGGTGACGGCGTGAACCCCGAGAAGGAGCTCTCCGCCGAGAACCTGCCCGGCCAGCGCGGCCAGGGCGGCGAGGAGATCCGCGTCCAGCGCGGCATGTTCGGCGCCAACAACGGCGGCGACACCTCCGGTTACGGCGGACTCGTCCGCTCGGTCCGGCTCCCGGGACCGGCGGCCCGCCCCTACGGCGGCTGGTTCGACGAGGTCGCCGACGAACTCGAGGGCGCGCTGGAGGAGCAGGACCTGCTCCCGGAGAACGCCATCGGGAAGACGGTCGTCGACCGCGGCGAGATCACCTTCCACATCGAGCGCGAGCACCTCGTGCGGGTGGCGAAGACCCTGCGCGACGACCCCGCCCTGCGCTTCGAACTGTGCACCGGCGTCAGCGGGGTGCACTACCCCCACGACAAGGGCCGCGAGCTGCACGCCGTCTACCACCTGCGCTCGATCACCCACAACCGGGTGATCCGCCTGGAGGTCAGCGTCCCCGACAGCGACCCGCACATCCCGTCGCTGTTCCCGGTCTATCCGACGAACGACTGGCACGAGCGCGAGACGTACGACTTCTTCGGCATCGTCTTCGACGGTCACCCGGCCCTGACGCGGATCATGATGCCGGACGACTGGCAGGGCCACCCGCAGCGCAAGGACTATCCCCTCGGCGGCATCCCCGTCGAGTACAAGGGCGCCCAGATCCCGGCTCCGGACCAGCGGAGGTCGTACTCATGAGCACGTCGCACGCATCCACCGCCTCGGCACGCGAGACCACCGAGGGCACCGTCTACACGGTCACCGGCGGCGACTGGGACGAGGTCGTCGAGACCGCGGCCCGGACCGACGACGAGCGCATCGTCGTCAACATGGGTCCGCAGCACCCGTCCACCCACGGAGTGCTCCGCCTGATCCTGGAGATCGACGGCGAGACGGTCACCGAGGCCCGCTGCGGCATCGGCTACCTGCACACCGGTATCGAGAAGAACCTCGAGTACCGGAACTGGACGCAGGGCACCACGTTCGTGACGCGCATGGACTACCTGACGCCGTTCTTCAACGAGACGGCGTACTGCCTCGCGGTCGAGAAGCTGCTCGGCATCGAGGACCAGATCCCGGACCGGGCCACGATCATCCGGGTCCTGCTGATGGAGCTGAACCGGCTCTCCTCCCACCTGGTGTGCATCGCCACCGGCGGCATGGAGCTCGGCGCCACCACGATCATGATCTACGGATTCCGTGACCGTGAGCTGATCCTCGACATCTACGAGCTGATCACCGGCCTGCGGATGAACCACGCGTACATCCGCCCCGGCGGACTCGCCCAGGACCTGCCGCCCGGCGCGGTCGACCAGATCCGCGAGTTCGTCAAGAAGATGCGCAAGAACCTCCCGGAGTACGACAAGCTCGCCACCGGGAACCCCATCTTCAAGGCCCGCATGCAGGACGTCGGCTACCTCGACCTGGCCGGCTGCATGGCCCTCGGCGCCACCGGACCGATCCTGCGCTCCACCGGCCTCCCGCACGACCTGCGCAAGGCCCAGCCGTACTGCGGCTACGAGACGTACGACTTCGACGTCCCGACCGCCGACACCTGCGACTCCTACGGCCGCTTCCTGATCCGGCTGGAGGAGATGCGCCAGTCGCTGCGCATCGTCGAGCAGTGCCTGGACCGGCTGGAGCCCGGCCCGGTCATGGTCGAGGACAAGAAGATCGCCTGGCCCGCCCAGCTCGCCCTGGGACCCGACGGGCTGGGCAACTCCCTCGACCACATCAAGAAGATCATGGGCACCTCCATGGAGGCCCTGATCCACCACTTCAAGCTGGTCACCGAGGGCTTCCGCGTCCCGCCGGGCCAGGCCTACGCGGCCGTCGAGTCACCCAAGGGCGAACTCGGCGTGCACGTCGTCTCCGACGGCGGCACGCGTCCCTACCGGGTCCACTTCCGCGACCCGTCCTTCACCAACCTTCAGGCCATGGCGGCGATGTGCGAGGGCGGCCAGGTCGCCGACGTCATCGTCGCCGTCGCGTCCATCGACCCCGTGATGGGAGGCGTCGACCGGTGACCACCTCTTCTTCCGAGCGGGGCGTCAGCCTGGGCATGCCGGAACTGCCCGCGCCGGCCTACCCGGACGACGTCCGGGCCCGGCTGGAGACCGACGCGCGGGCGATCGTCGCGCGCTACCCGGACTCCCGGTCCGCCCTCCTGCCGATGCTGCACCTGGTGCAGTCGGAGGAGGGCCACGTCACGCGCACCGGCATGCAGTTCTGCGCCGAGACGCTCGGCCTGACCACGGCCGAGGTGACCGCGGTCGCCACCTTCTACACCATGTACCGGCGCAAGCCGAGCGGTGACTACCAGGTCGGGGTGTGCACCAACACCCTGTGCGCGGTCATGGGCGGCGACGCCATCTTCGAGGAGCTCCAGGAGCACCTGGGCGTCGGCAACGGCGAGACCACCGCCGACGGCAAGGTCACCCTGGAGCACATCGAGTGCAACGCGGCCTGCGACTTCGCGCCCGTGGTGATGGTCAACTGGGAGTTCTTCGACAACCAGACCCCCGAGAGCGCCCGGCGTATGGTCGACGACCTGCGCGCGGGCCGTCCGGTCGCGCCCACCCGCGGCGCCCCGCTGTGCACGTTCAAGGAGACCGCGCGGATCCTGGCCGGCTTCCCCGACGAGCGGGAGGGCGCCGTCGAGGCCACCGGCAGCGCGGGCCCCGCCTCCCTGATCGGCCTGAAGCTGGCCAAGGGCGAGGCCGCCCCCGCGCGCGTGGTGCACCCGCGGGGCGAGGCGCCGCAGGACGCCCCGCCGCACGACCCGTCGCCCACCGAGCACCTCAGCTCGCACGACGCGCCGCAGGACACGTCGGCCTCCGACCCGGCCCACCCGTCGCCCACCACCACCCGTGACGGAGAGGCTGCGCCTCGCCCCTCCGGATCGGCCGGGCCCACTGCCGAGGAGGGGGAGTGATGACCTTGGCACCCGAACTGAAGGACACCAGCCCCGAGAAGCTGCTCGCGCCGGTGCTGTCGGCCTTCTGGGACGAGGACAAGTCCTGGACGCTCGACGTCTACAAGCGCCACGACGGCTACGAGGGCCTGCGCAAGGCGCTCGCCATGTCGCCGGACGACGTCATCGCGTACGTCAAGGACTCCGGACTGCGCGGTCGCGGCGGCGCCGGCTTCCCGACGGGCATGAAGTGGCAGTTCATCCCGCAGGGCGACGGCAAGCCGCACTACCTCGTCGTCAACGCCGACGAGTCGGAGCCCGGGACCTGCAAGGACATCCCGCTGCTCTTCGCCAACCCGCACAGCCTCATCGAGGGCATCGTCATCGCCTGCTACGCCATCAGGTCGTCGCACGCCTTCATCTACCTGCGCGGCGAGGTCGTCCCCGTGCTGCGCAGGCTGCACGCGGCCGTCCGCGAGGCGTACGAGGCGGGCCTGCTCGGCACGAACATCCTCGGCAGCGGACTCGACCTCGAACTCACCGTGCACGCGGGCGCCGGCGCGTACATCTGCGGCGAGGAGACCGCGCTGCTCGACTCCCTCGAGGGCCGCCGGGGCCAGCCCAGGCTGCGTCCTCCCTTCCCCGCCGTCGCGGGCCTCTACGCCTGTCCCACCGTGGTGAACAACGTCGAGTCCATCGCGTCGGTTCCCGCCATCATGAACCGCGGCAAGGACTGGTTCCGCTCGATGGGCAGCGAGAAGTCCCCGGGCTTCACGCTCTACTCCCTCAGCGGCCATGTCGCGAACCCTGGCCAGTACGAGGCGCCCCTCGGCATCACCCTGCGCCAGCTGCTCGACATGAGCGGCGGGATGCGGCCGGGCCACCGCCTGAAGTTCTGGACGCCGGGCGGTTCCTCGACGCCGATGTTCACCGACGAGCACCTCGACGTCCCCCTCGACTACGAAGGGGTCGGCGCCGCGGGCTCCATGCTCGGCACCAAGGCGCTCCAGTGCTTCGACGAGACCACCTGCGTCGTCCGCGCCGTCACCCGCTGGACCGAGTTCTACGCCCACGAGTCCTGCGGCAAGTGCACCCCCTGCCGCGAGGGCACCTACTGGCTGGTCCAGCTGCTGCGCGACATCGAGGCCGGCAAGGGCCGGATGTCCGACCTCGACAAGCTGAACGACATCGCGGACAACATCAACGGCAAGTCCTTCTGTGCCCTCGGCGACGGCGCCGCCTCGCCGATCTTCTCGTCGCTCAAGTACTTCCGCGAGGAGTACGAGCAGCACATCACGGACCGTCGCTGCCCCTTCGACCCGGCCGCGTCGACGGCCTGGGCCGACCGTACGGAGGTGCACGCATGACTGTGACCACCAACGCTCCCTCCGGAGGGGGAGAGGCGGCGGTCCCGCCCGAGGACCTCGTGACGCTGACCATCGACGGCGCCGAGATCAGCGTGCCCAAGGGCACCCTGGTCATCCGGGCCGCCGAGCAGCTCGGCATCGAGATCCCCCGGTTCTGCGACCACCCGCTGCTCGCGCCGGCCGGCGCCTGCCGCCAGTGCATCGTGGAGGTCGAGGGCCAGCGCAAGCCCATGGCGTCCTGCACCATCACCTGCACCGACGGAATGGTGGTGAAGACGCAGCTCTCCTCGCCGGTCGCGGAGAAGGCCCAGAAGGGCGTGATGGAGCTGCTGCTCGTCAACCACCCGCTGGACTGCCCGGTCTGCGACAAGGGCGGCGAGTGCCCGCTGCAGAACCAGGCGATGTCGCACGGCAGCGCCGAGTCCCGCTTCGAGGGCAAGAAGCGCACCTACGAGAAGCCCGTCGCGATCTCCACGCAGGTGCTGCTGGACCGTGAGCGGTGCGTGCTGTGCGCCCGCTGCACCCGCTTCTCCAACCAGATCGCGGGCGACCCGATGATCGAGCTGATCGAGCGGGGCGCGCTCCAGCAGGTCGGCACCGGCGAGGGCGACCCGTTCGAGTCGTACTTCTCCGGGAACACCATCCAGATCTGCCCGGTCGGCGCGCTCACCTCGGCCGCCTACCGGTTCCGCTCCCGCCCGTTCGACCTGATCTCCTCGCCGTCGGTGTGCGAGCACTGCGCGGGCGGCTGCGCCACCCGCACCGACCACCGGCGCGGCAAGGTCATGCGGCGGCTCGCCGCCGACGACCCCGAGGTCAACGAGGAGTGGATCTGCGACAAGGGCCGCTTCGCGTTCCGGTACGCGCAGCAGCGGGACCGGCTCGACACCCCGCTGGTGCGCAACGCGGAGGGCGAGCTGGAGCCGGCGTCCTGGCCGGAGGCGCTCCAGATCGCGGCGCAGGGCCTGCTGGCCTCGCGGGGCAGCACCGGCGTCCTGACCGGCGGCCGGCTGACCGTCGAGGACGCCTACGCGTACAGCAAGTTCGCGCGGGTCGCGCTCGCCACCAACGACATCGACTTCCGCGCGCGGGTGCACAGCGCCGAGGAGTCCGACTTCCTCGCCGCGCGGGTCGCGGGACGCGGCCGTGACCTGGACGGCACGGGCGTCACCTACACCTCCCTGGAGAAGGCCCCGGCGGTCCTGCTGGTCGGGTTCGAGTCCGAGGAGGAGGCGCCCGGCGTCTTCCTGCGGCTGCGCAAGGCCTGGCGCGCGCACGGCCAGCGCACCTTCGCGCTGGCCACGCACGCCACGCGCGGTCTGGCCAAGGCCGGCGGCACGCTGCTGCCGGCGGCGCCCGGCACCGAGACGGAGTGGCTGGACGCGCTGGCCGGCGGGGTCGGCCTGGAGGCCGACGGGGCCGCGGCCGCCGAGGCGCTGCGCGCCGAGGGCGCGGTGGTCGTCGTCGGCGAGCGCCTGGCCGCCGTACGGGGCGGGCTCACCGCGGCCGTGCGGTTCGCCACCGCGACCGGCGCCCGGCTGGTGTGGATCCCGCGCCGGGCCGGGGAGCGGGGCGCGATCGAGGCGGGCGCGCTGCCGTCGCTGCTGCCGGGCGGCCGCCCGGCCACCGACCCGCGCGCGCGTGAGGAGGTCGCCGCCCTCTGGGGTGTCGCCGACCTCCCGCACCGCTACGGCCGGGACACCGCGCAGATCGTCGAGGCGGCCGCCCGCGGCGACCTCCAGGCGCTGCTGGTGGCGGGCGTGGAGGTCGCGGACCTGCCCGACCCGGCACGCGCGCGTGCCGCGCTCGCCGAGGCCGGGTTCGTCGTGTCGCTGGAGCTGCGGCCCGGCGAGGTCACCGAACTCGCCGACGTGGTCCTGCCGGTCGCCGCGGTCGCCGAGAAGGCCGGCACCTTCCTCAACTGGGAGGGCAGGGTGCGTCTTTTCGAGGCGGCGCTCAAGCCGGACCAGATGACACGGCGGCTCGCGCCGTCCGACGCGCGCGTGCTCCAGATGCTCGCCGACGCCATGGACGTGCACCTGGGCCTGCCGGACCTGCGCACGATCCGCTCGGAGATCGACCGGCTCGGCCCCTGGGACGGGCCGCGCGCCGCCGACCCGGTGGAGACCGCGGGCGCCCTGCCCCGGCCGGCCGCCGGCGAGGCGGTCCTGGCCGGTCACCGGCTCCTGCTCGACCAGGGCCTGCTCCAGCAGGGCGACGAGGCGCTGGCCGGCACCCGGCACGCCGCCCTCGCCCGGCTCTCGGCCGCCACGGCCGCCGAGGTCGGCGTCAAGGACGGCGACACGCTCGCGGTGACCGGCCCCGCCGGGACGCTCGAACTGCCGCTGTCCGTCACCGAGATGCCCGACCGGGTGGTCTGGCTCCCGCTGAACTCCACGGACGGCTCGGTGGCCTCCGGCACCGGGGCGCTCCCCGGCTCCCTCGTCCGCATCGGCCCGGCGACCCTCGCCGGCGAGGCTCCCCAGGAGGTGGAGGCATGAGCCCGTACCTCGCCGCTGAAGACCTCTCGATGTTCGGCCGCGACCCGTGGTGGCTGATCGTCCTCAAGGCGGTGTTCTGCTTCGCCTTCCTGATGGTGACCGTGCTCATCTCCATCGTCATGGAGCGCAAGGTCGTCGCCTGGATGCAGCTGCGCATCGGCCCCAACCGGCACGGCCCCTGGGGCATGCTCCAGTCGCTCGCCGACGGCGTGAAGCTGATGCTGAAGGAGGACGTCGTCGTCAAGCGCGCGGACAAGGTCGTCTACGTCCTCGCGCCGGTCGTCGCGGCCATCCCGGCGTTCATGGCGTTCGCCGTGATCCCCTTCGGCCCGGCCGGCAACGAGATCTCGATCTTCGGCCAGCGCACCACGATGCAGCTCACCGACCTGCCGATCGCGATGCTCTACATCCTCGCGGTCGCCTCGGTCGGCATCTACGGCATCGTGCTCGCGGGCTGGAGCTCCGGCTCCACCTACCCGCTGCTCGGCGGCCTGCGCTCCTGCGCGCAGATGATCTCCTACGAGATCGCCATGGGCGCCGCGTTCGCCTCGGTGTTCCTCTACTCGGGCTCGATGTCGACGTCGACGATCGTGGAGGCGCAGGCCGACCGCTGGTACGTGCTGCTCCTGCCGGTGTCGTTCCTCATCTACATCGTGACGATGGTGGGCGAGACCAACCGCGCCCCGTTCGACATGCCGGAGTCCGAGGGCGACCTGGTCGGCGGCTTCAACACCGAGTACTCGTCGATCAAGTTCGCGATGTTCATGCTCGCCGAGTACATCAACATGGTGACCGTCTCGGCGGTCGCGGTGACCCTCTTCCTGGGCGGCTGGCGGGCCCCGTGGCCGGTCAGCACCTTCTGGGAGGGCGCCAACCACGGCTGGTGGCCGATGCTCTGGTTCACCGGCAAGCTGCTCACCCTGCTGTTCGGCTTCGTCTGGCTGCGCGGCACGCTCCCGCGCGTCCGCTACGACCAGCTGATGAAGCTCGGCTGGAAGGTCCTCATCCCGGTCTCCCTGGTGTGGCTGATGGCGGTCGCCACGGTGCGGGCGCTGCGCAACGAGAACTACGACTTCGCCGACATCGCTCTCTACATCGCCGGCGGCGTCCTCGTCCTGCTGCTGCTCTCCTTCGTCGCCGACATGTTCCGCGGCCGGGGCGAGGAGAGCGCACAGCCCGCGGACCGGCCTCCGTTCGACCCGATGGCGGGCGGGTTCCCCGTGCCGCCGCTGCCCGGGCAGGAGCTGCCCCCGGTGCCGCGGCGCCGCCCGCGCCACGAGCGGGAGCTCGTTGTCAGTGGCGGACCCGATACTCACAGTGACGATTCCCAGGGCGGATCAACGGATGGAAAGGAGGCGTCCGATGGCTGAGGAACCGAAGGACACCAAGCCCGGTTTCCTGAACCCGGTGGCCGGCTTCGGCGTGACCTTCAAGGCCATGTTCAAGAAGCGGCTCACCGAGCAGTACCCGGAGCAGCAGAAGACCACGGCTCCGCGCTTCCACGGACGGCACCAGCTCAACCGCCATCCGGACGGCCTGGAGAAGTGCGTCGGCTGCGAGCTGTGCGCCTGGGCCTGTCCCGCCGACGCGATCTACGTCGAGGGCGCGGACAACACGGACGAGGAGCGCTACTCGCCCGGCGAGCGGTACGGCCGCGTCTACCAGATCAACTACGCCCGCTGCATCCTGTGCGGCCTGTGCATCGAGGCGTGCCCCACGCGCGCGCTGACGATGACCAACGAGTTCGAACTGGCCGACTCCAGCCGGGCGAACCTCATCTACACCAAGGAGCAGCTGCTCGCCGGCCTGGACGAAGGCATGGTCGAGGCGCCGCACGCCATGTACCCGGGCACGGACGAACAGGACTACTACCGCGGCCTGGTGACCGAGGCGGCGCCCGGCACGGAGCGTCAGGCCGCCCACTCCAAGGGCGAGGTGGTCCAGGAGGCCGAGTCCACGTTCGGCCCGGAGGAGCCGGCCTCGGAGAAGGTGATCGGGCGATGACCGAGCAGCTCGCCGCCTACTCGACCTCCACCGGCGAGGCCGTCCAGTTCTGGGTCCTCGGCACCGTCGCCGTGATCGGCGCCCTGTGCACCGTCTTCATGCGGCGGGCCGTGCACAGCGCGCTCTGCCTCGCCGGGACGATGATCGTCCTGGCGGTGTTCTACCTGGCCAACGGCGCCTACTTCCTGGGCGTCGTGCAGATCGTCGTCTACACCGGCGCGATCATGATGCTGTTCCTCTTCGTGGTGATGCTGGTCGGCGTCACGGCCGCGGACTCCCTGAAGGAGACCATCAAGGGGCAGCGCTGGCTGGCCCTGCTGTGCGGCCTCGGCTTCGGCATCCTGCTGGTCGGCGGCATCGGCAACGCCTCGCTGAACGACTTCAGCGGCGTCGGCGAGGCGAACGCCGGGGGGAACGTCCAGGGCCTCGCCTCCCTGATGTTCACCCGGTACGTCTTCGCCTTCGAGATCACCGGCGCGCTGCTCATCACGGCCGCCGTCGGCGCCATGGTGCTCACCCACCGGGAGCGCACCGAGCGCGCCCGGACCCAGCGGGAGCTGGCCGAGCAGCGCGTCCGCGACGGCAAGTACCTGCCGCCGCTGCCGGCCCCGGGCGTGTACGCCCGGCACAACGCGGTGGACATCGCGGGCCTGCTGCCCGACGGCACCCCGTCGGACCTCACCGTCAGCAAGACGCTGCGGGACCGCGGCCAGGTCCGTGACGTGTCGCAGGAGGCGATCAACGACCTGCGGGCGATGGAGCAGCGCGCGGAGGAGCGCCTGGAGCGCCGGGCGATCGATCCGCCGTTCAAGCGGGCCGAGGAGGCGTCGAAGTGAATCCCGTCAACTACCTGTACCTGGCGGCGCTGCTGTTCACCATCGGCGCCACCGGTGTGCTGATCCGGCGCAACGCGATCGTGGTGTTCATGTGCGTCGAGCTGATGCTCAACGCCTGCAACCTCGCGTTCGTCGCCTTCTCCCGTCTGCACGGCAACCTCGACGGCCAGATCATCGCGTTCTTCACGATGGTCGTCGCCGCCGCGGAGGTCGTGGTGGGGCTGGCGATCATCGTGTCCCTGTTCCGTTCCCGCCACTCGGCCTCGGTCGACGACGCCAGCCTGATGAAGCTGTGAGGGGCTGCTGAATCGTGGAGAACCTGATTGCGCTGCTGGTGGCGGCGCCTCTGCTCGGAGCGGCGGTCCTGCTGTGCGGCGGTCGCCGGCTGGACGCCGTCGGCCACTGGATCGGCACGGTGCTGGCCGCCGTCTCGTTCGCGCTCGGCCTGGTGCTCTTCACCGACCTGCTCGGCAGGGGCGCCGAGGACCGCACCGTCACGCAGCACCTGTTCAGCTGGATCCCGGTGGAGGGCTTCCAGGCGGACGTCGCCTTCCGGCTCGACCAGCTGTCGATGACGTTCGTGCTGCTGATCACGGGCGTCGGCTCGCTGATCCACCTCTACTCCGTCGGGTACATGGAGCACGACGAGCGGCGCCGCCGCTTCTTCGGCTACCTGAACCTGTTCCTCGCGGCGATGCTGATCCTGGTCCTCGCCGACAACTACCTGCTGCTGTACGTCGGCTGGGAGGGCGTCGGTCTCGCGTCCTACCTGCTGATCGGCTTCTGGCAGCACAAGCCCAGCGCGGCCACGGCCGCGAAGAAGGCCTTCCTGGTCAACCGCGTCGGTGACATGGGCCTGTCCATCGCGATCATGCTGATGTTCCTGTGGTTCGGCACCTTCGCCTTCGGGCCGGTGCTCGGCGGCCACGGGGAGGCCGGTCTCGCCGGTGAGGCGGGCGAGGGCAAGCTGACCGCGATCGCCCTGATGCTGCTGCTCGCCGCGTGCGGCAAGTCCGCCCAGGTGCCGCTCCAGTCCTGGCTCGGGGACGCGATGGAGGGCCCGACCCCGGTCTCGGCCCTCATCCACGCCGCGACGATGGTGACCGCGGGCGTCTACCTGATCGTCCGCTCCGCGGCCGTCTTCAACGGCGCCCCGGACGCGCAGCTGGTGGTCACCATCGTCGGCGCGGTCACGCTGCTGTTCGGTGCGATCGTCGGTTGCGCCAAGGACGACATCAAGAAGGCGCTGGCCGGCTCGACCATGTCGCAGATCGGCTACATGGTGCTGGCCGCCGGCCTCGGCCCGATCGGCTACGTCTTCGCGATCATGCACCTGGTGACGCACGGCTTCTTCAAGGCCGGCCTCTTCCTCGGCGCCGGCTCGGTCATGCACGGCATGAACGACGAGGTCGACATGCGCCGCTACGGCGGCCTCAGGAAGTACATGCCGGTCACCTTCGTCACCTTCGGCCTCGGCTACCTCGCGATCATCGGCTTCCCGGGCCTGTCCGGCTTCTTCTCCAAGGACAAGATCATCGAGGCGGCGTTCGCCAAGGGCGGCACCGAGGGCTGGATCCTCGGCGCCTGCGCCCTGCTGGGCGCGGCCATCACGGCGTACTACATGACGCGCGTGATGCTGATGACGTTCTTCGGCGAGGAGCGCTGGCGCAACGCGCCGACGCCGTCCCCGGCCTCCCCGGACGTGGAGCCGGCCGCGCGGACCGGCGGCGCCTACGAGCCGCCGCACCCGCACGAGTCGCCGAAGGTCATGACGGTCCCGATGATCCTGCTGGCCGTCGGATCGGTGTTCGGCGGCGCGTTCTTCAGCGTCGGCGACCGCTTCCTGCACTGGCTGGAGCCCGTCACCGGGCACGACCACGGTCACGCGCCGATCGGCGCGGCGACGGTGACCGCGTCCACGGTCGCGGTGATGGTCGTCGGCGTGGCCATCGCCTGGGCGCAGTACGGACGGCGCCCGGTGCCGGCCGTCGCCCCGCGCGGTTCGCTGCTCACCCGGGCCGCCCGCCGCGACCTGCTCCAGGACGACTTCAACCACGTGGTCCTGGTCCGCGGCGGCGAACACCTCACCCGCTCGCTGGTGTACGTCGACCACACCCTGGTCGACGGGGTCGTCAACGGCACGGCCGCCTCCGTGGGCGGCCTGTCCGGGCGGATGCGCAGGCTCCAGAACGGCTTCGCGCGGTCCTACGCGGTCTCGATGTTCGGCGGCGCGGCGGTCCTCGTCGCCGCGACCCTGCTGATGAGGGCGGTCTGATACCGATGTCCTTTCCTCTCCTGACAGCGACGGCGGCGCTCCCGGCCATCGGGGCGATCGCCACGGCCGCCGTACCGGCCGCGAGGCGCACGGCGGCCAAGTGGCTGGCCCTGCTGTTCTCGCTGGCCACCCTCGCCCTGGCGATCACCGTCCTGGTCCGCTTCGACCCGGACGGGGAGCGCTACCAGCTCACCGAGTCCCACTCCTGGATCGCCGACTTCGGCGTCCGCTACGAACTGGGCGTGGACGGCATCGCGGTGGCGCTGATCGCGCTGACCGCCCTGCTGATCCCGTTCATCGTGCTGGCCGGCTGGCACGACGCCGACCCGCTGGAGACCGGCAGCAGGCGGTGGCGGCCGACGCAGGGCTTCTTCGCCCTGATCCTGGCCGTCGAGGCGATGGTGATCATCTCCTTCGAGGCCACCGACGTCTTCCTCTTCTACATCTTCTTCGAGGCCATGCTCATCCCGATGTACTTCCTCATCGGAGGCTTCGGGGACCGTGCGCACGAGCACGGCGAGGAGAAGGCGGCCACCCAGCGGTCGTACGCGGCGGTGAAGTTCCTCCTCTACAACCTGGCCGGCGGTCTGATCATGCTGGCCGCGGTGATCGGGCTGTACGTGGTCGCGGGGAACTTCTCCCTCACCGAGATCGCCCAGGCCCGCGCGAACGGCGAGCTGGAGATGGCGACCAGCACCGAACGCTGGCTGTTCCTCGGCTTCTTCTTCGCCTTCGCGGTGAAGGCGCCGCTGTGGCCGCTGCACACCTGGCTGCCCAACGCCGTGCAGGAGTCCACCGCCCCGGTCGCCGTGCTGATCACGGCGGTGGTCGACAAGGTGGGCACCTTCGCGATGCTCCGCTTCTGCCTCCAGCTGTTCCCGGAGGCCAGCAAGTGGGCCACGCCGGTGATCCTGGTGCTGGCGGTGATCAGCATCATCTACGGCGCGCTGCTCGCCGTCGGCCAGCGCGACATCAAGCGGCTGATCGCCTACGCCTCGATCTCGCACTTCGGCTTCATCGTGATGGGCATCTTCGCGATGACCAGCCAGGGCCAGTCCGGGGCGACGCTCTACATGGTCAACCACGGCATCTCGACCGCCGTGCTGATGCTGATCGCCGGCTTCCTGATCTCCCGGCGCGGCTCCCGGCTCATCGCCGACTTCGGCGGTGTGCAGAAGGTGGCCCCGGTGCTCGCCGGCACCTTCCTGATCGGCGGTCTCGCCACCCTCTCGCTGCCGGGCCTGGCGCCCTTCGTCAGTGAGTTCCTGGTCCTGGTCGGCACGTTCACGCGCTATCCGGTGATCGGGATCATCGCCACCTTCGGCATCGTGCTCGCCGCGCTCTACACCCTCGTCCTGTACCAGCGGACGATGACCGGCCCGGTGAAGCCCGAGGTCGCCGCGATGCCCGACCTCAAGGTGCGGGAGATCGCGGTGGTGGCGCCGCTGGTCGTGCTGCTGGTGTTCCTGGGCGTCTACCCGAAGCCCGTGACGGACGTCGTGAACCCGGCGGTGAAGCAGACCTTGTCCGACGTACAGAAGAAGGACCCCCAGCCCGAGGTGGAGGCGGCCAAGTGAGCGCAACAGCAGCCGTCCACAGCCTGTGGACAACCGCGGCCGATCCGATCGCCAAGATCGACGCACCCAAGATCGAGTACGGTCAGCTCGCACCCACGCTGATCGTCCTCGGCGCGGCGCTCGTCGGGGTGCTGGTCGAGGCCTTCGTACCGCGCAAGTCCCGTTACTACGCGCAGATGTTCGTCTCCGCGGTCGCCCTGGTCGCCGCGTTCGCCGCGGTCGTGGCGCTCGCCGCCGACGGATACGCGACCACCAAGGCGGGCATCGCCGCGATGGGCGCGATCGCCGTCGACGGACCCGCGCTCTTCCTCCAGGGCACGATCCTGCTCACGGCGCTGGTGGGCCTGTTCACCTTCGCCGAGCGCCGGCTCGACCCGGAGGCGCACGGCAACCGCGTCGACTCCTTCGCCGCGCAGGCCGCCGCCGTCCCCGGCAGCGACAGCGAGAAGCGGGCCGTGCAGGCCGGGTTCACCACCACCGAGGTGTTCCCGCTGCTGCTCTTCGCCGTCTCGGGCATGCTGGTCTTCCCCGCGGCCAACGACCTGCTGACGCTGTTCGTGGCCCTGGAGGTCCTCTCCCTCCCGCTGTACCTGCTGTGCGCGCTGGCCCGGCGCAAGCGGCTGATGTCGCAGGAGGCGGCGGTCAAGTACTTCCTGCTCGGCGCCTTCGCCTCCGCGTTCACGCTGTTCGGCATCGCCCTGCTCTACGGCTACGCGGGCTCCATGTCGTACGCGACGATCGCGCAGGTCGTCGACGGCACCGTCCCGGAGATCACCCCCGCGCTCGCCGACACCATGGGCAACGACGCGCTGCTGCTGATCGGCGCGGGGCTGCTGGTGATGGGCCTGCTGTTCAAGGTCGGCGCGGTGCCGTTCCACATGTGGACGCCCGACGTCTACCAGGGCGCGCCCACCCCGGTCACCGGCTTCATGGCGGCGGCCACCAAGGTCGCGGCGTTCGGCGCCCTGCTGCGCCTGCTGTACGTGGTGCTGCCGGGGCTGCGCTGGGACTGGCGGCCGGTCATGTGGGGCGTCGCGATCGTCACCATGCTGGCCGGCGCGATCGTGGCGATCACCCAGACCGACATCAAGCGCCTGCTGGCGTACTCGTCGATCGCGCACGCGGGCTTCATCCTCGCGGGTGTCATCGCGGCCACGCCGTCGGGCATCTCGTCGGTGCTGTTCTACCTGGCGGCCTACTCCTTCGTGACGATCGGCGCCTTCGCCGTGGTCACGCTGGTGCGGGACGCGGGCGGCGAGGCGACCCACCTGTCCCGGTGGGCGGGCCTGGGCCGGCGCTCCCCGCTGGTGGCGGCGGTGTTCGCGGTGTTCCTGCTCGCCTTCGCGGGCATCCCGCTGACCTCGGGCTTCGCGGGTAAGTTCGCCGTGTTCAAGGCGGCGGCGGAGGGCGGGGCGACTCCGCTGGTCGTCGTCGGCGTGATCTCCTCGGCGGTCGCGGCGTTCTTCTACATCCGCGTCATCGTGCTGATGTTCTTCAGCGAGCCGCGCCCGGAGGGCCCGACCGTCGCGGTGCCGTCGCCGCTGACGATGACGGCGATCGCGGTCGGTGTGGCGGTCACGGTGGTGCTCGGCGTCGCGCCGCAGTACTTCCTGGACCTGGCGGGGGACGCGGGGGTGTTCGTGCGCTGACGCACCCCGCCGTACCCACGACACGGCCCGGTACCCCGACGCGGGGTGCCGGGCCGCTGCCGTTCCGGGCCTGTGGACAACTCCGGGGCTGTCGGTCCGGACGCCTATGGTGGACGCAGTGGCCGAGGTACGGCCGCGGGGGACGGGACGATGCACGGGACGGACGGTGTCGCCGGGATGGCAGTGACGGACAGTGAGGCGCTGGCTGCGCTGCACCGGGTCTTCGGCTACGAGAGCTTCCGCGGCGAGCAGGAAGCGGTCGTCGACCATGTGATCGCCGGCGGTGACGCGGTCGTGCTCATGCCGACCGGCGGCGGCAAGTCGCTCTGCTACCAGATCCCGGCCCTGGTCCGGCCCGGCACGGGCGTGGTCGTCTCCCCGCTGATCGCGCTCATGCAGGACCAGGTCGACGCGCTGCGGGCGCTCGGCGTGCGGGCCGGCTTCATGAACTCGACGCAGGACTTCGACGAGCGGCGGACGGTGGAGGCGGAGTTCCTCGCCGGCGAGCTGGACCTGCTCTACCTGGCGCCGGAGCGGCTGCGCCTGGACAGCAGCCTCGACCTCCTCTCCCGCGGCAAGATCTCCGTGTTCGCCATCGACGAGGCGCACTGTGTCTCCCAGTGGGGCCACGACTTCCGGCCGGACTACCTCACCCTGTCCGTGCTGGGGGAGCGGTGGCCGGACGTGCCCCGCATCGCCCTCACCGCGACCGCCACGGACGCCACGCACCGGGAGATCACCGAGCGGCTGGGCATGCCGGACGCCCGGCACTTCGTGGCCAGCTTCGACCGGCCCAACATCCAGTACCGGATCGTGCCCAAGGCCGACCCGCGCAAGCAGCTCCTCGCCTTCCTGCGCGAGGAGCACGCCGGGGACGCGGGCATCGTGTACTGCCTCTCGCGCAACTCGGTGGACAGGACCGCCGAGTTCCTCTCGCGCAACGGCATCGAGGCGGTGCCGTACCACGCGGGGCTCGACGCGGGGACGCGCGCCGCGCACCAGGCGCGGTTCCTGCGCGAGGAGGGCCTGGTCGTGGTGGCGACCATCGCCTTCGGCATGGGCATCGACAAGCCGGACGTCCGCTTCGTCGCCCACCTCGACCTGCCCAAGTCGGTGGAGGGCTACTACCAGGAGACGGGCCGCGCGGGCCGCGACGGGCTGCCGTCCACGGCATGGATGGCCTACGGGCTGAACGACGTCGTCCAGCAGCGCAAGCTGATCCAGACCGGCGAGGGCGACGAGGCGTTCCGGCGGCGGGCGGGCCAACACCTGGACGCCATGCTCGCCCTGTGCGAGACCGTGCACTGCCGCCGCGCCGGGCTCCTCGCCTACTTCGGCCAGGAGCCGTCCGGGGAGAACTGCGGCAACTGCGACACCTGCCTCGCCCCGCCGGAGACCTGGGACGGCACGGTCGCGGCGCAGAAGGTGCTGTCCACGGTGGTGCGGTTGCAGCGGGAGCGCGGGCAGAAGTTCGGCGCGGTGCAGATCGTGGACATCCTGCTGGGCCGCCGCACCGCCAAGGTGATCCAGTTCGACCACGACCAGCTCTCCGTGTTCGGCATCGGCGAGGAGCTGAGCGAGGCTCAGTGGCGCGGCGTGATCCGCCAGTTGCTGGCCCAGGGACTGCTCGCGGTCGAGGGCGACTACGGCACGCTGGTGCTGACCGAGGCCAGCGGGTCGGTGCTGCGGCGGGAGCGGGAGGTGCCGCTGCGCAAGGAGCCCGAGAAGCCGGCCGTGTCCCGCGCGGGCGGCGGGTCGGGGCGCGGCGACCGCAAGGCGAAGGCGGCCGCGGCCGAGCTGCCCGAGGAGCTCCGCCCGGCGTTCGAGGCGCTCCGCGCCTGGCGCGCCGAGCAGGCCAAGGAACAGGGCGTCCCGGCGTACGTGATCTTCCACGACGCCACCCTGCGGGAGATCGTCACGGTGTGGCCCACGTCGGTGGAGCAGCTCGGCGGGATCGGCGGTGTGGGCGAGAAGAAGCGGGCGACGTACGGGGAGGGGGTCGTGGCGGCGCTGGCGGCGCTCACCAGGCCCGGGGACGGCGGCGCCGCGGACGCCGGACCGGCGGGCGGCCCCGCCGCGGGCGGCGAGGACGACTGGCCCCAGGAGGAGCCGGAGCCCGACGGATGGGAGTGAGGGTCGTCGTCCCCGTGCCCGAGGCACACCGTGCGACGGCGGGTGTCAGTGCCCCGTGCCACAGTGCGGGGCATGCGCACACCTGACGAATTCCGCGCGGCCGCCCGTGAGTTGGGCGTGTCCGACGCTTCCCTCACGCTGATCCTCGAGCATCTGCGGCCCGCCTGGACGCTGACGATCGGGCAGGGCTCGGCGGGATGGCTGGGCGGGTATCCGGAGCTGCCGGCCGGCATGGAGTGGAGCGGCGAACAGGTCCTCGTCGCCGACGTCGACCTGGCCGCCCTGCCGGAGCACGCCCTGGACCCCGGGCTGCCCGGGGAGGGGCGGCTGCTGCTCTTCGCGGAGGAGTACTTCGACCCGTTCACCGACGACGACCTGACCGACGGGCCGCCCGAGCCTCCCTACGCGCTGTACATCCCGCCGGGCACGGAGACGGTCGCCTGGCGTCCTCCGCCCGGGAGCGAGGTCTTCGCCCTCGAGCGCAGGCCGCTCGGGGCCGCCGCCGTCTGGGACCTGCCCGAGGAGATGGACCTGAGCATCTACGGCACCGACCCGGCACAGATGCCCGCCTGGGAACGGGAGCGGTACGACGAGGCCGTGGCTCTCCAGGAGGCGGTCCGGGAGTTCAGGTCGCTCGCGGGGAAGCTGACTCCTCTGACCGTCCAGGACTCGTACTGGGTGAAGCTGTGCGGAGTGGCGCACCCGCAGCAGGAGGCCGTGGAGGCCGACGTCGTCGACCGGATCGAGAGCCGGAGCGCGAGCCGGGAGGGCGGCCCGCATCCGGACGAGTACGACTCCGGCCTCCCCACCAGGCAGCAGCGGGAAGCGGCCTGGAAGACCCTGGCCGAGGCCGGGGAGAGCGGCGTCTTCGGCCGGGGCGACGGGGTGCTGTACTGGATGGTGCCGGGCGCCGACCTGGCCGTCCGCAGGTTCGACCGCACCGAAGTGGTCTACCAGTGCTGACCGCGGCGCCCGTTCCCGTGCCCGCCCCGCCCGGCCCGGTCACGGCAGCGCCGTCAGCCCCGGCGCGAAGGTGATGAGGAGCGGGACCAGGGGGACCAGCGAGGCCGCTGCCGTGGTCAGGGCGCGGTGTCGGCGGCCGAGGCGTGGCGGCGGCTCCAGCAGGCGGTCGACGCGCTCGCCGAGCAGCCGGTGGCTGGAGGAGCAGGACAGCACGCCCCGGTGCTGGTTGAGCTCGATCAGCGCCAGCGCGGTGGTCAGATGGCCGCAGCGGCGGGAGGCCGTGTCGTCGGCGGACAGCTCCACCAGACGGTGGGTCTGCTCGCAGAAGTGGGCGAACAGCGGGACGCGCGGAAAGCCGGCCGCCAGCGCCGCGGACAGATGCAGCAGCCAGTCGTGGCGGGCCCGGGCGTGACCGCGCTCGTGGGTGAGGACCGCGTCCAGCTGATGGTCGGTGAGACGCTGGAGCGCGCCGGTCGTGACGATGAGCTGGGGCGGGCTGCCCGGCATCCACCAGGCGTCGGGGTACTCCTCCTCCAGCACCAGCAGCGGCCCCCGCCCCGAGGGGAGCCCCGCCGGGAGGTCGGGCGCGCGGTCCCGCAGATGCGCGCGGGCGCCCGCGCGCCGGCGGCGGGCCTCGACCAGCTCCCGGGCGAGCATCGCCGTGGTCCAGGCCGCGCCGCAGGCCAGCAGCACGGTGAGGACGGCCGTCCAGGGCGAGGCGGCCGACAGGTCGTAGGCGGCGGTCACCGCGGGCGGCGCCGGCGCGAACAGCTGGGCGCGGACGGTCCCGAAGACGGCGGCGGCGCCCAGCGCCAGGGCGGTCAGACAGCACAGCAGGACGGTGGCGACCAGGCACTGCCACACCCAGAGGGCGACGACCGGTTCCCGTTCCGGCCAGGTCGCCCGGGTCAGCACGCGGGGGACGGGCACGGCGGCGGTCAGGGCGACCACGCTGAGCAGGAGCAGGCAGTACGTCATGCCACGGGCTCCGGATCCTGTCGGGAGAAGCGGCTCGGGGACGTGCGGTGGTGCGGGCCGCGCGGCATGGAGAACGACGCACCGCCCGACGCCAAGTATGACGGCGAAGGGCGGTGCGAGTCAGCGTGGTTGTGCGCCTCGGTAGGGCCGGTGGGGTCAGGGCGCGGGGACCACCCGTCCCGTCACCTCGCCGAGGCCCACCCGCACCCCGTCCGGTCCCGGCGCCCAGGCGGACAGCGTGACCACGTCGCCGTCCTCCAGGAACGTCCGCTTGCCGTCGGGGAGTTCGAGCGGGTCGCGGCCGTTCCAGGTCAGCTCCAGCAGGGAGCCGCGCTCCCGCTCGGTGGGACCGCTGACCGTGCCGGAGCCGTAGAGGTCGCCGGTGCGCAGGGAGGCGCCGTTCACCGTCATGTGGGCGAGCTGCTGGGCGGCCGTCCAGTACATGGTGGAGAAGGGGCACTCGGAGACGGTGTGGCCGTTGATGGTCACGGTGATGCGCAGGTCGTAGCCGCCGGGCTCCTCGCCGGAGTCGTCCAGGTACGGCAGCAGGTCGTGGGTGCGCCCGGGCGGGGCGACGCGCGCCTCCTCCAGGGCGTCCAGCGGGGTGATCCACGCCGACACCGAGGTGGCGAAGGACTTGCCGAGGAACGGGCCGAGGGGCACGTACTCCCAGGCCTGGATGTCGCGGGCGGACCAGTCGTTGAGCAGGCACAGGCCGAAGACGTGGTCGCGGTAGGCGTTCAGCGGCACGGGCCGCCCCTGCTCGGAGGGGACGCCGACGACGAAGCCGACCTCGGCCTCGATGTCCAGCCGCACGGACGGGCCGAAGACCGGGGCGGCGTCGGCGGGCGCCTTGCGCTGCCCGGAGGGGCGCACCACGTCGGTGCCGGACACCACGACGGTGCCGGAGCGGCCGTGGTAACCGATCGGCAGGTGCTTCCAGTTGGGGGTCAGGGAGTCGGCGGCGTCGGGGCGGAAGATCTGCCCGACGTTCCGCGCGTGGTTCTCCGAGGCGTAGAAGTCGACGTAGTCCGCGACCTGGAACGGCAGATGCAGGGTCACCTCGGACAGCGGGTGGAAGAAGGGCTCGACCGTCTCCCGGTGCGCCGGGACCGTCACCCACGCGGTGAGCGCGCGGCGCACGTCCGACCAGGCCGTGCGGCCCGCCGCCAGCAGCGGGTCGAGGCTGGGGCGGGCGAGCAGGGAGGCGTACGGGGAGCCCAGGGCGTGTGCCGCCGCGCCGGCGTCGAGGACGTGGTCGCCCAGCCGGACGCCCACGGTGCGCTCCGCCGAACCGGGGAGCGAGAAGACGCCGTACGGCAGGTTGTGCGGGCCGAAGGGGTCGCCCTCGGGGACATCGAAGGGGGGCATCGGGTGCTGCCTCGCTTTCGTGTGCGCGGGTGCGCCACGTGTCCGTGGCCGTGCCACACGTTACGGGGTCGCGTCCCGGTGGGCTCCTGCAATAGGGGACGGCTCACAGGGGCGCAGCACGAAACAAGGAGCCGGGCCCGGGTCCGGTGGAGCGCGGCGTGCTCGGTCACAAGGGAAAACAGTTCTCAACCGGTCGTGATCCGGCGGCACAAGAAGGCAAATCGCACGCAATGCGAGGGCATACGAGCGCGGTGAATCGGACGGTCCTCTTGTCCGTATTCTCTGATCATGGCCGCACCCACCGATTGTTCTCTCATCGCCACCGACCTGGACGGGACGCTGCTGCGCGGTGACGACACTCTCTCCGACCGCTCCCTCGCCGCCCTCGCCCGGGCCGAGCGGGCCGGTGCCCGGCACCTCGTGGTGACCGGCCGCCCGGCCCCCAGAGTGCGGTCGCTGCTCGACGACCTCGGCTGCACGGGGCTCGCGGTGTGCGGACAGGGCGCGCAGGTCTACGACGCCGCCGCGCACCGGATGCTGTGGTCGGTCCGGCTGGACCGGGAGCTGGCGGAGACCGCGCTCGGCAAGATCGAGGCCGAGGTGGGGGAGGTGTACGCCGCGGTCGACCAGGACGGGGTCGACGGGCTGACGCTGATCGAGCCGGGCTACCGGATGCCGCACCCGACGCTTCCGGCGGTGCGGGTGGAGCGGCGCGACGACCTGTGGGCGCGGCCGATCAGCAAGGTGCTGCTGCGCCACCCGGAGCTGTCGGACGACGCGCTGACGGCGGCGGCCCGGTCCGTGGTCGGCTCGCTGGCCACGGTCACGATGTCGGGGCCGGGCACGGTGGAGCTCCAGCCGTGCGGGGTCACCAAGGCGACCGGTCTCGCGCTGGCCGCCGGGCATCTGGGGCTGCGCCCCGAGGACACGATCGCGTTCGGGGACATGCCGAACGACGTCCCGATGCTCCGGTGGGCGGGCCACGGCGTCGCCATGGCCAACGCGCACCCGGAGCTGAAGGCGGTGGCCGACGAGGTCACCTCGTCGAACGAGGACGACGGCGTGGCCGTCGTCCTCGAGCGACTGTTCGGGCAGACGGCCGGTCTCGGCCGTCAGAGGTCGGCTCAGTACGCGCCGAAGACGTTGTCGATCGAGCCGTAGCGGTCGGCGGCGTAGTTGCAGGCCGCGGCGATGTTGGCGACCGGGTCGAACGGGTCGAAGGCGGTGCCGGGCACGTGGTACGCCTGGAAGGTCGGGTCGATGACCTGGAGCAGGCCCTTCGACGGGGTGCCCATGGCGGCGTTGGAGTCCCACAGGTTGATGGCGGCCGGGTTGCCGGACGACTCCCGCATGATGTTGCGGTGGATGGAGTCGTAGGAGCCGGGGATGCCGTTCTGCGCCATGATGTCCATCGCCTCGCGGATCCAGCCGTCGAGGTTGTCCGGGTACGCGGTCGTGGAGGCGGCGGTCGTGGCCTGGGTCGTGGGGGCCGCGGAGGCGCTGGTGGCGCCGAACAGCGGCAGCGCGACCACGGCGACGCCGGTGCCGGCGACGGCGAGGGAGCGGACGAGGCGGCGGCGCGACGAAGCGATGACGGGCATGTCTGAGGTTCCTCTCCTACGCCTGCGAGGTGAGCTGTCGGGTTCGGGCGGGAGAGTGCCCGGCCGTGCCCCTTCGGGCATGGCTTCACCCCCAGCCGTCCCGGCGCGGTGTCCGGTACGGCGACTTACCTGGGTCCCCCGCTCCTGCCGTGCGTGAGTTGTCGTCGGGTGTGATGCGGGTGGCGGCAGGACTGGGCGTCCACCCGGCAGGCCCGGAACGTATGCGAGAGCAGATGTCGGGAACAAGTGCGACGATCACACAAGGCCCCGTTTGATCTTGGGATGGGTGGTTTTGGGTGCTTGACCCTTTGCGATCGCCAAGGGTCAACTCCGTTGCGTGGAACGGAAGGACGGGCGTGTGCGAGGGTGGCCCGGCGACCGGTGTGCGCGTGACCCACTTCACGGACCGGTGGCCGTGAGTGCATTTGCGACCAAGAGGAATTGGCGCACCAAGACCGGCAAATCGGACTCAGGGGTGGGGCAGGATGGTTCAGAGGTCACTGTGTCCGGGAAGCCGAGGTATGTCCGTTGTTATCAGCCGATCAAAAACACTCCGCTTCTGATCCCGTATCGCCCTGCTTGTGACCCCGGGCCCTGGCGGTGATCGAAACCTGACCGGATACGCTGAGTCGAGTGGTGGCAGCGACCTATCGACAAACCGTGTAACCGCCAGCAGACACCAGCAGACAGGAGACCCCTCGTGACCGTCGTCGGGCCGTTCGGGCTGAGCGTGCGGGACCAGGCTCTGGAAGCCGATGTCCAGGCCGGATTGACGGCTGTCGAGGAAGGGCTGCTCGAAGCCACCAAGAGCGAGGTGCCGTTCATCACGGAGGCCGCCCAGCACCTGGTGCGGGCCGGCGGCAAGCGGTTCCGCCCGCTGCTCGTGATGCTCTCCGCCCGGTTCGGGGACCCCTACGCGCCCGGCATCGTGCCGTCGGCCGTCGTGGTGGAGCTCACCCACCTGGCCACGCTCTACCACGACGACGTGATGGACGAGGCCGAGGTGCGGCGCGGGGTCGCGAGCGCGAACACCCGCTGGGGCAACTCGGTCGCCGTGCTCACCGGCGACTTCCTCTTCGCCCGCGCCTCGCACATCCTGGCCGACCTCGGCCCGGAGGCGGTGCGGGTGCAGGCCGAGGCGTTCGAGCGGCTGGTCACCGGCCAGATCCTGGAGACCGCGGGCCCGCAGGACGGCCGCGACCCGGTCGACCACTACCTGGACGTGCTCGGCGGCAAGACCGGCTCCCTGGTCGCCGTCTCCTGCCGGTTCGGCGCGATGATGTCCGGCGCCGACGAGACCGTGGTGGACGTCCTCACGCAGTACGGCGAGCGGCTCGGCGTCGCCTTCCAGCTCGCCGACGACGTCCTCGACATCGCCTCCGACTCCCACGAGTCCGGCAAGACCCCCGGCACCGACCTGCGCGAGGGCATCGCCACCCTGCCCGTGCTGCGGCTGCGCGAGCGGGCGGCCCGGCTCGGCCTCGCCGAGGACCTCGCCCTGTGCGAGCTGCTCGACTCCGACCTCACCGACGACGCCCGGCACGCCGAGGCCCTGCGCCTGCTGCGCGCCCACCCCGCGCTCGGCCAGGCCCGCCGGGACACCGTGCGCTACGCCGAGGAGGCGCGTGCCGCGCTCGCCCCGCTGCCGGACGGCCCCGCCAAGGCGGCGCTCGTCGAGCTGTGCGACGCCGTGGTGCACCGGGCCGGCTGACACCCGCCCCTGCCCCGCCCGGTCGCCCCAGCCGGCTGTGCAGCCGGGCCGTCCCGCCCGGCTGCCCCCGTACGCCTCCGGTACCCGGGTGACCCCTACGGGGCGGGTGAGCCTGCGTCGTCCGTGTCATACCGCAGCAGTACGCGGAGTTGAGCCCGCGGTCTGACGATTCCGTCCCGCGGATTTGGTCAGATGGACCACGACGGACAACACCACTTCTCACCGTTTCGGGTGAGAATGGCGGCCCGGGCCGAACTGCTGCGAGGACACGGACGGAAGCCGCCGCCGACCACGGAGGGCACACATGGCACCGAACGAGACCGACGACACGACGACCGCGGGGGAGGTCGAGGAGCGGAGCGCCGGCCGCCGCAGGGCCGCGCGGTACGTCGTCCCCGTCACCGTGATGGGCGTGGCGGCCGCGACGATCGGACTCGTCCCGGCGCTCGCCGACTCCGGCGACCCCGACCTGCCGGAGATCACCGCCGCGCAGCTCATCGAGAAGATCGCGCAGTCGGACGTGGAGCGGCTGTCCGGCACCGTGAAGATCACCACCGACCTCGGGCTGCCGAACCTCGGCGGGCTGGAGAGCGGTCTGCTGTCCGGCGCGGCGGGCGGAGGCGAGGACGGCGAGGGCTCCTCCGCCGACCCGTCCGGCCGGCTCACCGAGCTGGCGTCCGGCACGCACACCCTGCGCGTCGCCGCCGACGGCCCGGACCGCCAGAAGCTGTCGCTGCTGGAGAACGCGGCCGAGTACAGCCTGATCCACAACGGCAAGGACGTCTGGGGCTACGACAGCGCGTCCAACGAGGTCTACCACGCCACCGTCGACGAGGCGGACGCGGCGGACACGGCCCGGCGCGGCGAGCAGCGGCCCCCGGCCACCCCGAAGGACTTCGCGGAGGAGGCGCTGAAGGCCGTCGACGACACCACGTCCGTGAAGGTCGACGGCACCGCCCAGGTGGCAGGCCGCGACGCCTACCGGCTGGTGGTCGAGCCCAAGCAGTCCGGCTCCACCGTCGGCGCCGTCAGCATCGCCGTGGACTCCAAGACGGGCATGCCGCTGAAGTTCACGCTCACCCCGTCGAGCGGCGGCTCGGCCGTCGTGGACGTCGGCTTCACCCAGGTGAGCTTCGACCGCCCGGACGCCTCCACGTTCGCGTTCACCCCGCCCAAGGGCGCCAAGGTGACCGAGGACACCGAACAGGACCGCCGCCACGGCGACTTCGGCGGGAAGCCGGAGCGCGGTCCGAAGTCCGAGGAGGACCTGGCCAAGGGCTTCGAAGGGCTGACGACGCTCGGCGAGGGCTGGAACACCGTCGCCGTCTTCGACAGCGGCTCCGGCTCCGGCCTGCCCACCGGTGAGGAGGCCGGCGGCGACCTCGGCGGCTTCGTCGGCTCGCTCGGCGACCCGGTCAAGGGCGACTTCGGCACGGGCACGGTGTTCAGCACCCGCCTGGTCAACGCCCTGATCACCGACGACGGCAAGGTCTACGTGGGTACGGTCACCAAGGACGCGCTGGTGAAGGCGGCCGAGGCGGGGAAGTAGCACCCCGCACCCACCGACGCGGCGAGGGGAACGGGGAGCCGATGCACGACACGTCCGCCACCGAGCAGCCGGGCGACGGGCGGTCCCCGGGTGACGCCGTGGTCGTCACCCGCGGGCTGACCAAGCGGTACCGCGGCGGACAGCTCGCCGTCGACGGTCTGCACCTGACCGTACCGGCGGGCAGCGTCTTCGGCTTCCTCGGCCCCAACGGCTCCGGCAAGACCACCACCATCCGCATGCTGATGGGCCTGATCGAGCCGACCTCCGGGACGGCGCACGTGCTGGGGCGTCCCATGCCCCGCTCCGCGCGCGCCGTCCTGCCGCACGTCGGCGCCCTCATCGAGGGGCCCGCCCTCTACGGCTTCCTCTCCGGCCGCGACAACCTTCTCCGCTACGACGCCGCCGACCCCACCGCCGACCCGCGCACCCGCACGGCCCGCGTCGCCGCCGCCCTGGACCGGGTGGGCCTCACGGCCGCGTCCGGCAAGAAGGCGCGCGCGTACTCCCTCGGCATGAAACAGCGCCTCGGTCTCGCCGCCGCCCTGCTGCGGCCCCGCCGGCTGCTGGTGCTGGACGAGCCGACCAACGGCCTCGACCCGCAGGGCATGCGGGAGATCCGCGCGCTCGTCCGCGAACTCGCCACCGACGGCACGACCGTCTTCCTCTCCTCCCACCTGCTCGACGAGATCGAGCAGGTCTGCACGCACGTCGCCGTGATGGCGCGCGGTCGGCTGATCACGCAGGGACCGGTCGCCGAACTGGCCGCGGGCGCCCGGGGCCGCCTGGTCGTCACCACGCCCGACCCGACGGACGCGGCCCGGGTGCTGAAGGAGCAGGGGCTCGCCGACGTCGTGGCCGACGGCGACCGGGTGGGCGCCGAGCCGCCGGCGCGGGACCTCGCCGAGGTGAACGCGGCCCTGGTCACGGCGGGGGTGCGGGTGCGCGGGTTCGGGGTCGAACGGGCGTCGCTGGAGGACGCGTTCGTGGCGCTGACGGGGGAGGGGTTCGATGTCGCGGGCTGAGGTTCCGGCGGAGGTTCCCGCGGAGGTTCCTGCGGAAGCGGGGACGACGGAGACGGCGACGGCCGTACGGGCGGCGCGTCCGCTGTGGACGCTCGGGCTGTTCCGCGACGAGCTGCGCACCACCTTCCGGCGCTGGCGCACCCTCGCCCTGCTGGGCGTGCTGGCCGCCGTGCCGGTGCTCGTCGGGATCGCCGTGCGGATCGAGACCGGCGACGGCTCGTCCTCCTCAGGCGGCGGGGGACCCGCGTTCGTCTCGCAGATCACCAACAACGGCCTGTTCCTCGTCTTCACCGCGCTCGCCGCGACCCTGCCGTTCTTCCTGCCCATGGCGGTCGGGGTGATCGCGGGCGACGCCGTGGCGGGTGAGGCGGGCGCCGGCACCCTGCGCTATCTGCTGGTCGCCCCCGCCGGCCGCACCCGCCTGCTGCTCACCAAGTACGCGACGGTCGTGGCGTTCTGCCTGGCCGCCACCCTGGTGGTCGCCGTCTCCGCGCTGGCCGTGGGCGCGCTGCTGTTCCCGCTGGGCGATCTGACCACCATCTCCGGCACCCGCATCACCTTCGGCGAGGGACTCCTCCGGGCCCTGCTGATCGCCCTGGTCGTCGCCGCGTCCCTGCTCGGGGTCGCCGCCCTCGGCCTGTTCGTGTCCACGCTGACCAACAGCGGCATCGCGGCGATGGCCACCACGGTCGGACTGCTCATCACCGTCCAGATCCTCGACCAGATCCCCCAGCTGCACGCCCTGCACCCCTACCTGTTCTCGCACCACTGGCTGTCCTTCGCCGACCTGATGCGCGAGCCGGTCTACTGGGACGACCTGACGAAGAACCTCGGTCTTCAGGCCCTCTACGCGGCCGTCTTCGGCTCGGCGGCCTGGGCACGGTTCACGACGAAGGACGTCACGGCGTAGGCGCGCCCCGAAAAGGCGGGAACTGCGCGACCACCCCCCCCCTCACCCGCAGCTGGAGGCGCTGTCGTGCGCGGAGCCCTCACGAAGCCGCCCACGCAGGCGGCCGGAGGGCGGTGACTGCGCCACACCGTTCCCCCTCCGCCGCCACCGCGAGCAGCAGCTCCTCCCGGTCGCGTGCGGAGACGCACTGAAGCCCCGCCGGGCAACCAAGCGCGCCGACACCGGCCGGGAGGCTCGACGCGGGGTGGCCGCTGAGGTTGAACGCCCAGGTGAGCGCGGTGGAGTAGGTGTCGCCGGGGCCGTCGTGGCCGTGCGGCGCGGTCGGCGTCGTGGGGGTGAGCAGCAGGTCGGCGCGGCCGAACAGGTCGTGCAGACGGCGGTCGTTGGCGGCGCGGACGCGGTGGGCGCCGGCGGGGTCGGCTCCCGGGGTGCGCAGGGTGAGCCAGGCGGGGCCGGGGTCGAGAAGGGACAGCCGGACCGGTGGCCGCGCGAGGCGCACGATGCCCGCCTCGACCAGGCGCTCGACCGCCCCCAGCGCCAGGGCGACCTGCTCGGGGTCGGGGTCGGCGTACCCCAGGTCGGGTGACCAGACGGCGGTGAGAGGGAAGCGCGGGGCCGTCGCCTCGGGACGCCGCGACACGAGCCGCCACCAGAGGCCCGCGTCCGCCGCCGTACGGGCGAGAACGCCGGGCGTGGCCAGACCCGTACGGTCGCCCGACGGGAACCGGCCGCCGGTCACCTTCAGCCCCGTCACCCCGCACCACGCCGCCGGGATCCGCACCGAGCCCGCCCCGTCGGCGCCCGTCGCCAGCGGCACCAGCCCGGCCGCCACCGCCACCGCCGCCCCCGCCGAGGACCCGCCCGGCGTACGGTCCGCCCGCCACGGGTTGACGGTACGGCCGCGCGCCCCGAGCCCCCACGTCTGCCAGGGCGTCCCCGGACCCGGCACGGAGGTGGCGCCCACGGCGACCGCACCGGCCATGAGCAGCGGCTTTGCCGCCCGCAGTCCGCGCCGCCCCTTCACCGCGACCGGCACCCCGGCCAGCGGCAGGCGCTCCCCGGCGGCGACCCGCGCGTCCACCTCGCCCGCCCGCCGCAGCGCCTCCTCCTCCCACACCTCGAGGAACGCGCACAGCACCGGATCGGCGCGTTCGATCCGCGCGAGCGCCTCCGCGACCACGTCCACGGCCCGGCGCGCGCCCGCTCGCACGGCGTCCGCGATCTCCCGCGCGCCCTCCCCGCTCACCGAAGGGCGCCGGTGAGACGGGCCAGCGGCTCCGTCTCGCGCGGCGGCCGGCCGCCCAGGTCGCCGAGACGCCAGTCGGGCACCCACGGCACCCGGTACACGTCGATCAGCGGCTCGATCAGCCGCACCCGGTGCGCGAGGGGACGCGGGAGCCGGCCCGGCGCGTCCGCGACGAGGACGACCGCGTCCAGGTCGAGCCCGTGGGGCGCCTCCCCGCGCCGGAACAGCTCGACGGCCGGCAGCACCGCGTCCAGTCCGGCCGCGTGGGTGCGGGCGACGAGCAGCACCGAACGCGGCGCGTCCGGCCCGGGCCAGGACCGCCCGCAGTCGTGGCCGCCGTAGACCGCGGCGAGCGTGGAGACGCCCGCGCCGCCGTGCAGGCCGACCCAGGAGAAGCGGCGGGCCGCCGCCCGTGCGGGCGCCGGCCCCGGAGGGTCCGCCTCCGGCGTCGTCACCGGCCCCCGCAGCCAGATCTCCGGTCCCTGTCCCGTGCCTGCTCGCATGTCCCTCTCCTGCTCGGCCGCCCGGTCGTCCATGCCCCGCGCCCGGTACGGAACCGGGCCTCCGGCCCTTGGGACGAGCCTGTGACAACGCGGTGACGTGCACAGCGCGCGCGAGCGGACACACTCGACGGTAGGTGTACGACCCGAATAGGGGAACGATGTCTCGACTCAGCCGCGAGAAGAAGCGGGAACAGCAGCAGGCCGCGGACCCGGCGAACCGTGCGGCGGTACGGGTCGACGTCCGTGTCCCGGCCGACGGGTCGGACGAGCCGGGAGCCTACGTCGACGGCGTGCGGGTGATCGCGGGCCCCGGCGAGGAGATCCAGCAGGCGGTGCTGAACCGCCTGCACCGCATCGCCGTCGCCTCCGGCCACGCCGTGCACGCCACCGTGCGCGACGAGCGCATCGGGTACGTCGTCCCGCTCCGGGTCGCCCCCGACGGCTCCAGCGCGTTCGCCGCACAGCCGGTGCAGCTGCGCGGGCGCGGGAGGGAGGAGACGTCGGCACGGACCGAGGCTGGTGGCATACCGGCGGCTGCGGAGACGCCTGTACGTCCGACGGCTGAGCGGCATCATGCGCCGTCCGCCGCACTCGAGCCCGATCGACATCGCACCGCACCCGAGCCGTCCGCCCCCGCCCGCGGGTCCGACCGGGACCGTCCGACCCACCTGCTCCGGCCGGTCCCCGAGTCCGACGCCCCGCGGACCCTCCGCCTCGGCGGGACGCCCGGGACGCCCGCGACGTCCGGGACCCCCGCGCCCTCCAACCCCGTCCCCCCGTCCGGCACCCCGGCGGCCGACTCCCCGCCCACCGCCCGGCTGCGGACCCTCCCGCCCCCGCCGCCGGAGCCGGCCCGCGGCAGCACCCCGCCCGGCACCGTCGCGCCGCCGACGGGCGTGTTCGGGCCGCCCCCGGACATGGGCGCCCGGCCGCACCCCGGCGCGGAGCGCACCGCCGCGCCCGACCCCGACCTCGCGGCCGCGCTCGACGCCGACCCGGACCCCAAGCCCACCCCGCCCCGCGGCTTCGACGCCGTCGCTGAGGCCGTGCTCGGCGACGAGCCGGCCGCCCCCGCCGGCAGCCCTCTCGCGGACCCGATGGAGCGGATCAACGACGCCGTGCGGGCGGGCAGGATCGACACGGCCGCCCGCCTCGCCGACGAGACCCTGGAGCACGCGGCCCGGACGCTCGGCGCCGAGCACCCCGAGGTGCTGCGCCTGCGCGAGCTGACCGCGTACATCGCCTACCTGGCCGGTGAGCCGGTGCGCGCCTTCCGGCTCTCCCTCGACCTCGCCGTCGCCTGCCGGCGTGCGGGCGACGGGGAGGCCGCCTACGGCAACGTCCGCAGCGCGGCCACCGCGTGGCGGGGCGTGCGCGACCCCCTGCTCGGGCTGGAGCTGGGCCGTGAGCTGACGGCGCTGTGGACCGAGCTGGCGGCCGAGGGCGGCCCCGCCGCCGACGAGGCGGAGGAACTGGACTCCGCCCGCGCCCGCATGGACCGCCTCACCGCCCGCGCCCGCGACCAGCGAGGATGACCTGACTCCGATGGGAGCCGCCCAGGCCGCCTAGTGGAGGCAGAACTCGTTCCCCTCCGGGTCCGCCATCACGACCCAGCTCCCGGAGGGCTCCTCCACCCGCCGCAGCACGCGGGCGCCGAGCGCCTCGAGCCGGGCCAGCTCCTCGTCACGGCGGTCCACACCGGGGTGCAGGTCGAGGTGGAGCCGGTTCTTGACCGTCTTCTCCTCGGGCACCCGCTGGAACAGCAGCCGCCGCCCGCGCCCGGTCCCGCTCTCCTCCTCGTAGGGGTCGTCGGGGTGCCGTACGGCTGCCAGGTCGCGCCAGGCGCGGCGGCCGTGCGACTCGACGGTGAGCGCCTCGGGAACGGCCCCCGCGGCGAGCAGCTTCTCGATGAGCGGGCTGTTGTCCTCGACCGCGTAGTGCAGGGCGGCGGCCCAGAAGTCCGCCTGGGCGTGCGGGTCGGCCGCGTCGACGACGACCTTCCAGTGCACCGGCGTGGCCGGCGCAGGTGTCTGCGTCGTGGATGTCTGCGTCATGCGCCCGTTATAGGGGACGGCACCGACAACGCCGTCCCGCCGCGCGCTACGGCTTGGCCTCCAGCGCCTCCGCCGGCTCCGTTTCCGCAGTCCCCGTCTCCGTCTCCGTTTTCGGCTCGCTCAGCGGCGCGGCGGCCGGCACGGCCCCTCCGGCGCCCGGCGTGACGGTGGTGTCGCCCGCGCCGGCGCGACGGCCGGACAGCGCGCGGGCGGCACGGCGGGCGGTGCGCAGCGCGTCCCAGGTGAGCAGGGTGAGCGCCAGCCACACCAGCGCGAACCCGGCCCAGCGCTCCGGCGGCATGGCCTCCTTGAAGTAGAGGATGCCGAGCAGGAACTGGAAGACCGGCGCCAGGTACTGGAGCAGCCCCAGCGTGGACAGCGGCACACGGATCGCCGCGGCGCCGAAGCAGACCAGGGGGAGCGCGGTGACGATGCCGGTCGCCGCGAGCAGCAGCGCGTGCCCCGCGCCCTCGGCGCCGAAGGTCGACTCGCCCTGGGCGCCCAGCCACACCAGGTAGCCGAGTGCGGGCAGGAACTGGATCGCGGTCTCGGCGGCAAGCGACTCGACGCCGCCGAGGTTGACCTTCTTCTTGACCAGCCCGTAGGTCGCGAAGGAGAAGGCGAGGCACAGGGAGATCCACGGCGGCCGGCCGTAGCCGACGGTGAGGACGACGACCGCGAGGGCGCCGATCCCGACGGCGGCCCACTGGGCGGGCCGCAGGCGTTCCTTCAGCAGCAGGACGCCCATGGCTATGGTGACCAGCGGGTTGATGAAGTAGCCGAGGGACGCCTCGACGACGTGCCCGGAGTTCACCGACCAGATGTAGACGCCCCAGTTGACGGTGATGACGGCCGCGGCCACCGTGATCAGGGCCAGCCTGCGAGGCTGACGCACCAGCTCGCCGATCCACGCCCAGCGGCGGACGACGGCCAGCGCGGCGGCGACGAAGACCAGCGACCACACCATCCGGTGGGCCAGGATCTCCACCGCGCCCGCCGGCTTGAGCAGGGGCCAGAACAGGGGGACGAGCCCCCACATCCCGTACGCCGCGAAGCCGTTCAGCAGTCCTGTGCGCCGCTCTGCGGCCGGCTTCCCGGTCACGGGCCCCTCCTTCATGTCCCACGCGTTCTGTAGTCGTCCGGGGGGCCGCCGACGCGCGTGCGGTACCCGCCCGGACGACGGTAACGCCGCACACCCCCACGTGTCATGTCCGTACCGGCATACGGTCATGACGGTGGGGGTGTCCGGCGTCTCGCGCGGAGACCCGAGCCCTCGCGGCCCGGAGGTCAGCCCTTCAGCGCGATGGCGATCGCCTCGGCGAGCGGGGTGGTCGGGCGGCCGGCCAGCCGGGACAGGGCACCGCTGTCGACCACCAGCTGACCCTCGGCGATCGACGCGTCCACGCCCGCGAACATGGCCGCCATCGGCTCGGGCAGCCCCGCGCCGACCAGGATGTTCGTCAGCTGCTCGGGCGTGACCGGGTGGTAGGCGATCTCCCGGCCGCTCTGCCGGCTCAGCTCGGCCGCGTACTCGGCGAAGCTCCACGCCTCGTCGCCGCCCAGCTCGTACGTCGCGTTCTCGTGCCCCTCGCCGGTCAGCACCGTGACGGCGGCGGCCGCGTAGTCGGCCCGGGAGGCGGAGGAGACCCGGCCCTCGCCCGCGGCGGCGACCACCGCGTTGTGCTCCAGCACCGGCCCCAGGTTCTCGGTGTAGTTCTCGTGGTACCAGCCGTTGCGCAGCAGCACGTACGGCACGCCCGAGTCGAGCAGCGCCCGCTCCGTGCCTCGGTGGTCGTCGGCGAGCGAGGCGGTCAGCGTGGCGGGGGCGCTGGTGTAGGCGAGCAGGGCGACACCGGCCGCCTTGGCCGCGTCGATGACGAGGGAGTGCTGCCGCACCCTGCCCTTGTCGAACTCGTTGCCCGAGATCAGCAGGACCTTGTCGCCGGCCGCGAACAGGCCGTCGAAGGTCTCGGGTGCGTTGTAGTCGGCGACCGCGACCCGTACCCCCCGCCCGGCGAGGTCCGCCACCTTCTCCGGGCTGCGTACGACGGCCGTGACCTGCTCGGCCGGGACCTTCTCCAGCAACTGCTCCACCACATGACGGCCGAGCTTCCCGCTGGCTCCGGTGACGACGATGCTCATGATGCGACCACTCCTCAGAGGTGCGTGTGTGCACTAACCATACGACGGGCGCTAACTTTTGGAAAGTGCATCTCGGTGCGTACAAGGAGCCCGCGTTGCTCTACGATCACGCTCGCGCGTACGGCCGCTGAACGGCGCGGGCGATCCGCCGGGAGCCGTCGCATGGGGGTGCGAGAAGCGGGCGCGCATCACTGGAGGGGACTCATCCAATGCGGAAACGTTTCAACCGGGGCATCGCCGCGCTCGTCGGCCTCACCCTGGCCGGCACCGCCCTGACCGTCACGACCGCCGCCCCGGCGGCAGCGAGCTCCTACGACTGCCCGTCCGGCTACTTCTGCGGCTGGGCGAGCGAGAGCGCCACGGGCTCGATGTGGAAGACGAACAAGAACCTCGCGGACCTGGGCAGCTGGGACAACAAGATCCACTCGTACGTCAACCGTACGCAGTCGATCGCCTGTATGTACGAGGACAAGAACTACGTCCCGTGGGGCGGGTACTCGGCCCAGGAACCGAACACGCCCGGCGAGTGGGCCAGTTACCCGGTCGCGACCACCAGCTCGATCAAGTTCGTCCGTACCGAGCGGGAATGCAGTCAGCCCGCCTACCCGAGCTGGTACTCCGAGCCGTCCCCGACGGCCGCCGGCTTCGGCGACATGAACGGCGACCGCAGGGCCGACGTCCTCACCCGTGACCTGGCCGGACGGCTCTGGTTCACCCCGGGCGACGACACCGGCCGGCTCATCGGCTCGGGCGGCTGGAACGCCATGAACACCCTGACCCGGCACGGCGACTTCACCGGCGACCGCCGCGAGGACCTCGTCGCCCGGGAGAAGGCCACCGGCAAGCTGTGGCTCTACCCCGGCACCGGCACCGGCTCCCTCGGCTCGCGCAGGCTGCTCGGCGCGAGCGGCTGGAACTCGATGAACCACATCACCGCCTACGGCGACCTGACCGGCGACGGACGCTCCGACCTGATCGCCGTGCAGAAGTCCACGGGCGCCCTGTGGCTGTACCCGGGCGCCTCGGGCTCCCGGCTGGGCGCGCGCAAGCTGATCGGCTCCGGCGGCTGGAACGGCATGAACGCCCTGGCCGGCATGGGCGACGTCACCGGTGACGGCCGCCCCGACCTCTACGCCCGCGAGAAGGCCACCGGCAAGCTGTGGCTGTACCCGGGCACCTCCACCGCCCGGCTCGGCGCGCGCAAGCTCGTCGGCAGCGGCGGCTGGAACTCGATGGAGCACCTGATCGCGGTCGGCGACTTCTCCGGCGACGGCCGTCCCGACCTCGCCGCCGTGACCAACGAGAATCTCGTGATCGACGGCTATCAGGGTCACCCTGGCTGGCTGGTCACCTACCGCGGACGGGCCGGCGGCACCCTGTACGGGGCGCAGCGGACCCACGGCGAGTGGTGGGGCCTCGGCGACTTCGCCTGAGGCCGCCCTCCGCGCCAAGGAAGGGCCCCGGCATCCACCGCGTGGACGCCGGGGCCCTTCCCCGTTCTTCAGACGCGGGTGCTCAGCCGACGACGGTCCAGGTGTCCCCGCCGGCGAGGAGCGCGGCGAGGTCGCCCTTGCCGTGCTGGTCGACGGCGGTGTCGAGCTGGTCGGCCATGAGGGTGTCGTAGACCGGCCGGTCGACGGAGCGGAAGACGCCGATGGGGGTGTGGTGGAGGGTGTCGGGGTCGGCGAGGCGGGACAGGGCGAACGCGGTCGTCGGGGACGCGGTGTGGGCGTCGTGGACGAGGATGTCCGCCTCGTTGTCCGGTGTGACGGCGACGACCTTCAGATCCCCGGTGGCGGGATCGCGGACGACGCCCTTGGAACCGTCGGCGCCGAAGCGGATGGGCTGTCCGTGTTCCAGGCGGATGACGGCTTCCTGGGCCTGCTGCCGGTCCTTGAGGACCTCGAAGGCGCCGTCGTTGAAGATGTTGCAGTTCTGGTAGATCTCCACCAGGGCGGTGCCGGGGTGGTCGGCGGCCTGGCGCAGCACCTCGGTGAGGTGCTTGCGGTCGGAGTCGACGGTGCGGGCGACGAAGGACGCCTCTGCGCCGATCGCCAGCGACACCGGGTTGAAGGGCGCGTCGAGGGAGCCCATCGGCGTCGACTTGGTGATCTTGCCGACCTCGGAGGTGGGGGAGTACTGGCCCTTGGTGAGTCCGTAGATGCGGTTGTTGAACAGCAGGATCTTGAGGTTGACGTTGCGGCGCAGGGCGTGGATGAGGTGGTTGCCGCCGATGGACAGGGCGTCGCCGTCGCCGGTGACGACCCAGACGCTCAGGTCGCGGCGGCTGGTGGCCAGGCCGGTGGCGATGGCGGGGGCGCGGCCGTGGATGGAGTGCATCCCGTAGGTGTTCATGTAGTACGGGAAGCGGGAGGAGCAGCCGATGCCGGAGACGAACACGATGTTCTCCCGGGCCAGCCCCAGTTCCGGCATGAAGCCCTGCACGGCGGCCAGCACGGCGTAGTCACCGCAGCCCGGGCACCAGCGCACCTCCTGGTCGGACTTGAAGTCCTTCATCGTCTGCTTGCCCTCGGCCTTGGGCACGAGCTGGAGCAGCGTGTCGGCGTCAGTCATCGATGGCCTCCTTCAGCGCCGCGGCGAGCTGCTCCGCCTTGAACGGCATGCCGTTGACCTGGTTGTAGGAGCGGGCGTCGACCAGGTACTTCGCCCTGATGAGTGTGGCGAGCTGCCCGAGGTTCATCTCGGGGATCACCACCGTGTCGTATCCGCGCAGGATCTCGCCGAGGTTGCGGGGGAAGGGGTTGAGGTGGCGCAGATGGGCCTGCGCGATCCGGCCGCCCTCCTTGCGGATGCGGCGCACGGCCGCCGTGACCGGCCCGTACGTCGATCCCCAGCCCAGCACCAGGGTCCTCGCGCCGTCCGGGTCGTCGACGTCGAGGTCGGGGACGTCGATGCCGTCGACCTTCGCCTGGCGGGTGCGGACCATGAAGTCGTGGTTGGCCGGGTCGTAGGAGATGTTCCCGGTGCCGTCCTGCTTCTCGATCCCGCCGATCCGGTGCTCCAGCCCCGGCGTGCCGGGGATCGCCCAGGGGCGGGCCAGGGTGTGCGGGTCGCGCTTGTAGGGCCAGAACACCTCGGCGCCGTCGGCGGTGGTGTGGTTCGGGCCCTGCGCGAACTGCACCGTCAGATCGGGCAGCTCCTCCAGCTCCGGGATCCGCCACGGCTCGGAGCCGTTGGCCAGATAGCCGTCGGAAAGCAGGAAGACCGGGGTGCGGTAGGCCAGTGCGATCCGCGCCGCCTCCAGGGCGGCGTCGAAGCAGTCCGCCGGCGTGCGCGGCGCCACCACCGGCACCGGCGCCTCACCGTTGCGGCCGTACATCGCCTGAAGCAGATCCGCCTGCTCCGTCTTGGTCGGCAGCCCGGTCGACGGGCCGCCGCGCTGGATGTCCACCACCAGCAGCGGCAGCTCCAACGACACCGCCAGCCCGATCGTCTCCGACTTCAGCGCCACACCCGGCCCGGATGTCGTCGTCACCGCCAGCGACCCGCCGAAGGCGGCACCGAGCGCCGCGCCGATCCCGGCGATCTCGTCCTCCGCCTGGAACGTGCGCACCCCGAAGTTCTTGTGCCGGGACAGCTCGTGCAGGATGTCCGACGCCGGCGTGATCGGGTAGGAGCCCAGAAACAGCGGCAGGTCCGCCTGCCGGGACGCGGCGATCAGCCCGTAGGCCAGGGCCAGATTCCCGGAGATGTTGCGGTAGGTACCGGCGGGGAAGGTCTTGGTGGCCGGCGCCACTTCGTAGGAGACCGCGAAGTCCTCCGTGGTCTCCCCGAAGTTCCAGCCCGCCTGGAACGCCGCGACGTTCGCCGCCGCGATGTCCGGCTTCTTCGCGAACTTCGCCCGCAGGAACCGCTCCGTGCCCTCGGTCGGCCGGTGATACATCCACGACAGCAGACCCAGCGCGAACATGTTCTTGCTGCGCTCGGCCTCCCTGCGGGGCAGACCGGACTCCTTCAACGCCTCCAAGGTGAGCGTCGTCAGCGGCACCGGGTGCAGCTGATAGCCGTCCAGCGAACCGTCCTCCAGCGGAGACGTGTCGTAGCCGACCTTCGCCATCGCCCGCTTGGTGAACTCGTCGGTGTTGACGATGATCTCCGCACCGCGCGGCAGATCGCCGATGTTCGCCTTCAACGCTGCCGGGTTCATCGCCACCAGCACGTTCGGCGCGTCACCCGGGGTGAGGATGTCGTGGTCGGCGAAGTGCAGCTGGAACGACGACACCCCCGGCAGCGTGCCGGCCGGGGCGCGGATCTCGGCGGGGAAGTTCGGCAGCGTGGAGAGGTCGTTGCCGAACGACGCGGTCTCCGAGGTGAAACGGTCACCGGTGAGCTGCATCCCGTCACCCGAGTCCCCCGCGAACCTGATGATCACTCGGTCGAGCCGGCGGACATCCTTCGCCTCCGCCGCTGTGCGCTGCTCCCCTACGACTGTTCCGTCGGCCTGCTCCGCTGGGCTGCTGACCTGGCTGGTCACTGAACTGGACCTCCTCGAGGCGGCTGTCCGGGACGGCCTTCCCGCAGGCCTTCCCCGCATAAACCCTACGACCGTGAGGGGTGCCCACCATGAAACATTCGAGGGAAGGAACCAGATGGTGGACACGGCGCCAAGACGCGCGCCGCCGTCCCCTCAGGAGTTCAAGTACGTCAGCACCGCAAGGACCCGCCGGTGGTCGCCGTCGCTCGGGGACAGCCCCAGCTTCAGGAAGATGTTGCTGACGTGCTTCTCCACCGCGCCGTCGCTCACCACCAGCTGCCGGGCGATCGCCGAGTTCGTCCGCCCCTCCGCCATCAGCCCCAGCACCTCGCGCTCGCGCGGGGTGAGCCCCGCCAGCACGTCCTGCTTACGGCTGCGGCCCAGCAGCTGCGCCACCACCTCCGGGTCCAGCGCCGTGCCGCCCTGCGCCACCCGGACCACCGCGTCCACGAACTCGCGCACCTCGGCCACCCGGTCCTTCAGCAGATAGCCGACGCCCCGGCTGGAGCCGGCCAGCAGCTCGGTCGCGTACCGCTCCTCCACGTACTGCGACAGCACCAGCACCCCGACACCCGGATGGCTCTTGCGCAGCTGCACCGCGGCCCGCACGCCCTCGTCGGTGTGCGTCGGCGGCATTCGCACGTCGGCCACCACCACGTCCGGCAGCTGGTCCTGCCGGGCCAGGTCGTCGACCGTCCTGATCAGCGCGTCCCCGTCGCCGACCCCGGCCACCACCTCGTGCCCCCGGTCGGTCAGCAGCCGCGTCAGGCCCTCCCGCAGCAGCACCGAATCCTCGGCGATGACCACCCGCACCCTGTCCTCCACGTCCTTGTCCCCCCGGAACCCGGCTCCGGGCCCGCCCTTGTGGCGGGCCCGGTCGTCGGGTCCAGCATTTCAGCATCCGGTGGAGGACGGGCCGGGGCGACGCGATCGGGGGTGTCGTCGTCGCCGGCCGCCGGCCGCCGGCCGCCGGCCCTCGCCTCCGTCCGCCGGACCGCTCACCTCACCCCGCGGTCATCACCGCTCCGCCCGCCACGGCAGCTCCGCGGTCACCCGCGTCGGGCCGCCGGCCGGCGAGTCCATCACGAGGATTCCGTCCACCGCGTCCAGCCGCTCCGCCAGACCCGCCAGCCCGGAACCGCGCGACTGGTCCGCGCCGCCCACGCCGTTGTCCACCACCTGGAGCATCAGCCGGTCCTCGGACCGCCACACCTCCACGGCCGCCCAGCTCGCCCGGCTGTGCTTGCCGACGTTCTGCAGCAGCTCCGAGACCGTGAAGTACGCGATGCCCTCGATCGCCGGCGCCGGCCGCTCCGACAGGTCCACCTCCACCTGCACCGGCACCGTGCAGCGCGCGGCGACCGACGACAGGGCCGCGTCCAGGCCGCGGTCGGTGAGGACCGCCGGGTGGATGCCGCGGGCCAGGTCCCGCAGCTCCTGGAGGGCCGTCTTCACCTCGCCGTGCGCCTCGTCCACCATCCGCGCCGCGGCCTGCGGGTCCTCCCGCAGCTTCTCCTTCGCCAGACCCAGGTCCATCGCCAGGCTCACCAGCCGGGCCTGCGCCCCGTCGTGCAGGTCCCGCTCGATGCGGCGCAGGTCCGCCGCCGCCGTGTCCACCACGACCCCCCGGTCCGACTCCAGCTCCACCACCCGCGTCGCCAGCCGCGACGGGCCCAGCAGCCCGTGCACCATCAGCCGGTCCACCGTCGTCAGCGCCCGCACGATCCACGGCGTGGCCAGCGTGAACAGCAGGCCCACGCCCGCCGTCACCGCGATCTCGAACGGGTTGTCCAGGTAGATCGCGTGGTGCTCGTCGCCGTACAGCTGTATGCCGTCCTGGCCCGCGTACAGCGGGAGCACCCAGAACCACAGCGGGTACGTCACCAGCGACCAGCCCAGCGACCAGAAGGTGACCGTCACCGTGAACGAGAGGACCGCCCAGGGCAGCTGAAGCACCGCGTACAGCAGCGCCCGCCAGGACGTGCCGCTCTTCAGCACCGCCCCGACCCACCCCATGAACCCCTGCCGCTTCAGCCGCAGCGGCTCCGGCTCGCCCACGTCCAGGCCCAGCAGCCCGCGCGCCCGCGCCCGCTCCACCGAACCGAACCCCCGGCACCCGGCGAGCGCCGCCGCCAGCACCGGCACCCCGAGGAACGTCACCAGCAGGCCCGCTCCGAGCGAGACCATCGTGACCGCGTAGGTGAACAGCAGGATGCTGACCGGCAGGCTCAGCAGCACGTAGGCCAGCTCCCGCCAGGCACGCCCCTCGACCGGCGCCCGCAGCGCCGCCGGCATCCGGTGCCGCCGTCCCCCCACGCCCTGCGCGTGTCCGGGCCCGGTGGGGAGCCCGTAGCCCTGTCCGTACTCCGTGGCCATCGGCTTCGTCCTTCTCCTCGTCCGGCGGCTGTGCTGTCGTACATCCAGAGTGCTGCGCCGCAGGTCGGCGGGGAATGAAGGCCGTCGCAGTCTTCGGCGGGGGGTTTTCCCTACCTACGGCCGCGGGCGGACGCCCCCCTGCCCGGCGCCTTCCCTGCCGGGGTGCCGGAGCGGTCGCGCCACGGCAGCTCGGCCGTCACCGTCGTCGGACCGCCCTGCGGGGAGTCCACGACGAACAGCCCGTCCACCGCGCCCAGCCGCTCGGCCAGACCCCGCATGCCCGTACCGCCGTCGAGGCTCGCCCCGCCCACGCCGTCGTCCCGCACCTGGAGGAACAGCCGGTTCTCCAGCCGCCACACCTCCACCGACGCCGACCGCGCCCGGCTGTGCTTGCTGACGTTCTGGAGCAGCTCGGAGACCGTGAAGTAGGCGATGCCCTCGATCGCCGGCGCCGGCCGCTCGTCCAGGTCGACGGTGACCGTCACCGGCACCGTGCAGCGCGCGGCGACCGACGACAGGGCCGCGTCCAGGCCGCGGTCGGTGAGGACCGCCGGGTGGATGCCGCGCGCCAGGTCCCGCAGCTCCTGAAGCGCCAGCTTCACCTCGCCGTGCGCCTCCTCGACCATCGACGCCGCCGCGTCCGGGTCCTCCAGCAGCTTCTCCTTGGCCAGGCCCAGTCCCATCGCCAGATTCACCAGCCGGGCCTGCGCCCCGTCGTGCAGGTCCCGCTCGATGCGGCGCAGGTCCGCCGCCGCCGTGTCCACCACGACCCCGCGGTCCGACTCCAGCTCGGCTATGCGCCGCTCCAGCTCGTCCGACGGCGAGAGCAGACCCCGCACCATCGCCCGGTCCACGTCGGCCATCGCCCGCACCACGAAGGCGAGCACCGGCCACAGCACGAACAGCCCGGTCAGCGTGACGGTGAAGGTGAGGATGCCCCACGGCAGACGTATCAGCATGAAGAGGAACGTCCGCCAGCCCACCGGGTCCTTGACCGCCTGCCACAGCCCCGGCCAGAAGCCGCCGGCCCTCCGCCACGGCAGCGGACTCGGCTCGTCCACCCGCACCCCGAGCATCGCCCTCGCACGCGCCCGCTCCAGCCGGCCCAGCTGCCGCGCCCCCAGCAGACCGAGCGCGAGCAGCGGCAGACCGACCACCGTGACCGTCAGCCCCGCGCCGATGGACAGGGCGGCCACCGTGTAGACGAAGCCGACGATCGACACCGGGAGGTTCGTCAGGAGATGCGTCATCTCCTTCCACGTGTGCGCGTCGTAGGCGAAGCGGGCCGGCGGCGGGCGGTCGCCCGGTCCGGCCGGCTGCGGGATCGGTTCGGTCATGGGCCTAGCCTGCCCGGCCCTCGGGGGCCCGCGCCATGAGGAGGACCGCCAAGCTGAACTGAGGAAAACCCCACCCCCGCGTGCCAAGCCCCGACGGGCTGCTTACCGTGCCTTTATCAGGGCCTAGACTCCCGTGCGTACAGATCGTCGGACCGTGGCGTTCGACGTTCACCGGCACGGAGCAAGGGCAGGGCACAGGCGGGAACGCCTGGTCGCCGATCTGAGGAGTGAGGGGCGGACGTGCGGGAAACGACCGTCGTCGCGGCGGACTACTTCCAGTCCTACTCGGTCGTCGGACTGCTCGCCGTCGTCGGCCTGCTGTTCGTCGCCGTCGCCTTCGGCGCGGGCCGCCTGCTGCGGCCGGTGGTGCCGACGCCGGAGAAGCTGCTGACGTACGAGTGCGGCGTCGACCCCGTCGGCGAGGGCTGGGCCCACACCCAGGTCCGCTACTACGTGTACGCCTTCCTCTACGTGATCTTCGCCGTCGACTCGATCTTCCTCTTCCCCTGGGCGACCGTCTTCGCCGCCGACGGCTACGGCGCGACCACCCTCGTGGAGATGTTCGTCTTCCTCGGCTTCCTCGCCGTGGGCCTGCTGTACGCCTACAAGAAGGGCGTCCTGACATGGACGTGAACCCTGCCGCCCCCGAGCCGGTGCTGCTGCCGGAACCTGCACGTCCCTCCGGCGAAGGCACGGCGAGGCTCGGCGCGCTCGCCCGGCTCGCCCCCGAGCCGATGAAGGTGGTCCTCAACTGGGGCCGCCGCTACTCGCTGTGGGTGTTCAACTTCGGCCTCGCCTGCTGCGCGATCGAGTTCATCGCCGCGTCGATGGCCCGGCACGACTTCATCCGCCTCGGCGTCATCCCGTTCGCCCCGGGACCCCGCCAGGCCGACCTGATGGTCGTCTCCGGCACGGTCACCGACAAGATGGCGCCCGCGGTCAAGCGCCTGTACGAGCAGATGCCCGAGCCGAAGTACGTCATCTCCTTCGGCGCGTGCAGCAACTGCGGCGGCCCCTACTGGGACTCCTACTCCGTCACCAAGGGCGTCGACCAGATCATCCCCGTCGACGTCTACGTCCCCGGCTGCCCGCCCCGGCCCGAGGCGCTGCTCCAGGGCATCCTCAAGCTCCAGGAGAAGATCGCCCGCGAGTCGCTGGGGGAGCGGTACGGGTCCGCGTCCGGCGCGGGACGGCCCTCGGCGGCGGCGCTGCGGAGCGGGCTGGTCCCGCCGCCCGCGCCGAAGGACGCGACCAGGGGTGAAGGGGAGGCCGGATGACCGCCGTCGGCTGGCTCCCCGGGGACGTCGAGGACCTGTTCGGCGCACAGGCCACGGCGGAGGAGGCGTACGAGGTCCTCACCGTCGACGTGCCGTCCGACGCCTGGATCCCCGCCCTCGAAGCCGCCCGCGACCGCCTCGGCTGCACCTTCTTCGACTGGCTGAGCGCCGTCGACGAACCCGGCACCGGCTTCCGCGTGACCGCCCACGTCGCCGCCCTCGCCCCGGTACGGCGGCTGCTGCTGCGCACCACCGTGCCGCACGAGGCCCCCGCCCTGCCGTCGGCCGTGGACGTCTACGCGGGCGCGGCCTGGCACGAGCGCGAGACCCACGAGATGTTCGGCGTCGACTTCACCGGACACCCCGGCCTCGACCACCTGCTGCTGCCGGAGGGTTTCGAGGGCCATCCGCTGCGCAAGGACTTCGTCCTCGCGGCCCGGGTCGCCAAGGCGTGGCCCGGCGCCAAGGAGCCGGGGGAGTCGGAGCACGGCGGACCCAAGCGGCGCCAGATGCTGCCGCCGGGCGTGCCCGACCCGAACGAGTGGGGCCCGCTCAAGGGCCAGCTCCCGCCCGCCCCGGCCCGCCCCGCCCGCCGCGCGGCGACCGCGGGGGCCGCGGGGGCCCGCACCCCGGGCGAACGCCCGCCCCGCCGCACCCGCTCCGTCTCCGAGGGCTCGGTGAGCCAGACGGCGGGCGAGGCGGGTACGGGCGTGGACGCGGGCGCCGGTGCGGGCGGTGACGCGAGTGCGGCCACGCCGCCGGTTACGCCGCGCCGGGCGCGGTCGGTGTCGGAAGGCTCGGCGAGCCAGAGGGGCGCGGACGCCCCGGCGCGCCGGTCGCGCAGTGCGGGTGAGGGCTCGGCGTCACAGCGTGAGGGTGCCCCGGGTACGGGCGGTCCCCGCCGGGCGCGGTCCGCGTCAGAAGGCTCCGCGAGCCAACGCGCGCCGCAGGAGCAGGCGCAGGCGCCGGGCGTGGACGACACCGCGGCGGGCGCCACCGAGGAGCCCCGCGACCGTAAGCCGCCCGTCGCCCCGCGCAGCCCGGACGCCCCGTGGCACCACGCACAGCCGGCGTTCGAGGAGCCCGAGCCGAAGCCGCAGCCCGAGCCGGAAGCCGCACCCCGGCCGGAGCCGGAGCCGGAGCCGGAGCCGAAGCCGGAACCGGCCCCGGAACCCAACCCTGACAACCCCGACGACCCCGACACGAAGACCCCCGACGACCCCGCAGGAGGCACGCGGTGACCGACGTTCTCGACGTCGCCCTGCGACTCCTCGTCGTGTTCGTCGTCTTCCTGACCTTCCCCCTGCTCGTGGGCCAGACCGAGCACAAGGTGATGGCGCACATGCAGGGCCGCCTCGGCCCCATGTACGCCGGCGGCTTCCACGGCTGGGCCCAGCTCATCGCCGACGGTGTGAAGTTCGCGCAGAAGGAGGACGTGGTCCCGGCCGGCGCGGACCGCCGTATCTTCCAGCTCGCGCCCGCCGTCGCGCTCCTGCCGTACCTGCTCGTGCTGCTCGCCGTTCCGATCGGGCCGGGTGAGGGCGCGGTCGGCCGGGTGCTGGACGCGGGCGTGTTCTTCGTCCTGGCCGTGATGGGCGTGGGTGTCCTCGGCTCGCTCATGGCCGGCTGGGCCTCCGCCAACAAGTTCTCCCTCCTCGGCGGCCTGCGCACCGCAGCGCAGCTCCTCGCGTACGAACTGCCGATGCTGCTCACCGCCGCCTCCGTGGCGATGGCCGCCGGGACCGTGTCGCTCGTCGGCATCCTCGACGCGTTCGAGTGGTGGTGGCTGCCGTGGCAGATCACCGGCGCGCTCGTCTTCTTCGTCGCGGGCCTCGCCGAACTCCAGCGCCCGCCCTTCGACATGCCGGTCGCCGACTCGGAGATCATCTTCGGCGCGTACACCGAGTACACCGGCCTGCGCTTCGCCCTGTTCCTCCTCGCCGAGTACGCGGGGATCGTCGTGCTGTGCGGCCTGACCACCGTCCTGTTCCTGGGCGGGTGGCACGGCCCCTGGGGCGCCGACGGGCTCGGCTGGGTGTGGACCCTGCTGAAGACCGCCGTGCTCGCCTTCGTCGTCATCTGGCTGCGCGTCAGCTACCCACGCCTGCGCGAGGACCAGTTGCAGAAGTTCGCCTGGACCCTCCTCGTCCCTCTCGCCCTCGCCCAGATCGCCCTCACCGGCGTCGTCAAGGTGGTGTTCCTGTAATGGCCCCCATCCCCGGCTCCGGCCTGGCCAAGGGCCTGGCCGTCACGTTGCGGACGATGACGCGGAAGTCCGTCACCGCGCAGTACCCGGACACCCAGCCCGAACTGCCGCCCCGCAGCCGCGGGGTGATCGGCCTGTTCGAGGAGAACTGCACGGTCTGCATGCTGTGCGCCCGCGAGTGCCCCGACTGGTGCATCTACATCGACTCGCACAAGGAGACCGTGCCGCCCGCCGCACCCGGCGGCCGTGAGCGCAGCCGCAACGTCCTCGACCGGTTCGCCATCGACTTCTCCCTCTGCATGTACTGCGGTATCTGCATCGAGGTCTGCCCCTTCGACGCCCTGTTCTGGTCTCCGGAGTTCGAGTACGCGGAGACCGACATCCGTGACCTCACCCACGAGCGGGACAAGCTCCGCGAGTGGATGTGGACCGTGCCGGCCCCGCCCGCCCTCGACGCCGGCGCGGAGGAACCGAAGGAAGTGGCCGCCGCCCGCAAGACCGCCGACAAACTCGCGGCCGCCCAGGCCGACGAGCAGGGTCACGCCGACGGACCGGGACAGCCCCACGGGCCGGGTCACGCCGACGGACCGGGACAGCCCCACGGGCCGGGTCAAGCCGGCGCACCGGGTCAGGAGGGCCGCGCATGAGCACCGCAGCGACCGCCGGCGCACTCGCGGCCGGCACCGCGCACCGGGCGGCCGAGTCCCCCGGCTTCCTGTCCCCGACCGGCGTCGAGATCACCTTCCTCCTCGTCGGCCTGGTCACCCTCGGGGCCGCCGTCGTCACCGTCACCACCCGGCAGCTGGTGCACGCAGCCCTCTGGCTGGTGGTGGCCCTCGGCGGACTCGCCGTCGAATACCTGCTGCTCACCGCCGAGTTCATCGCCTGGGTGCAGGTCCTCATCTACGTCGGCTCCGTCGTCGTCCTCCTGCTGTTCGGGCTGATGCTCACCCGCGCCCCCATCGGCCGCTCACCGGACGCCGACTCCGGCAACCGCCCGGTCGCGCTCGCCGTGGCCGTCGCGGCGGCGGCCGCCCTGGTCTGGGTGGTCACCGACGCCTTCCGCACCACCTGGATCGACCTGGACGGCGGCGCCCCCTCCGGCACCACCGAGGTGACCGGCGCCAGCCTCTTCCAGCACTGGGTCCTCCCCTTCGAGGCCCTGTCCGTCCTCCTCCTCGCCGCCCTCGTCGGTGCCATCGTCCTGTCGCGCAAGGCCAACGCCGGCTCCGAGCCCGGCGCGAAGACCGTGACTCCGTCCACCGCGGCCACCCGCGCGACAGGCACCCGGCGCGACCAGGAAGGGGACCGCTGATGCACCTCGCCTATCCCGCCGTACTCGCCGCCCTCCTCTTCTGCACCGGCCTCTACGGCGTCCTCGCCCGCCGCAACGCGATCCTGGTGCTGATGTCGGTCGAGCTGATGCTCAACGCCGTCAACCTCAACCTCGTCGCCTTCGACGCCTGGCTCAGCCGGACCGCGGAGGACACCCTCCACTCCGGCCAGGCCCTGGCCCTGTTCACCATCGCCGTCGCCGCCGCCGAGATCGGCATCGGCCTCGCGATCGTCCTCGCCGTGTACCGCAACCGCGGCACCTCGGACATCGACCGGCTCCGCGACACCGCCGAGGGTCACGGCCCCGACGACCCCGACGACACCGACAGCGACGCCACCGGCCGCGCGATCCCCGCCCCGGCCGCCGGCGAGAAGGCCGAGGCCACCGCGTGACCACGACCACCCTCGCCGTCCTCGTTCCCCTCCTTCCGTTCCTCGGCGCGCTCGCCGGACTGCTGCTGGGCCGCACCGCACCCGGCTTCGTCCGCCCGCTCGCCGTCCTCCCGGCGCTCGCCTCCCTCGCGCTCGCCGCCACCGTCGCCGCGCGCCAGGGCGGCGGCGCCCCGGTCGACGCCGCGACGGAGCTCACCCCCACCGGCTCGGTCCCCGTCGAACTCGCCCTGCACATCGACGGCTTCGCCGCCCTCACCGCCGTGGTCGTCGGCACCGTCGCCACCTGCGTGCAGATCTACTCCACGGGCTATCTGCGCGACGACCCGCGCTACCCGTCGTACGCCGCTCTCGTCTCGCTGTTCACCTCCGCGATGCTGCTGGTCGTCTACACCGGCGACCTGATGGTGCTGCTGGTCGGCTGGGAAGTCATGGGCATCTGCTCCTACTTCCTCGTCGGCCACTACTGGGAGACCCCCGAGGCGCGCGCCGCCTCGCTGAAGGCCTTCCTGGTGACCAAGCTCGGCGACGTCCCCTTCCTCATCGGCCTGTTCGCGCTCGCCGCCGACGCCGGGTCCTTCCGCATCACCCGGATCCTCGGCGCCGTCACGCACGGCGGCATCGACCACCCGACCCTGATCGCCCTGCTGCTCCTCGCGGGCGTGGCCGGCAAGTCCGCGCAGTTCCCGCTGCACACCTGGCTGCCGGACGCGATGGCGGGCCCCACACCCGTCTCCGCGCTGATCCACGCCGCGACGATGGTCGCCGCCGGCGTCTACTTCGTCGCCCGTCTCCTTCCGCTGTTCGAGGCCTCGCAGGCCGCGATGACCGTCCTCGCCGTCATGGCCGCCGTGACGATGACCGGCTCGGCGCTCGCCGCCCTCGCCCAGGACGACGTCAAACGCGTCCTCGCCTACTCGACGATCGGCCAGCTCGGCTACATGACCGGCGCCCTGGCCGTCGCCGACCGCGGCGCCGCCGTCTTCCACCTCCTGTCCCACGGCGCCTTCAAGGCGCTGCTGTTCCTCGCCGCCGGCGTGATCATCCACGCCGCCGGCACCAACTCGCTGGCCGCCATGTCCCGCATGAGCCACCTGCGCGACCGCGTCCCCGACGCCTACTGGACGATGACCGTGGCGCTCCTCGCGCTCGCCGCGATCCCGCCGTTCAGCGGCTTCTTCTCCAAGGAGGCCGTCCTCGGCGTCGCCGAGCACGTCGTCACCGGCCACACCGGCAACGCCCCCGCCGCCGCGGGCTGGATCGTCCTCCTCGCCGGACTGCTCACCGCCCTCCTCACCGCCGCGTACGCGACGCGACTGTGGCTGCTCGCCTTCCGTGGCAGCGGCACCGAGGCGCCCGACCACGGCCGGCAGCCGCTCACCATGACGACCGTGCTGTGGGTGCTCGCCGTGCCGTCCCTGGCGTTCGGCGGCTTCGCCTTCCGGGTGCTGCCCGACTGGTTCGACGGCCACGACCTGACCCCGACCCTCACCACCTCCGTGCTCGGCACGGGCGTGGCCCTGGTCGGCGGCATCGTCACCTATGCCACCTGGCGGCACACCACCGCGCACGCCGCCCGGGTCCCCCTCGGCGCCGTCGCCGCCCACCCCGGCGGCGACGCCGGACAGGTCGAGGCGGAGGCCATCGCGAGCCACGAACCGGCCTACGGGGACGTCGCGTACGCGGCCGACCCGTCGGACCCCGGGCGGCTGCTGCTCGGCCGGCTGCACCGGCACGCCGCCGTCGGCTTCCACCTGGACGCCGTGTACTCGGCGCTCTTCGTCCGCCCGGTCCGGGCCGGCGCGAGCCTCGTGCGGTTCCTCGACCGGGAGGTCGTCGACACCTACGTACGCGGCGCGGGCACCCTGCCCCGCTGGCTCGGCGCCGCCGTCCGGCGGGCCCAGACCGGCAATCTGCAGACCTATGTGAGCGCGCTGCTCGCCGGCACCGTCGTCCTCGCGGTCGCCGCCGTCCTCGTCGCCACGGGAGCGTGAGCAGGCGTGATCGATATCAACGAGTCCGTGATGCAGTTCCTTCTGGCGTTCCTGGTCGTCGGCCCGCTCCTCGGCGCCGCCGCCGCTCTGCTGCCCGCCCCGCCCGGACTGAAGGGGAAGTCGCCCGAGCAGGCCGTGCTCCGCCACGGCGTGACTGTCACCGGCGTGATCCTGGCGGCGGCGATCGTCCTCGCGCTCGGCTTCGACCACCACCACCCGTCGACGATGCAGGCCACGACGGACATCAGCTGGATCCCCGCACTCGACGTGCGCATCCACCTCGGCACCGACGGCATCTCGCTCCCCCTTCTGGTCCTGACCGCCCTGCTGACCTTCCTCAGCGCCCTCTACTCGTATTTCAAGCCGCCCGCGGGACCGTCCCCGAAGGCCTTCGTCGCCCTGCTGCTCGTCCTCGAGTCCGGCACCCTGGCGACCTTCGCCGTCCTCGACCTGATCCTCTTCTTCCTCGCCTTCGAGACGGTCCTCATCCCCATGTACTTCCTCATCGCCCGCTGGGGCGGCGAGGGCCGGGCCGAGGCCGCCTGGAAGTTCATCCTGTACACGCTGCTCGGCTCCGTGGTCATGCTGCTCGGCCTGCTCCTGACCGGGATCGAGGCGGGCACGTTCGACATGGTGGCACTCGCCACTGACAACGGCCGGTCACTCAGCGTGTCCGTGCAGGTCATCGCCGTACTCGCGATCGGGATCGGACTCGCGGTGAAGACGCCGATGTGGCCCCTGCACAGCTGGCTGCCCGACGCCCACACCGCCGCCCCCACCGTCGGCTCCGTCCTGCTCGCCGGCGTTCTGCTGAAGATGGGCACGTACGGCTTCGTCCGCATCCTGCTCCCGGCCGCCCCCGACGGCTTCCGCACCTTCGCGCCGTACCTCGCCGCGTTCGCCGTCGTCGGCATCGTCTACGGGTCCCTCGCCTGCCTCGCCCTGGCCAGGAAGGGCGCGAAGGGCGACCTCAAGCGCCTGATCGCCTACTCCTCCGTCGGCCACATGGGGTTCGTCCTGCTCGGCATCGCCACCATGACCCCGACGGGAGTCAACGGCGCCCTGTTCGCGAACGTCGCCCACGGCCTCATCACCGGCCTGCTGTTCTTCCTGGTCGGCGGCCTGAAGGAGCGCACCGGCAGCACCGACCTGGACGCCCTCGCCCAGGAGACCGGGGCCGCCCTCTACGGCAGGGCCCCCCGCCTCGGCGGGCTGCTGGCCTTCGCCGCCGTCGCCTCCCTCGGCCTGCCCGGCCTCGCCGGGTTCTGGGGCGAGATGCTGGCGCTGTTCGGCGCGTTCGACCCCGCCGACGGGCTCAGCAGGCCGGCCTTCCTCACGTTCATGTCGATCGGCGCGTTCGGCACCCTGCTCACCGCCGCCTACCTGCTGATCGTGGTCCGCCGGGTCTGCATGGGCGCCGCGCCGAAGGACACGCCGGCCTGGGCCGACGTGCGCTCCTACGAGTTCGCGGCCTGGACCCCGCTCGTCGTCCTCACCGTCGTCGCCGGCCTGTGGCCCAAGGCCCTTCTGGGCCTGACCGACCCGGCCGTGCAGCAGCTCCTCGCAGGAGGCACCCGATGAGCTCCCTCGTCCAGTCCGTCGACTGGCTGGCCGTCGCACCGCCCACCGTCGCGGCGGTCGTCGGACTCGTCGTGCTCGTCGCCGACCTGTTCGTCACCGAGTCCAGGAAGCCGCTGCTCGGCTGGATCGCGGTGGCCGGACTCGCGGCCTCCGCGCTCCTGCTGCTGCCCCTCCTCGACGCCGACCGCTCCACGTTCTGCCTGGTCGGCGACACCGAGGTGTGCAGCTACACCGCGGACCGCTTCACCCTCGTCATCCAGTTCCTGGTGCTCGGCGGCGCCCTGCTCTGCGCCCTGCTGTCGGTCACCGCGCTGAAGGACTCCGGCAAGCGGTTTCCCGAGGGCGAGTACTGGTTCCTGTTCCTCTCCTCCGCCGCCGGCGCGGCCCTGCTGCCCGCCTCCCGGGACCTCGCGACCCTCGTCGTCGCCCTGGAGGTGGCGTCCCTGCCCGCCTTCGCCCTGGTCGGCCTGCGGCACGGCGACCGCAGGTCCTCCGAGGCGGCCCTGAAGTTCTTCCTGTCCTCCGTCACCGCCACCGCGGTCAGCCTGCTCGGCATCAGCTTCGTCTACGCCGCCACCGGCACCCTCCACCTCACCCGGGTCGCCGAACGCATCCAGCACGTCGACGGGCAGCTCCAGACCCTCGCGCAGACCGGCGTCGTCCTCACCCTCGTCGGCTTCGCCTTCAAGACGGCCGCCGTCCCCTTCCACTTCTGGGTGCCCGACACCTATGTGGGCGCCCCGCTGCCTGTCGCCGCCTACCTGTCCGTCATCGGCAAGGCGGTCGGCTTCTCCGGCCTCATCCTGGTCACCGTCGTCGCCCTCCCTTCGTACGCCGACGCCTGGGCCCCCGCCCTGGCCGTGCTGGCCGCGCTGACCATGACCGTCGGCAACGTGGGCGCCCTGCGCCAGCGGTCCACGCGCGCGTACAGCGCCGTACGCCTGCTCGCCTGGTCGTCCGTCGGCCAGGCCGGGTACCTGCTCGTGCCGATCGCCGCCGCCGGGTACTCCGACGACCCCGAGAAGCAGATCGGCTCCACCCTCGCCTACGCCCTCATGTACGGCGCCGTGAACCTGGGCGCCTTCGCGGTGGCCGCCCTCGTCGGGCGCGCGCACCGGCTCAACCGGGTCGCCGACTACCGCGGCCTGTACGCAGCGAGCCCCCTCACCGCGCTGCTCATGGGCTTCTTCCTGCTGTGCCTCGCCGGTCTCCCGCCGGGCGTCATCGGCCTCTTCGCCAAGGTCACCGTGTTCGCGGCGGCCGTCGACGCGGGGCTCGGCTGGCTGGCCGTCGTCATGGCCGTCAACGTCGTCATCGCGCTGGTGTACTACCTGCGCTGGACGGCGCTGCTGTTCCGCGCGCCGGAGACGGCCCCCGAGGGGGCGGCGGCGGGAGACGCGGCCGCGACCCGCCGCCTGCCCGCCCCGCTGACCGCGGCGCTCGCCCTGACCGGCGTCCTCGGCATCGCCCTGTCCGGGGCCCCGCAACTGGTGCTGCGCTTCACGGAGACCGGCCTCTTCTGAGCGGTACGCCTCTTCCGGGCGGCACGCGCGCGTGGCCGCTCGTCCGGCCCCGCGCGGCCGTTCACCCGGACGGTTGACACGCGCCACCACGCGCACAAGGGAACTAGTGCCCTTCGCCTGGCGTTGACCGGTACGGGAGGGTCCACTGGACGTGACACCGCGCCATCAGTGGGCAGCGCAGGTCAGACGGAAGATCCGCCGCAAGGGTTCCCCCTGCCGCACGACTTGGAGGGCGTACCGTGCACCGCCGGCACAACGGGCTCAGGACCGCGGTCCTCCTCGGGGGACTGTCCGCGCTCATCATCGTCATCGGCAGCTTCTTCGGCCGCACGGGGCTCGTCATCGCCGTCGTCGTCGCGCTGGGCACCAACGCCTACGCGTACTGGAACAGCGACAAGCTGGCCCTGCGGGCGATGCGGGCCCGCCCGGTCAGCGAGTTCGAGGCCCCCGGCCTGTACCGGATGGTCCGGGAGCTGTCCACGCAGGCCCGCCAGCCCATGCCCCGCCTCTACATCTCGCCGACGGAGGCCCCCAACGCCTTCGCCACCGGCCGCAACCCGCGCAACGCGGCCGTGTGCTGCACGGAGGGCATCCTGCGCCTCCTCGACGAGCGGGAGCTGCGCGGCGTCATCGGCCACGAGCTCAGCCATGTCTACAACCGCGACATCCTGATCTCCTCGGTCGCCGGCGCCCTCGCCTCCGTGATCATGTTCCTGGTCAACTTCGCCTGGCTGATCCCGATCGGCCGCTCGGACGACGACGACGGCCCGGGCCTGCTCGGCATGCTGCTGATCCTGATCCTGGGCCCGCTCGCGGCGTCCCTCATCCAGCTCGCCATCAGCCGCTCGCGTGAGTACGAGGCGGACGCCTCCGGCTCCCAGCTCACCGGCGACCCCCTGGCCCTGGCGAGCGCCCTGCGCAAGCTGGAACACGGCACCAAGCAGCTCCCCCTGCCGCCCGAGCCTCGCATCGAGACGGCCAGCCACATGATGATCGCGAACCCCTTCCGCCCGGGGCAGGGGCTCGCGAAGATGTTCTCCACCCACCCGCCGATGGCGGAACGCATCGCCCGGCTCGAGAAGATGGCAGGTCACCTGTGAAGACCATCCTGAATCTCATCTGGCTCGTCTTCAGCGGCTTCTGGCTGTTCCTCTGCTACATGTTCGCCGGCGTGCTGCTGTGCGTCACGATCATCGGCATACCGTTCGGTGTGGCCGCGTTCCGCATCGGCGTCTACGCCCTGTGGCCCTTCGGGTACACGACGGTGGAGCGCCGCGACGCGGGAGCCCCGTCCTTCGTCGTCAACGTGCTGTGGCTGATCCTCGCGGGCTGGTGGCTCGCCCTCGGCCACATCGTCACGGGCCTCGCCCTCTGCGTGACGATCATCGGCATCCCGCTCGGCATCGCCAACTTCAAGCTGATCCCGGTCTCGCTGTTCCCGCTGGGCCGCGAGATCGTCCGCACGGACCGGGCGTTCACGGACCGCTGGTGAGGTGAGCGGCGGCCCTTGCCGGGGCCGGGGGTGGACGGGCGGGACGTCGTCCACAACCCCGGCGTTGTCCACGAACCCGCCGTTGTCCACAAGCCCCGCGTTTTCCACAGCCCCGCACACGCCTCGCCGCCGCCGCGCATCATGAACGCGTGGACGGGCTACCGCCCGCCCGGACCGCCCTGCCGCCGACCCCACACGTTCCGCACCCCGTACGCCACCACACCCGCACCGAGCACCGCCGCGCCCACGGCCACCGAGGTCCACGGCAAGGAGAACGCCAGCACCAGGCACCCGGCGAAGCCCACCGCCGGCACCACCCGGGCCACGAGACCCGAACGCAGGGTCCAGGCCGAGGCGTTCGCCACGGCGTAGTACGTCAGCACACCGAAGGAGGAGAACCCGACAGCGCCCCGCACATCGACGACGGCGGCCAGGACGGCGACGACACCGCCCACGGCCAGCGCCGCCCGGTGCGGCACATGGAACCGCGGATGGACGGCGGCCAGCGGCCCCGGGAGATGCCGGTCCCGGGCCATGGCCAGCGTCGTCCGCGACACCCCGAGCAGCAGGGCGAGCAGCGACCCGAGCGCGGCGACCGCCGCCCCCACCCGCACCACCGGCGCGAGCCCGGGCACCCCGGCCGCTCGCACCGCGTCGGCGAGCGGCGCGACGGACGCACCCAACGACTCGGCACCCAGCACGGAAAGGACGGCGACAGCGACAGCCGCGTACGCGGCCAGCGTGATGCCCAGGGAAATCCGGACCGCCCGCGGGACGGTGCGCGCCGGATCCCGCACCTCCTCGCCGAGGGTCGCGATCCGCGCGTACCCGGCGAACGCGAAGAAGAGCAGACCGGCCGCCTGGAGCACCCCGCCGGCCCCGCCCGGCACGCCCTCGTGCAGCCGGCCCGGGTCGGCGTCCCCCGACGTCAGACATACGACCACCACGGAAGCGAGGACCGCCAGGACCACACCCACGATCACCCGCGTCAGACACGCGGACTTCTGCACCCCGCCGTAGTCGACCGCCGTGACCAGCACCACGGCGGCGACAGCCACGGCATGCGCCTGCCCCGGCCAGACGTACGCGCCGACGGTGAGCGCCATCGCCGCGCAGGACGCCGTCTTGCCGACGACGAAGGCCCACCCGGCCAGGTAGCCCCAGAACGCCCCGAGCCGCTCCCGCCCGTACACGTACGTGCCGCCCGAGGCCGGGTACAGGGCGGCCAGGCGCGCCGAGGAGCCGGCGTTGCAGTAGGCGACGACGGCGGCGACGGCCAGCCCGAGGAGCAGCCCGGAGCCGGCGGCCCGCGCGGCGGGCGCGAGCGCGGCGAAAATGCCCGCGCCGAGCATCGCGCCCAGGCCGACGACGACGGCGTCGCCCGTGCCGAGGGTGCGGCGCAGTGCGGAGGGGGCGGGTTCGGCGGGGGCGTCGGTCATGAGGCCGCACCCTACTGACCGGGGGCAACCGGAAAGTGTCCCCGTGACGTCGTTCATGGTGCAAAGGCCGGCGGCAAAGGGCAGGTACTCGGCATGACGATCATCAGCTGGATCATTCTGGGCCTGCTGGCCGGAGCCATCGCGAAGTTCCTGCTGCCCGGCCGCGACCCGGGCGGCCTGGTCGGCACGACCCTGATCGGCGTGGCCGGCGCCTTCATCGGCGGCTGGATCTCGTCCCGCTGGCTGGACCACCCGATCAGCAAGGACTTCTACGACGGCACCACGTGGGTGGCCGCGATCGGCGGTTCCCTGGTCCTGCTGATCGCCTACCGCATCCTGTTCGGCAACTCGCGCGACTGACGACGTCGCGAAGGACGACGACGCGTAGGGCGACGAGACGACGGACACACAGAGGGTGGGCGCCCGAGCGGCACCCACCCTCCTCCAGCCGTCCAGCCGTCCAGCCGTCCAGCCGTCCGGCGCGTCGGCCGTCCTACCGGTAGTTCACGAACTGCAACGCGAAGTCGAAGTCCTTGCCCTTGAGCAGCGCGATGACGGTCTGGAGGTCGTCCCGGCTCTTGGAGCTGACGCGCAGCTCGTCGCCCTGCACCTGGGCCTTCACGCCCTTCGGGCCCTCGTCGCGGATGATCTTCGCGACCTTCTTCGCGTTCTCCTGGGAGATGCCCTCCTCGATCGTCGCGAAGATCTTGTACTCCTTGCCCGAGAGCTGCGGCTCACCCGCGTCCAGGGCCTTCAGGGAGATGCCCCGCTTGATCAGCTTGGACTGAAAGACGTCGAGGACAGCCTTCACCCGGTCCTCGGAGTTCGCCTCCATGAGGATCTTCTCCCCGGACCACGAGATCGAGGCGCCCACGCCCTTGAAGTCGTAGCGCTGCGAGATCTCCTTGGCGGTCTGGTTGAGGGCGTTGTCGACCTCCTGCCGCTCGACCTTCGAGACGATGTCGAAACTGGAGTCGGCCATGTCCTGTGGCTCCTTGATTCGGGGTGCGTATCGGGCTGCGCACCGGCTGCGTACCGGCGTACTGAGGCGGCCCCCGAGCCCGGCATCGGCCCCGGACCGCATCCGGACCAGCCTAGTCACCCCCCGGCCCCGGGGTGGCGATCAATCGGGTGGCGGAGCACCCCTGTCCATCGGGTATTGTTTACGTCGTTGCCAGCGAGCACCGCCGGAAGGCGGGGTTCAGCGCAGCAACCCCGGCGGTGTGCCCGAGCGGCCAAAGGGAGCAGACTGTAAATCTGCCGGCTCAGCCTTCCCAGGTTCGAATCCTGGCGCCGCCACACGACCGAAAGGGTCTGTGATCAGCACAGCTGATCACAGACCCTTTCGTCATTCCGATGGAGGTGGTCGCGGTGGCTGGTTACGGTGCGCTTTCCGAGGTGTACGAGTGGCTGATCGGGGACGACAAGCTGACCCCCGCTCAGGCGGCCTCGGCCTACTGCACCGATGTCGTGGGCCCTCTGCCGCCCGACACGCGCGTCCTCGACTGCTCGTGCGGAACCGGCCAGCTCGCCGTCGGCCTCGCGGGTCTTGGCCTCGACGTGGTCGCCGCCGACGCCAGTGAGGGGATGGTCCGCCGGACCGAGAGGCTCGCCGGCGAGCAGGGTGTCCCGCTTCGCACCCTCCGCGCGAGCTGGGACCAGCTGCCCGGCCACCTGGAGGACTCCACGTTCGACCTGGTGTTCTGCGTCGGCAACTCGCTCGGGCACGCCGAGGGCGCAGCCGGGCGCCTGGCCGCACTGGAAGCGATGGCGCGGCTGCTGAAGCCGGGCGGACGCCTCGTGCTCACGTCACGCAACTGGGAGCTCGTGCGCTCCGCCGGCTCACGGGTGGACGTGCGCGACCGGCTGATCCGCCGCAACGACCGCGACGCGGTCGTCAGCTACTACTGGCAGATCGAGCAGGGCTGGGAGCAGGAACACTTCCTCGAGATCGTGGTCGCCCGGATCGAGCCGGACAGGGAAGTGCGAGCCATCTCGGAGCGGTTGTCCATCTGGCCCTACCGGTACGAGGACCTCGTGGCGCAGTTGCGGAGCGTCGGGCTCACGGTGCGGTCCACCACCTTCGACCCCGAGGCCGACAACTACGTGGTGGTCACCGGCCGCGACCAGGAGCACTGATCCGCTCCGCGTCGTGGCCGACCCGCATATCCGCCGACCTCCTGGCTCGCGACCGCCGTCAGCGGGTGCCGGGGCCGGCCGTCGCCAGGACCCCGTTCACCGCCTGCCGCAGCGAGCGCTGCGTGAGCCGGCTGTTCTTCCCGCCGGTCAGGCCGGCCACGGCGCGGCCCACCCAATCCGGGTCGCCGAGAAGGTGCGGCTTCCCGTCGTCGACGAGCTGCCGCAGCAGACTCTCCAGCCGGAGGGCGTCCACCGCCCGGTACGGGCGCGCGTGTTGGTCGAAGCGCAGCTGGTCGTCCTCGTACGGGTGGCGCAGCGTCATGTGCAGCCAGCCCCCGTCGCGCCCGGCGACCATCCCGCCGAACGTGTACATGCCCCTGCTGTTCGTGTCCCAGGAGCGCTTGCCCCAGGTGAGCCGGATGCCGGTCATGAGCCGCGACCACGGGATCAACCGTCCCTCGGAGTCCGGCTCGTGCTGGTGGAGTCCCTCCGGGCGGAACTCCACCCAGTGGGCGTCCGGTCGTGTGGCGTCTCCAACTGCCCAACGCCCACCGGTCAGTTCCAGCGGTCCCAAGTACGTGACATCCGTCCCCATACGGGCATTGAAACACGCGATACGGGCATGGAAACACGCGTTCGCGTACGCGTGCGGCCGTGCCGGAGGCGGCCTCCGCCGGTGACTTCCCCTCCGGTGGGGCGGGGCGCGGGCACACTGGGGGCATGTCGCCGCGTCGCCGTCCCTGCCCCGAGTGCCGTCGTGAGATCGCCGTCGTCGCCGGGCGGTACGCGCGGCACGACCCGCCCGGCGCCCGCGGCAGCGGGGAGCTGACCTCCTGCCCGGGATCTCGCCGGCACGCCCAACCGGGCGCCGAGCAGCCGTCGTTGGACGGTTACGTCGTCCCGCCGTTCCCCGGGCAGATGCCCCTCTTCTGACGTCCGGGCCCGCGCCTCGGCTGCCCGCGCCTCAGTTGCCCGCGACCGACCTCACCGCCACCGACGCCGGTACGGAGCCGCTGATCAGTTCCAGGGTCAGGCCCGCCGTCGCGGGCGTGTCCACCAGTTCGGCGAGGACGGCCGCCACGTCGTCGCGGGGGATCGGACCGCGGCCCGTGCGGGCCTCCAGGCGGACCAGGCCCGTGCCCGGCTCGTCCGTGAGCTGCCCCGGCCGCAGGATCGTCCAGTCCAGGGCGTCCAGGCTCCGCACGTACGCGTCCGCCTCGCCCTTGGCGCGCAGGTACACGTCGAAGACCTCGTCCCCCTGGTGCTCCGCGTCCGCGCCCATCGACGACACGATCACGAACCGGCGCACGCCCGCGCGCACGGCCGCGTCCGCGAAGAGGACCGCCGCCGCCCGGTCCACGGTGTCCTTGCGGCCCACACCGCTGCCCGGCCCGGCGCCCGCCGCGAACACCGCCGCGTCCGCGCCCTCCAGGACCCTCGCGACCTCCTCCACGGACGCCGACTCCAGGTCGAGCACGATCGGCTCCGCGCCCAGCTCCCGCAGGTCGTCCGCCTGTTCGGGTTTGCGGATGATGCCCGCCGCCTCGTCCCCGCGCGCGGCGAGCAGCCGCTCCAGCCGCAGCGCGATCTGACCATGACCACCAGCGATGACAATGCGCATGCCTTCGACCGTACGCCGCACCGCGCCCGTCCGCCGTGCGACGCAACCGTGCGACACCCACGCCCCCAAGCCCCCACCCGAACCCCTGCCAAGCCCTCTGCCCAAGCCCCATGCCTGAGCCCCCCGCCCGAGCCTCCTACGCCGGCCCCCGCCCCTGCCGCGGCAGCCCCGCCCCCGAGCCCGACGCCTCCGAGTCGCGGTACTCCCGTACCGCGCTCGTGCGGGCGACCACACGCCCCCCGTGCACCACGATCCGGCTGTACGCCAGGGACAGCGCGGCCGGCAGGCCGTCGCCCCGGACCGCCAGCAGGTCGGCCGGGAACCCCGCCTCCACCCGCACCTCCGACAGCCCCATCGCCGCCCGCGCCCGCGTGCTCACCGCCGCGTACGCGTCCTCGGGGGACAGGCCCTGACAGGACGCCAGCAGGTACGCCGCCTCCAGCGGGTCGCCCCGGCCCACCGGGTTCGACACGTCCCGCAGCGAGCCGCTGCCGGCCGCCACCCGTACGCCCGCCGCGCGCAGCAGCCGTACCGGTGCGGCGTCCCGGCCGTCCGCCGCGCCGCAGCCGCCCTGGGGCAGGCACACCACCGTCACCCCGGCCGCCGCGAGCCGGTCCGCCGTACGGGCCGCGACGTCGGAGGGGAGGGCGGACAGCCCCCCGCACGGGCCGAGGGTCACACCGGGGCGCAGGCCGCCCGCCATCGCCGCGAGGCGGGCCAGCCGGGCCGGGTCGGACGCGTCCGTGTGCAGGTCGACGGGCAGGCCGTGCTCGGAGGCCGTCTCCAGCACCGCCTCCACATAGCCCGTGGGATCGGGGTCGAGGTCCGGGCAGCCGCCCACCACGGACGCGCCCATCTTCACCGCGTCCCGCAGCACCGCCAGCCCGTCCGCGCCGGCCGCCCCCGTCAGCACCCTGGGCATCGCCACCGTGGCCAGCTCGGCCAGCCCGCGCAGGGAGCGCGCCGCGCGCAGCACGGCCCGCAGCGCGCCGAGTCCCGCCATGTCCCCCACGCGCACGTGCGCGCGCAGGGCCGTCGCCCCGTGCCCGAGCTGGAGCAGCGCCGCCTCCGTCGCGCGGCGCTGGACGTCCTGGGGGTCGTGGGAGACGGGGCCGGGCTCGTCGGCGGACAGGGCGGTGTCCGCGTGGGCGTGCGGTTCGGCCGGGGCCGGCAGCAGCAGGTAGCCGGTGAGGTCGAGCCGTGCCACGCACGCGCGCGTGGCGTCCGCGACGAGGCTGCCCGCCGTGCCGACGGCCTCGATGCGCCCGCCGCCGAGCCGTACGTCCACGGTCCGGCCGTCGGTGAGGCGGGCGCCGCACAGCAGGAGCGGGGGCGGGCCGGCCGGGCCCGAACCGGAGGGCGAGGACCACGGGTGGGACGGTGGCTGCGGCCGGTTGTCGGGCATCGCGCTCCTGGGGCTCGGGCTGCGCACGAGGACGCACGTCACGCTGAGACAAGATCACGCAGAGTGAGTCGAGCCTAGGACGGCCCTCCGTCCCGCGCCGGGAGGAGCGCAATAGTCGTACCGGTGTGGCCCGTCCGCCCGGGAGGGGGACAGGGGACCGAAACGGATTTGGGCGAACGGCGGCGGACCGTGTAATGTCTTCATCGCTCGCCCCAATAGCTCAGTCGGCAGAGCGTCTCCATGGTAAGGAGAAGGTCAACGGTTCGATTCCGTTTTGGGGCTCTGGTGTGTGAGGTTCCCGCCGTGAGGCGGGGCCCGATCGCATCAAAGCGGTGTAGCTCAGTCGGTAGAGCAAGCGGCTCATAATCGCTGTGTCACCGGTTCAAGTCCGGTCACCGCTACTCTCAGTAGCCGATTGCGGGGTCGGTCCTTCGATCGGCTACTCTTCTTGCGTTAAACAGTCCATCCGTTCGTCTTAGGAGCACTCACGTGGCTGCCACCGACGTCCGCCCGAAGATCACGCTGGCCTGCGTGGAGTGCAAGGAGCGGAACTACATCACCAAGAAGAACCGGCGTAACAACCCGGACCGTCTTGAGATGAAGAAGCACTGCCCGCGTTGCAACGCGCACACCGCGCACCGCGAAACGCGATAAATCAGGCTCGTACACGAGGCCGTCCCCCCACTCGGGGGGCGGCCTCGTGTCGTTTCCCCACCGACACCACACACCGTGAGACATGTCGGTTCCGGACCGACACAGGAGGTGCCGCGCGCATGGCGCTCGACCAGTCCTTCGTGGGGCGGACCTACCCGCCCACCGAGCCCTACGAGGTGGGCCGCGAGAAGATCCGCGAGTTCGCCGAGGCGGTGGGGGACGCCAACCCGGCGTACACGGACACGGAGGCGGCCAAGGCGCTCGGCCACCCCGACGTGATCGCCCCGCCGACCTTTGTGTTCGCCATCACGTTCAAGGCCGCCGGCCAGGTGATCGCCGACCCGCAGCTCGGCCTCGACTACAGCCGGGTGGTGCACGGCGACCAGAAGTTCGCCTACAAGCGCCCGGTGCGCGCGGGCGACCGGCTCACGGTCACCTCCACCATCGAGACCATCCGCACGATGGCGGGCAACGACATACTGGACGTCCGCGGCGAGGTGCACGACCAGAACGGCGAGCACGTCGTGACCGCCTGGACCAAGCTGGTGGCCCGCGCGGCCGAGGAGGCGTGAACCACACCATGACGGCGAAGATCTCCTACGCCGACGTCGAGGTCGGCACCGAGCTGCCCGCGCAGACGTTCCCCGTGACCCGCGCCACCCTTGTCCAGTACGCGGGCGCCTCCGGCGACTTCAACCCCATCCACTGGAACGAGCGGTTCGCCAAGGAGGTCGGCCTGCCCGACGTCATCGCGCACGGCATGTTCACCATGGCCGAGGCGATCCGCGTGGTCACCGACTGGGCGGGCGACCCGGGCGCGGTCGTCGAGTACGGCGTCCGCTTCACCCGCCCCGTCGTCGTGCCCGACGACGACAAGGGCGCCGTCATCGAGGTCAGCGGCAAGGTCGCCGCCAAGCTCGACGACAACACGGTCCGCGTGGACCTCACCGCGACCAGCGCCGGACAGAAGGTCCTCGGCGCCTCGCGGGCGGTCGTCCGCCTGGCCTGAGCCGGGCCGCCGCGGCGGCGGGGGAGCGGCGACGGGGGAGCGGGGACGGGGGAGCGGGGACGGAGAGCCGAGGCGGCCGTCTCGTAGTCTTGAGCCCGTGCAGGAACTCCACGACGCTCCCCTCGCCCCGCTGACCACCTTCCGGCTGGGCGGCCCCGCCGCCCGGCTGGTCACCGCGACCACCGACGACGAGGTGATCGCCGCCGTCCGCGAGGCCGACGCCGCCGGCACCCCGCTGCTGGTCATCGGCGGCGGCTCCAACCTGGTCATCGGCGACAAGGGCTTCGACGGCACCGCCCTCGTCGTCGCCACCAAGGGCGTCACCCTCGACGGCACCGGCCTGGAGCTGGCCGCCGGCGAGGTGTGGACCGACGCCGTCGCGGCGAGCGTGGAGGCCGGACTCGCCGGCATCGAGTGCCTGGCCGGAATCCCCGGCTCCGCCGGCGCCACCCCCATCCAGAACGTGGGCGCGTACGGCCAGGAGGTCGCCTCGACGATCACCGAGGTCGTCGCCTACGACCGGCGCTCCGGCGAGACCGTCACGCTCTCCAACGAGGAGTGCGCCTTCTCCTACCGGCACAGCCGCTTCAAGGCCGACCCCGAGCGGTACGTCGTCCTGCGCGTCCGCTTCCGGCTGGAGGACGCCGGCGGGATGTCCGGCCCGGTCAAGTACGCCGAGACCGCCCGCGTGCTCGGCGTCGCGCCCGGCGAGCGGGTGCCGCTGGCCACCGCCCGCGACACGGTGCTGAAGCTCCGCGCAGGCAAGGGCATGGTGCTGGACCCCGAGGACCACGACACCTGGTCGGCCGGCTCCTTCTTCACCAACCCGATCCTCGACGACGAGACGTTCGCCGCATTCCGTACGCGTGTGCGGGAGCGGTTGGGCGAGGACGTCGAGCCGCCCGCCTACCCCGCCGGCGAGGGGCGCACCAAGACCTCCGCGGCCTGGCTGATCGACAAGGCCGGCTTCACCAAGGGGTACGGCAGCGGACCCGCCCGCATCTCCACCAAGCACACCCTCGCCCTCACCAACCGCGGCGACGCCATGACGGAAGACCTGCTGGCGCTGGCCCGCGAGGTCGTGGCGGGCGTCCGGGACGCGTTCGGGGTCACCCTGGTCAACGAGCCGGTCATGGTCGGCGTCGGCCTGGAGCCGTAAAACTCCGTTGCCGCGCCCGGCCCCTCGCGCGTATCCCTGACGTCATGAGGACGTCGATGAGGGAGCATCCGTGCGGCTGAGGGTCGAGGAGTTCCGGCCGCGCGCCGGGCGCTACGCCTTCCGGGTCGTCCAGCCGCGCCCCGCGCTGCGGCACACCACGCTCAGCGACCCGCTGCGCGACTGGGGCTACCTGGTCGGGGACCACGACGGACTGGCCCGCCTCGCCGGGCTGTTCTCCTTCGCGGCGTACTCCCCGCACACGGTCGTCCACGTCCCGCTCCGGCGAAGCGTGCCCCGGGACTACGCCCCGGGCGTGCCCGTCGACCTGGTGCTCGCCCACCAGTCGCTCGGACTGCGGCCCTCCGTGTGGCCCGCCCTGCGCCGCGGACTCACCCACGGCATCCCGGGGACCGTCCGCACCGACGAACGGCGCACCGCGCGCCACGGCTCGGCCTGGGAGGAACGCTGGGAGCGGCGCTGGGACCGCCTGCCCCGGGCCGACCGCATCCAGCCCGCCGTCCACGCCCGGACGCTGTTCCTGTCCGGCGCGCGGGACACCTTCGCCGCCGCGTCCCTGCAACTCGCCTGGGCGGCCGGTGTCGGCCCGCTCAGCAAGAGGGCGGGCATGGGGTACGACGTGCTCAGCGCCTCGCTCACCACGCTGCTGCCCCTGTCCCGGGGGCGGGGGACGGAGCTGGACATCGGCTTCCAGGCGTATCCGCCCCTGGCCCACTTCAGACGACCGGGGCGGCCAGCCAGGCGTCGACGTCCGACAGCAGTGTGGCCTTGACGTCCTCGGGCGCCGCCGAGCCCCGGACCGACTGCCGGGCCAGCTCGGCCAGCTCCGCGTCCGTGAAGTCGTGGTGCCGGCGCGCGATCTCGTACTGCGCCGCCAGCCGGGAGCCGAACAGCAGCGGGTCGTCCGCGCCCAGCGCCATCGGCACACCCGCCTCGAACAGCGTGCGCAGCGGCACGTCCTCCGGCTTGTCGTACACGCCGAGGGCGACGTTCGACGCCGGGCACACCTCGCAGGTGACGCCCCGGTCCGCGAGCCGCTTCATCAGCCGCGGATCGTCCGCCGCCCGCACCCCGTGACCGATCCGGTGCGCCTCCAGGTCGTCCAGGCAGTCCCGCACCGACGCGGGGCCCGCCAGCTCGCCGCCGTGCGGCGCCGACAGCAGCCCGCCGTCGCGCGCGATGGCGAAGGCCCGGTCGAAGTCGCGCGCCATGCCGCGCCGTTCGTCGTTGGAGAGGCCGAAGCCGACGATCCCCCGGTCGGCGTAGCGCACGGCGAGGCGGGCCAGCGTGCGGGCGTCCAGGGGGTGCTTCATCCGGTTGGCGGCCACCAGGACCCGCATGCCGAGCCCGGTGTCGCGGGACGCCGCGTCCACGGCGTCGAGGATGACCTCCAGCGCCGGGATCAGCCCGCCCAGCCGGGGCGCGTACGAGGTCGGGTCGACCTGGATCTCCAGCCAGCGCGAGCCGTCCTTCAGGTCCTCCTCGGCCGCCTCCCGCACCAGGCGCTGGATGTCCTCCGCCGACCTGATGCACGAGCGTGCCGCGTCGTACAGGCGCTGGAAGCGGAACCAGCCGCGCTCGTCCGTGGCCCGTAGCCGCGGCGGTTCCCCGCCGGTCAGGGCGTCGGTCAGCGCCTCGGGGAGTCGCACCCCGTACCTGTCGGCCAGTTCCAGCAGGGTGCCGGGCCGCATGGACCCGGTGAAATGCAGATGCAGATGGGCCTTCGGCAGCTCAGAGACATCACGTACACGCTCCATTCCAGGATCCTGCCGTACGTCACGGCCGTCCCGGTAGCGCTTTCCCCGTACGTGGTCTTGCTCGCACAGACGAACGGGGGCACCCAGGACTGTCCTGGGCGCCCCCGGAGCGGAACGGAAGGGACGTCAGTCGCGCGCCTCCGCCAGCAGCTTCTGGATCCGGCTCACGCCCTCGACGAGGTCCTCGTCGCCCAGCGCGTAGGACAGCCGCAGGTATCCCGGTGTGCCGAACGCCTCACCCGGGACCACCGCGACCTCGGCCTCCTCCAGGATCAGCGCGGCCAGCTCCACGGTGTCCTGCGGGCGCTTGCCGCGGATCTCCTTGCCGATCAGCGCCTTCACCGACGGGTAGGCGTAGAACGCGCCCTCGGGCTCGGGGCAGACCACGCCGTCGATCTCGTTGAGCATCCGCACGATGGTCTTCCGGCGCCGGTCGAACGCCTCACGCATCGCCGCGACCGCGTCCAGGTCGCCGGAGACGGCGGCGAGGGCGGCGGCCTGCGCGACGTTCGACACGTTGGACGTGGCGTGCGACTGGAGGTTGGTCGCGGCCTTCACGACGTCCTTCGGGCCGATGACCCAGCCGACCCGCCAGCCGGTCATGGCATAGGTCTTGGCGACGCCGTTGACCACGACGCACTTGTCGCGCAGCTCGGGCAGGAGCGCCGGCAGCGAGACGGAGACGGCGTCGCCGTACACCAGGTGCTCGTAGATCTCGTCGGTGAGCACCCACAGGCCGTGCTCGACGGCCCAGCGGCCGATGGCCTCGGTCTCGGCCTCGCCGTAGACCGCGCCGGTCGGGTTGGACGGGGAGACGAAGAGGACGACCTTCGTCTTCTCCGTGCGGGCCGCCTCCAGCTGCTCGACGCTCACCCGGTAGCCGGTGGTCTCGTCGGCGACGACCTCCACCGGGACACCGCCCGCGAGCCGGATCGACTCGGGGTACGTCGTCCAGTACGGCGCCGGGACGATGACCTCGTCGCCCGGGTCGAGGATCGCGGCGAAGGCCTCGTAGATGGCCTGCTTGCCGCCGTTGGTGACCAGGATCTGGGAGGGGTCGACCTCGTAGCCGGAGTCGCGCAGCGTCTTGGCGGCGATCGCCTGCTTCAGCTCGGGCAGACCGCCGGCCGGGGTGTACCGGTGGTACTTCGGGTTCTTGCAGGCCTCGATCGCGGCCTCGACGATGTAGTCGGGTGTCGGGAAGTCGGGCTCACCGGCGCCGAAGCCGATCACCGGTCGCCCGGCGGCCTTGAGGGCCTTGGCCTTGGCGTCCACGGCGAGGGTGGCGGACTCGGAGATCGCGCCGACTCGGGCGGAGACCCGGCGCTCGGTGGGAGGGGTTGCAGCGCTCATGAGGCCCATCGTTCCAGACACGAAACACGGACGGCACAGCGGTTTCACGGACTGAACAACACCGGGCAAAGGGTGGAACACCAGTCCGGTTCACGCGTCCGCGAGCCGGGCCCGCCAGGACGATCACCGTCCTTCCGTGGCCGGTGCGTCCCCTCCCAGGCACTTTCTGTTCGACGCCCGGCCCAGGAACACGTACACTCTCACCTCGTTGGCCTTCAGCGGCCCGCACTCAGCCGGTGCACACCAAGCTTCCGGCCGGATGCGGTACGTTGGGGGACGCACAAAGGGTCGTAGCTCAATTGGTAGAGCACTGGTCTCCAAAACCAGCGGTTGGGGGTTCAAGTCCCTCCGGCCCTGCTACACACACCTTCGCCAGGATGTGTGCGCATGTACGTACAGCAATGCACCGCCGTGCGGCTCAGACCGGGCGCGGCACGGCCACGACCCGGAATCAGGTGAGGACGAGTGACGGACGCCGTGGGCTCCATCGACATGCCTGATGCCCAGGAGCAGAAGCCCCGCAAGGGCGGCAAGCGTGCCAAGAAGGGCCCCCTGAAGCGTCTCGCGCTCTTCTACCGCCAGATCGTCGCGGAACTCCGCAAGGTCGTCTGGCCCACTCGCAACCAGCTGACGTCGTACACGACCGCGGTCATCGTCTTCGTGGTGCTGATGATCGGCCTGGTGACCCTGATCGACTATGGCCTCAGCAACGCCGCCAAGTACGTCTTCGGCTGATCCCCGAGCGAAGAGCGCCGAGGTACCCGGCGCTCCTTTCGCATGTTCCACCCCTATGTATCCAGGAAGAAGCAGCCACCGTGTCTGACCCGAACGTGAACGACGCCGTCGAGCCTTACGGCGAAGGGGCCGAGTCCGCCGAGGACGCGCTCGCCGCCGTCGAGGGCGCGGACGTCGAGGACACCGAGGCCTCCGCCGAGGCCGAGGCTGCCGACACCACCGACGCCGAGGCCGACGAGGCCGCGGACGAGAAGTCCGCCGACGCCGAGGAAGAGGCCGACGAGGCCGCGGAAGAGGCCGAGGCCGAGCCGGAGGACGACCGGGACCCGGTCGAGAAGCTCCGCGAGGAACTGCGGTCCCTGCCCGGCGAGTGGTACGTCATCCACACCTACGCGGGTTACGAGAACCGCGTGAAGACCAACCTCGAGCAGCGCGCCGTGTCGCTGAACGTCGAGGACTACATCTTCCAGGCCGAGGTGCCGCAGGAAGAGGTCGTCCAGATCAAGAACGGCGACCGCAAGACGATCAAGCAGAACAAGCTCCCGGGCTACGTCCTGGTCCGCATGGACCTGACGAACGAGTCCTGGGGCGTCGTCCGCAACACCCCCGGCGTGACCGGCTTCGTGGGCAACGCCTACGACCCGTACCCGCTGACGCTGGACGAGATCGTCAAGATGCTCGCCCCGGAGGCCGAGGAGAAGGCCGCCCGCGAGGCCGCCGAGGCCGAGGGCAAGCCGGCTCCGCAGCGCAAGGTCGAGGTCCAGGTGCTGGACTTCGAGGTCGGCGACTCGGTCACCGTCACCGACGGCCCGTTCGCCACGCTCCAGGCGACCATCAACGAGATCAACCCGGACTCCAAGAAGGTCAAGGGCCTGGTGGAGATCTTCGGCCGCGAGACGCCGGTCGAGCTCTCCTTCGACCAGATCCAGAAGAACTAGCCCTTCCGGACCGGCTGGCACACAGCTTCCGCGCAGGTCAGGCGAACGCTCGCGCGTACGTCTGACCTGCTCGGTTTTTGGCCGCGCATCCATACCCGTTATCGTTGTGCGGTATGCCTGCGTCCTGGATGTTTCCGGGACACGGGCAGGACCCGAATTCGAAAGGACCCGGAGAGCCATGCCTCCCAAGAAGAAGAAGGTCACGGGGCTCATCAAGCTCCAGATCCAGGCCGGTGCCGCGAACCCGGCCCCGCCGGTCGGCCCCGCGCTGGGCCAGCACGGCGTGAACATCATGGAGTTCTGCAAGGCCTACAACGCCGCGACCGAGTCGCAGCGCGGCTGGGTCATCCCGGTGGAGATCACGGTCTACGAGGACCGTTCCTTCACCTTCATCACCAAGACCCCGCCGGCCGCGAAGATGATCCTCAAGGCCGCGGGCGTGGAGAAGGGCTCCGGCGAGCCGCACAAGACCAAGGTCGCGAAGATCACCGCCGACCAGGTCCGTGAGATCGCCACGACCAAGATGCCCGACCTCAACGCCAACGACCTGGACGCCGCGTCGAAGATCATCGCCGGCACCGCCCGCTCCATGGGCATCACGGTCGAGGGCTGACCTCCACCCCCGTAAGCCAAGCAGTAGTGGCAGGGCCTGCTCGGCCCGGACCACGACTCCTCGAAACGCACAGGAGCTTTCAGTGAGCAAGCGCAGCAAGTCTCTCCGCGCTGCGGACGCCAAGATCGACCGGGAGAAGCTGTACGCCCCGCTCGAGGCCGTCCGTCTCGCCAAGGAGACGTCCACGACCAAGTTCGACGGCACCGTCGAGGTCGCCTTCCGTCTGGGTGTCGACCCGCGCAAGGCCGACCAGATGGTCCGTGGCACCGTGAACCTCCCGCACGGCACCGGTAAGACCGCCCGGGTCCTGGTCTTCGCGACCGGTGACCGTGCCGAGGCCGCGCGTGCCGCGGGCGCCGACATCGTCGGCGCCGACGAGCTGATCGACGAGGTGTCGAAGGGCCGTCTGGACTTCGACGCCGTCGTCGCCACCCCGGACCTCATGGGCAAGGTCGGCCGCCTGGGCCGCGTGCTCGGTCCCCGCGGTCTGATGCCGAACCCGAAGACCGGCACCGTGACCCCGGACGTCACCAAGGCCGTCAACGACATCAAGGGCGGCAAGATCGAGTTCCGTGTCGACAAGCACGCGAACCTGCACTTCATCATCGGCAAGACGTCCTTCGACGACACCAAGCTGGTGGAGAACTACGGCGCGGCCCTGGAGGAGATCCTCCGTCTGAAGCCGTCCGCCGCCAAGGGTCGCTACATCAAGAAGGCCGCCGTCAGCACCACGATGGGCCCCGGCATTCCGCTCGACCCGAACCGCACCCGCAACCTCCTCGTCGAGGAGGACCCGGCCGCCGTCTGAGCCGGGTGAGCCGGCCGACGGGCCGGTGCGCGCACGCGTGAAGAACCCGTCCCCATGCCCAACTCGGGTGTGGGGGCGGGTTTTTTCGTACGCGTGTGTCGGTGGCGTCCGCTACGGTTCACAGGAATCACACAAGTGGTGCGGAGAGACAGCAGGGGTGGGATCGGTATGGCCATGGCCGCATGGAAGCGCGCGGGTGTCTGTCTGACGGCCGCGGCGGTCGTCGTGGGCCTCGCGGGGTGCCAGGACGGTGACGGCGGGGGGAGCAAGAAGAAGGCCGGCGCCTCCTCCGGCTCCGCGGCCCAGTCGCGGACCGAGGCGGCAGAGGTGCTCCAGGCCGCGTTCAAGAAGACGTCCGAGGCGAAGTCCTCGAAGGTGCGGATGACCATCGAGACGTCCGGGGCCGCCGCGCAGGGCGGCACCATGGAGATGTCCGGGGTGCAGGGCTGGGACCCGGCGGTCATGGACGTCACCATGAAGGGCGGCGGGTTCGCCGCCGCCGGTCCCGGGGCCCCCGAGCAGATGCGCGTGATCATGCTCGACGGCGTCATGTACATGGACATGGGCGCCGAGCAGGCCGCGGAGATGGACGGCAAGCGCTGGGTGAAGATGGACTTCAAGGCCCTCGCCGACGCGACGGGCGACCCGAAGATCCAGAAGCAGATGACCGGCGGCCTGGAGAACATGAACCAGGACCCGGCGCAGCAGCTCGCCCTGCTGCTGGAGTCGCCGAGCCTGAAGCACGTGGGCCCCGAGAAGGTCGACGGCGTGGAGGCGCAGCACTACAAGGGCACGCTCAGCTTCGAGGAGATGATCGACGCCAACACCTCCTTCGACCTGCTCTCGAAGGAGGAGCGGGACGAGCTCGTCGCCACGGCCGAGAAGTCGGGGATGAAGGGCTACGACACCGAGATCTGGGTCAACGAGGACGACCTCCCGGTCAAGATGGTGGTCGGCATGACCATGGCCCAGGGCACGACGAAGATGACCTCGCACTTCTCGGACTACGGCGCCAAGGTTGAGGTCGAGGCCCCGCCGGCCGGCGAGACCTTCGACTTCATGGAGATGCTCGAGGAGCTTCAGTCGCTGGGCGCCGGCGGGACCGCCTAGGACGGCCCCCGGGCCGATTTGCCTGGCGCCGACCCCGTCCCGTACTCTTCCGGGGAAGCCAAAGACCGCTGGTCGTTGCCGTGCGCTCGCAAGAGGGTGCGGTGGCCGAAGGATCCGCTGAACTGCGGACGACCCGCGCAGGTGACAGTGGAAGAGTTCCCGGTGGGCCGCAGCCGTGAGGCGCGGAGAACCGGTCGAGCTTCGCCCCGTGCGCCTGCGCCCGGGGCGTTTCGTTTTCCCCAGTCCTCCTTCGGGTCCGCGCGGTCCGAATCACCCGGAAGGAGGCCGAGGCTCTATGGCGAGGCCCGACAAGGCTGCCGCGGTTGCCGAGCTGACGGACAAGTTCCGCAGCTCCAACGCCGCCGTGCTGACCGAGTACCGCGGTCTCACCGTGGCGCAGCTCAAGACGCTGCGCCGTTCGCTCGGTGAGAACGCCCAGTACGCCGTGGTGAAGAACACGCTGACCAAGATTGCGGCCAACGAGGCCGGGATCACGCTCGACGACCAGCTCTTCGCTGGCCCGACGGCGGTCGCCTTCGTCACCGGTGACCCGGTGGAGTCGGCGAAGGGTCTTCGTGACTTCGCCAAGGACAACCCGAATCTCGTCATCAAGGGCGGTGTCCTTGACGGCAAGGCGCTGTCCGCCGACGAGATCAAGAAGCTCGCGGACCTCGAGTCCCGCGAGGTGCTGCTCTCCAAGCTGGCCGGTGCCTTCAAGGCGAAGCAGTCCCAGGCTGCCTCCGTCTTCCAGGCGCTGCCGTCGAAGCTCGTCCGCACCGTGGACGCGCTCCGTGCCAAGCAGGACGAGCAGGGCGGTGCCGAGTAATTCGGCTCGCTTTCCGGCCCTCGCCGCATGACGTGAGGGCCGTTGCGGGCCCGAGTAACGCCCGCCTCACCCAGTACACCCGGCACCTGCCGATTTAGTGGAAGGACCGCCATCATGGCGAAGCTCACCCAGGACGAGCTGCTGGCCCAGTTCGAGGAGATGACCCTCATCGAGCTCTCCGAGTTCGTGAAGGCCTTCGAGGACAAGTTCGACGTCACCGCCGCCGCGGCCGCCCCGGTCGTCGTCGCCGGTGGTGCCGCCGGTGGCGCCGCCGCCGAGGCCGTCGAGGAGAAGGACGAGTTCGACGTCGTCCTCACCGGCGCCGGCGACAAGAAGATCCAGGTCATCAAGGTCGTGCGCGAGCTGACCTCCCTGGGTCTGAAGGAGGCCAAGGACCTCGTCGACGGCACCCCGAAGCCGGTCCTCGAGAAGGTCAACAAGGAAGCCGCCGACAAGGCCAAGGAGGCCCTCGAGGGCGCCGGCGCCTCCGTCGAGGTCAAGTAAGACCTTCCGGGTCCGCAAGGATCCGTCACGCGCCTTCGCGGGCGTGTAACGCTCATGTGCCGAGGAGCGATCATCCATCCGGGTGGTCGCTCTTCGGCGTATCGGGGGGTCGGCCGCGACCGCCTTGCACCCGGGACGGCGGGGGGTATGGTGATCTTCGTTGCGCCTCCGAGGGGCCGCGGAGATGAGCCGGACGGCGGCGGTTCGGGCAAGGGGGGCCCTTGACGAACCGCACGCAGCGCGCAATTCTCAGGACGCGTCGTCACAAGGATCCGAATCCGAGGCATGGATCGACGGCAAAGAGGGCAGTATCACCGTGCGTTGAGGGCAGCGCCTTGCCGCAGGAGTTGATGACAACGAGGGCCTCCAACCGGTCTCGTACACCGCACTGGACATCAGTGTGCCAAGTGGCTACACTGACCCTTTGCGCTGCCTGTTAGCTGTCCCCTGCCCGTCACCAGGGGCATGCCCTCACTCGAGCATGGACGACCGGATCATCTCCGACCTGGAATGTCCGTCTCTGCGCCCAGTGGGGGGCCGGTACGCGCGTAGTGAGTCCGAGCCCTCGGAAGGACCCCCTCTTGGCCGCCTCGCGCAACGCCTCGACCGCGAATACGAACAACGGCGCCAGCACCGCCCCGCTGCGCATCTCCTTTGCAAAGATCAAGGAGCCCCTCGAGGTTCCGAACCTTCTCGCGCTGCAGACCGAGAGCTTTGACTGGCTGCTCGGCAACGACGCGTGGAAGGCTCGCGTCGAGGAGGCTCTCGAGAACGGGCACGACGTCCCCACCAAGTCCGGTCTGGAGGAGATCTTCGAAGAGATCTCCCCGATCGAGGACTTCTCCGGGTCGATGTCGCTGACCTTCCGCGACCACCGCTTCGAGCCGCCGAAGAACTCCATCGACGAGTGCAAGGAGCGCGACTTCACGTACGCGGCCCCGCTCTTCGTCACCGCCGAGTTCACCAACAACGAGACCGGCGAGATCAAGTCCCAGACCGTCTTCATGGGCGACTTCCCGCTCATGACGAACAAGGGCACCTTCGTCATCAACGGCACCGAGCGTGTCGTGGTGTCCCAGCTGGTGCGCTCGCCCGGCGTCTACTTCGACTCCTCCATCGACAAGACGTCCGACAAGGACATCTTCTCCGCCAAGATCATCCCGTCCCGGGGCGCCTGGCTGGAGATGGAGATCGACAAGCGCGACATGGTCGGTGTGCGCATCGACCGCAAGCGCAAGCAGTCCGTCACCGTGCTTCTGAAGGCGCTCGGCTGGACCACCGAGCAGATCCTCGAGGAGTTCGGCGAGTACGAGTCCATGCGCGCCACCCTGGAGAAGGACCACACCCAGGGCCAGGACGACGCGCTGCTCGACATCTACCGCAAGCTGCGTCCGGGCGAGCCCCCCACCCGTGAGGCCGCGCAGACGCTGCTCGAGAACCTCTACTTCAACCCCAAGCGCTACGACCTCGCCAAGGTCGGCCGCTACAAGGTGAACAAGAAGCTCGGCGGCGACCAGCCGCTCGACGCCGGCGTGCTCACCACCGACGACATCATCGCCACGATCAAGTACCTGGTGAAGCTGCACGCCGGTGAGACCGAGACGGTCGGCGAGTCGGGCCGCGCGATCATCGTCGAGACCGACGACATCGACCACTTCGGCAACCGCCGCATCCGTAACGTCGGCGAGCTGATCCAGAACCAGGTCCGTACGGGTCTCGCCCGTATGGAGCGCGTCGTGCGCGAGCGCATGACCACCCAGGACGTCGAGGCGATCACGCCGCAGACCCTGATCAACATCCGGCCGGTCGTCGCCTCCATCAAGGAGTTCTTCGGCACCAGCCAGCTGTCCCAGTTCATGGACCAGAACAACCCGCTGTCGGGGCTGACGCACAAGCGTCGTCTGAACGCCCTCGGCCCGGGTGGTCTCTCCCGTGAGCGGGCCGGCTTCGAGGTCCGTGACGTGCACCCGTCGCACTACGGCCGCATGTGCCCGATCGAGACGCCGGAAGGCCCGAACATCGGTCTGATCGGTTCGCTCGCCTCCTACGGGCGGATCAACCCGTTCGGCTTCATCGAGACGCCGTACCGCAAGGTCGTCGACGGCCAGGTCACCGACGAGGTGGACTACCTGACCGCCGACGAGGAGGACCGCTTCGTCATCGCGCAGGCCAACGCGCCGCTCAACGACGACATGCGCTTCGTCGAGAACCGCATCCTGGTCCGCCGCCGCGGCGGCGAGGTCGACTACGTCCCCGGCGACGAGGTCGACTACATGGACGTCTCGCCGCGCCAGATGGTGTCGGTCGCGACCGCCATGATCCCGTTCCTCGAGCACGACGACGCCAACCGTGCCCTCATGGGCGCGAACATGATGCGCCAGGCCGTGCCGCTCATCAAGAGCGAGGCCCCGCTCGTCGGCACCGGCATGGAGTACCGCTCCGCCGTCGACGCCGGCGACGTGGTCAAGGCGGAGAAGGCGGGTGTGGTCCAGGAGGTCTCCGCGGACTACATCACCACGGCCAACGACGACGGCACGTACATCACGTACCGCCTGGCCAAGTTCTCCCGCTCCAACCAGGGCACCTCGGTCAACCAGAAGGTCATCGTCTCCGAGGGCGACCGCGTCGTCGAGGGCCAGGTCCTCGCCGACGGTCCGGCCACCCAGAACGGCGAGATGGCGCTGGGCAAGAACCTGCTCGTGGCGTTCATGCCGTGGGAGGGTCACAACTACGAGGACGCGATCATCCTGTCGCAGCGCCTCGTGCAGGACGACGTCCTCTCCTCGATCCACATCGAGGAGCACGAGGTCGACGCCCGTGACACCAAGCTCGGCCCCGAGGAGATCACCCGGGACATCCCGAACGTCTCCGAGGAGGTCCTCGCCGACCTCGACGAGCGCGGCATCATCCGCATCGGCGCCGAGGTCATCGCCGGCGACATCCTCGTCGGCAAGGTCACGCCCAAGGGCGAGACCGAGCTGACGCCCGAGGAGCGCCTGCTGCGCGCGATCTTCGGTGAGAAGGCCCGTGAGGTCCGTGACACCTCGCTGAAGGTGCCGCACGGCGAGACCGGCAAGGTCATCGGCGTCCGCGTCTTCGACCGCGAGGAGGGCGACGAGCTTCCCCCCGGTGTGAACCAGCTGGTGCGCGTGTACGTGGCGCAGAAGCGCAAGATCACCGACGGTGACAAGCTCGCCGGCCGTCACGGCAACAAGGGCGTCATCTCCAAGATCCTGCCCATCGAGGACATGCCGTTCCTCGAGGACGGGACCCCGGTCGACATCATCCTCAACCCGCTGGGTGTGCCGTCCCGAATGAACCCGGGACAGGTGCTGGAGATCCACCTCGGCTGGCTCGCCAGCCGCGGCTGGGACGTCTCCGGCCTCGCGGAGGAGTGGGCGCAGCGGCTCCAGGCCATCGGCGCCGACAAGGTCGAGCCCGGCACCAACGTCGCCACCCCGGTCTTCGACGGTGCGCGTGAGGACGAGCTCGCGGGTCTGCTCCAGCACACCATCCCGAACCGCGACGGCGAGCGCATGGTGCTCCCGACCGGTAAGGCGCGGCTGTTCGACGGCCGCAGCGGTGAGCCGTTCCCGGACCCGATCTCGGTCGGCTACATGTACATCCTGAAGCTGCACCACCTGGTCGACGACAAGCTGCACGCCCGTTCGACCGGTCCGTACTCCATGATCACCCAGCAGCCGCTGGGTGGTAAGGCTCAGTTCGGTGGCCAGCGGTTCGGCGAGATGGAGGTGTGGGCACTCGAGGCGTACGGCGCCGCCTACGCGCTCCAGGAGCTGCTGACCATCAAGTCCGACGACGTCACCGGCCGCGTGAAGGTCTACGAGGCCATCGTCAAGGGCGAGAACATCCCCGAGCCCGGCATCCCCGAGTCCTTCAAGGTCCTCATCAAGGAGATGCAGTCCCTGTGCCTGAACGTGGAGGTGCTGTCCAGCGACGGCATGTCCATCGAGATGCGCGACACCGACGAGGACGTCTTCCGCGCTGCGGAGGAGCTTGGCATCGACCTGTCCCGGCGCGAGCCGAGCAGCGTCGAAGAGGTCTGACGGGAGTCCGGCGGCCTTCGTCATGAAGGCCGCCGGCCCCAGGACCCCCGTATCAGACCCCATGACTTACAACCCTGAGAGGGATTGACGCATAGTGCTCGACGTCAACTTCTTCGACGAGCTCCGGATCGGTCTGGCCACCGCTGACGACATCCGTCAGTGGAGCCACGGCGAGGTCAAGAAGCCCGAGACCATCAACTACCGCACCCTCAAGCCCGAGAAGGACGGACTCTTCTGCGAGAAGATCTTCGGTCCGACCCGGGACTGGGAGTGCTACTGCGGCAAGTACAAGCGCGTCCGCTTCAAGGGCATCATCTGCGAGCGCTGCGGCGTCGAGGTCACCCGCGCCAAGGTGCGCCGTGAGCGGATGGGCCACATCGAGCTGGCCGCCCCCGTCACGCACATCTGGTACTTCAAGGGTGTCCCGAGCCGGCTGGGCTACCTGCTGGACCTGGCCCCGAAGGACCTCGAGAAGGTCATCTACTTCGCCGCGTACATGATCACGTACGTGGACGAGGAGCGCCGTACCCGCGACCTGCCCTCGCTGGAGGCCCACGTCTCCGTCGAGCGCCAGCAGATCGAGAACCGCCGGGACGCCGACCTGGAGGCCCGCGCCAAGAAGCTCGAGACCGACCTGGCCGAGCTGGAGGCCGAGGGCGCCAAGGCCGACGTGCGCCGCAAGGTGCGCGAGGGCGCCGAGCGTGAGATGAAGCAGCTGCGCGACCGTGCGCAGCGCGAGATCGACCGCCTCGACGAGGTGTGGAACCGGTTCAAGAACCTCAAGGTCCAGGACCTCGAGGGCGACGAGCTGCTCTACCGCGAGCTGCGTGACCGCTTCGGCACGTACTTCGACGGCTCGATGGGCGCCGCGGCGCTGCAGAAGCGCCTGGAGTCCTTCGACCTCGAGGAGGAGGCCGAGAAGCTCCGCGAGATCATCCGCACCGGCAAGGGCCAGAAGAAGACCCGTGCGCTCAAGCGCCTCAAGGTCGTCTCCGCGTTCCTGCAGACCAGCAACAGCCCCAAGGGCATGGTGCTCGACTGCGTCCCGGTCATCCCGCCGGACCTGCGTCCGATGGTGCAGCTGGACGGTGGCCGCTTCGCGACCTCCGACCTGAACGACCTGTACCGCCGTGTCATCAACCGCAACAACCGCCTGAAGCGGCTTCTCGACCTCGGCGCGCCCGAGATCATCGTGAACAACGAGAAGCGCATGCTCCAGGAGGCCGTCGACGCGCTCTTCGACAACGGCCGCCGCGGCCGCCCGGTCACGGGCCCCGGCAACCGTCCGCTGAAGTCGCTGTCCGACATGCTCAAGGGCAAGCAGGGCCGCTTCCGTCAGAACCTGCTCGGCAAGCGCGTGGACTACTCCGCGCGTTCCGTGATCGTCGTCGGCCCGCAGCTCAAGCTGCACCAGTGCGGTCTGCCGAAGGCGATGGCGCTGGAGCTGTTCAAGCCGTTCGTGATGAAGCGCCTGGTCGACCTGAACCACGCGCAGAACATCAAGTCGGCCAAGCGCATGGTCGAGCGCGGCCGCACGGTCGTGTACGACGTGCTGGAAGAGGTCATCGCGGAGCACCCGGTTCTGCTGAACCGCGCGCCCACGCTGCACCGCCTCGGCATCCAGGCCTTCGAGCCGCAGCTGGTCGAGGGCAAGGCCATCCAGATCCACCCGCTCGTCTGCACCGCGTTCAACGCGGACTTCGACGGTGACCAGATGGCCGTCCACCTGCCGCTCTCCGCGGAGGCGCAGGCCGAGGCCCGCATCCTGATGCTGTCCTCGAACAACATCCTCAAGCCGGCCGACGGCCGCCCGGTGACGATGCCGACCCAGGACATGGTCCTCGGTCTGTTCTTCCTCACCACCGACGGCGAGATGCGTGACCTCAAGGGCGAGGGCCGTTCCTTCGCCTCGGTCGCGGAGGCGATCATGGCCTTCGACGCGGGCGAGCTGTCGCTCCAGTCGAAGATCGACATCCGCTTCCCGGTCGGCACCATCCCGCCGCGCGGCTGGACCCCGCCGGCGGCCGAGGAGGGCGAGCCGGAGTGGCAGCAGGGTGACCCGTTCCGCCTGAACACCACCCTGGGCCGCGCGCTCTTCAACGAGCTGCTGCCCGAGGACTACCCGTTCGTCGACTACGAGGTCGGCAAGAAGCAGCTCTCCGAGATCGTCAACGACCTCGCCGAGCGCTACCCGAAGGTCATCGTGGCGGCGACGCTCGACAACCTGAAGGCGTCCGGCTTCTTCTGGGCGACCCGTTCCGGCGTCACCGTGGCCATCTCCGACGTCGTCGTGCCCGAGGCGAAGAAGGAGATCGTCAAGGGCTACGAGGCGCAGGACGAGAAGGTCCAGAAGCAGTACGAGCGCGGTCTGATCACCAAGGACGAGCGCACGCAGGAGCTCATCGCGATCTGGACCAAGGCGACCAACGAGGTCGCCGAGGCGATGAACGACAACTTCCCGAAGACCAACCCGATCTTCATGATGGTGAACTCGGGTGCACGAGGCAACATGATGCAGATGCGTCAGATCGCCGGTATGCGTGGTCTGGTGTCGAACGCGAAGAACGAGACGATCCCGCGTCCGATCAAGGCGTCGTTCCGTGAGGGCCTGTCCGTGCTGGAGTACTTCATCTCCACGCACGGTGCCCGTAAGGGTCTGGCGGACACCGCTCTGCGTACCGCCGACTCGGGTTACCTCACCCGTCGTCTGGTCGACGTCTCCCAGGACGTCATCATCCGCGAGGAGGACTGCGGCACCGACCGCGGTCTGCGCCTCAAGATCGCGAGCCGGGACGAGACGGGCGTGCTCCGCAAGGAGGGCGACGTCGAGACCTCCGTGTACGCGCGCTGCCTCGCCGAGGACATCGTGGTCGACGGTCAGGTGCTGGCCCCGGCCGGCACCGACCTGGGCGACGTCCTCATCGAGGAGCTCGTCTCCCGCGGCGTCGAGGAGGTCAAGACCCGCTCGGTCCTGACCTGCGAGTCCGCCGTCGGCACCTGCGCGATGTGCTACGGCCGCTCCCTGGCCACCGGCAAGCTGGTCGACATCGGTGAGGCGGTCGGCATCATCGCCGCCCAGTCCATCGGTGAGCCCGGCACCCAGCTGACGATGCGTACCTTCCACACCGGTGGTGTGGCCGGTGACGACATCACCCAGGGTCTGCCGCGTGTCGTCGAGCTCTTCGAGGCCCGTACCCCGAAGGGTGTCGCCCCGATCTCCGAGGCCTCCGGCCGCGTGCGGATCGAGGAGACGGAGAAGACGAAGAAGATCGTCGTCACCCCGGACGACGGCAGCGACGAGACGGCGTACCCGATCTCGAAGCGCGCCAAGGTCCTGGTCTCCGAGGGCGACCACGTCGAGGTGGGCCAGCAGCTCACCGTGGGTGCCACCAACCCGCACGACGTGCTGCGCATCCTGGGTCAGCGTGCCGTCCAGGTCCACCTGGTCGGCGAGGTCCAGAAGGTCTACAACTCGCAGGGCGTGTCGATCCACGACAAGCACATCGAGATCATCATCCGGCAGATGCTGCGCCGCGTGACGATCATCGAGTCCGGCGACGCCGAGCTGCTGCCCGGCGAGCTGGTCGAGCGGTCGAAGTTCGAGACCGAGAACCGTCGTGTGGTCCAGGAGGGCGGTCACCCGGCCTCCGGTCGTCCGCAGCTCATGGGTATCACCAAGGCCTCGCTGGCCACGGAGTCCTGGCTGTCGGCGGCGTCCTTCCAGGAGACGACGCGAGTCCTCACGGACGCGGCGATCAACGCCAAGTCCGACTCGCTCATCGGCCTCAAGGAGAACGTCATCATCGGTAAGCTCATCCCGGCCGGTACGGGTCTGTCCCGCTACCGCAACATCCGGGTCGAGCCGACCGAGGAGGCCAAGGCCGCGATGTACTCGGCCGTCGGCTACGACGACATCGACTACTCGCCGTTCGGCACCGGCTCCGGCCAGGCCGTTCCGCTGGAGGACTACGACTACGGTCCGTACAACCAGTAAGCGAGTCGCCTGAACCGCAGGGCGGTCACTCCGTACGGGGTGGCCGCCCTGCGGCGTGTCCGGGGCGTGTGGTGCGGCCGCTCAGGGGCGCGCGGCACGGGCATGGCTGGAACCGAACGCCCCTCACGCTGCGTTCAAGTGGGTGAATACTCATACTGGGACTGTCCGTCCCGGCCCTGGGGAGGCAGCCGTGTCGTATCCGACCCCCTGGCAGGGCGGCCCGCTGCCGGGCCCAGGCGCCCCGTCGATGCTGGCCTCGCACGCGGACCGCGAGCGCGCGGTGGACGTGCTGCGCGCCGGGTACGGGGAGGGCCGCCTGGACCACCCCGAGTTCGAGAAGCGGGTGGCGCGCGCCTACTCCGCGCGCACGGTGGGCGAGCTGTCGCTGCTGGTGGCCGATCTGCCGCAGGGCCCGATGGCACAGCCCATGACACCCCACGGACCGGTGCCGCCGGCGTTCCTGCCGCGGCCGCAGGCCCGCACCAACGGCAAGGCGCTGGCGTCCATGGTGTGCGGAGTGCTGTGCGTGGCGACCGGAGGCCTCACCGGGCTGCCTGCCGTGATCCTCGGGCACATGGCGCAGTCGGAGATACGCCGCACCGGCGAGGCAGGCGACGGCATGGCCCTGACCGGGCTGATCCTCGGCTGGCTGTCGGTGGCCGGCTGGCTGATCTTCCTGGGTCTCTTCGGCCTGCTGGCGGTGGTGGCGACGTCCGGCTGACGGCCGTTGAGGGTCGGTGCGGGAACCGCGCGCACGGCCTGTCCAGGGCCGTCGGAGGAACCGCAAGAAGTCGGGCGTGTCGCGCTCCACTCCATTTGTTTTGACCGGAGTCCGTGAGCTAGGTACGCTCAGACCTTGTGCCTGGGGTGTGCCCTGGCCTTCGTGCGTGCCATCACACCGCACCGGGGGCTGCGAAACGGCCACCGCAATTCAGCGCTTCCTTCTGCCTTGCGGTGGGAGTCCGCCGGATTCGACACACCCGACCGCGTGGGTCGGAGATGTTCCAGGTTAGCTGTACCCATCGGCACACAGAAACCGGAGAAGTAGTGCCTACGATCCAGCAGCTGGTCCGAAAGGGCCGGCAGGACAAGGTCGAGAAGAACAAGACGCCCGCACTCGAGGGTTCCCCTCAGCGCCGTGGCGTCTGCACGCGTGTGTTCACGACCACCCCGAAGAAGCCGAACTCGGCCCTGCGTAAGGTCGCGCGTGTGCGTCTGACCAGCGGGATCGAGGTCACCGCCTACATTCCGGGTGAGGGACACAACCTGCAGGAGCACTCCATCGTGCTCGTGCGCGGCGGCCGTGTGAAGGACCTGCCGGGTGTTCGCTACAAGATCATCCGTGGCTCGCTCGACACCCAGGGTGTCAAGAACCGCAAGCAGGCTCGCAGCCGTTACGGCGCCAAGAAGGAGAAGTAAGAATGCCTCGTAAGGGCCCCGCCCCGAAGCGCCCGGTCATCATCGACCCGGTTTACGGCTCCCCTCTGGTGACCTCCCTGATCAACAAGGTGCTGCTGAACGGCAAGCGCTCCACCGCCGAGCGCATCGTCTACGGCGCCATGGAGGGCCTGCGCGAGAAGACCGGCAACGACCCGGTCATCACGCTGAAGCGCGCTCTCGAGAACATCAAGCCGACCCTCGAGGTCAAGTCCCGCCGTGTCGGTGGTGCCACCTACCAGGTCCCGGTCGAGGTCAAGCCCGGCCGTGCCAACACGCTGGCGCTGCGCTGGCTGGTCGGTTACTCCCGCGCCCGTCGCGAGAAGACCATGACCGAGCGTCTGCTCAACGAGCTCCTCGACGCCAGCAACGGCCTCGGCGCCGCTGTGAAGAAGCGCGAGGACACGCACAAGATGGCCGAGTCCAACAAGGCCTTCGCGCACTACCGCTGGTAGTCGCAGACCCCATCGAGACCGAGAGAAGACTGAAGCCTTATGGCTACCACTTCGCTTGACCTGGGCAGGGTCCGCAACATCGGGATCATGGCCCACATCGACGCGGGCAAGACGACGACCACCGAGCGGATCCTGTTCTACACCGGCGTTTCGTACAAGATCGGTGAGGTCCACGACGGCGCTGCCACCATGGACTGGATGGAGCAGGAGCAGGAGCGTGGCATCACGATCACCTCTGCTGCCACCACCTGCCACTGGCCGCTGGAAGACGTCGACCACACCATCAACATCATCGACACGCCGGGCCACGTCGACTTCACCGTCGAGGTGGAGCGTTCGCTGCGCGTGCTCGACGGTGCCGTGACGGTGTTCGACGGCGTCGCCGGCGTCGAGCCCCAGTCCGAGACCGTGTGGCGTCAGGCGGACCGCTACGGCGTGCCGCGCATCTGCTTCGTCAACAAGCTCGACCGCACCGGTGCCGAGTTCCACCGCTGCGTCGACATGATCTCCGACCGCCTGGGTGCGCAGCCGCTGGTCATGCAGCTGCCCATCGGCGCGGAGGCCGACTTCAAGGGCGTCGTGGACCTGGTCCGCATGAAGGCGCTCGTGTGGTCCGCCGAGGCCGCCAAGGGTGAGATGTACGACGTCGTCGACATCCCGGACACCCACACCGAGGCGGCCGAGGAGTGGCGCGGCAAGCTGCTCGAGGCCGTCGCGGAGAACGACGAAGAGCTGATGGAGCTGTACCTCGAGGGCACCGAGCCCACCGAGGAGCAGCTGTACGCGGCGATCCGCCGCATCACCATCGCCTCCGGCAAGGGTGAGGGCACCACCGTCACCCCCGTGTTCTGCGGCACCGCGTTCAAGAACAAGGGCGTGCAGCCCCTGCTCGACGCCGTCGTGCGCTACCTGCCCTCCCCCCTGGACGTCGAGGCCATCGAGGGCCACGACCCCAAGGACGCGGAGAAGGTCGTCGCGCGCAAGCCGTCGGACGAGGAGCCCCTCGCCGCGCTCGCGTTCAAGATCATGAGCGACCCGCACCTCGGCAAGCTCACCTTCGTCCGCGTGTACTCCGGCCGTCTGGAGTCCGGCACCCAGGTGCTGAACTCCGTGAAGGGCAAGAAGGAGCGCATCGGCAAGATCTACCGCATGCACGCCAACAAGCGTGAGGAGATCGAGTCGGTGGGCGCCGGCGACATCGTCGCCGTCATGGGCCTGAAGCAGACCACCACCGGTGAGACGCTGTCCGATGACAAGAGCCCGGTCATCCTGGAGTCCATGGACTTCCCGGCGCCGGTCATCCAGGTCGCCATCGAGCCCAAGTCGAAGGGCGACCAGGAGAAGCTCGGCGTCGCGATCCAGCGGCTCGCCGAGGAGGACCCGTCGTTCCAGGTCCACTCGGACGAGGAGACCGGCCAGACCATCATCGGCGGTATGGGCGAGCTGCACCTCGAGGTGCTGGTCGACCGCATGCGCCGTGAGTTCAAGGTCGAGGCCAACGTCGGCAAGCCTCAGGTCGCGTACCGTGAGACGATCCGCAAGTCGGTCGAGAAGGTCGAGTACACCCACAAGAAGCAGACGGGTGGCACCGGCCAGTTCGCTCGCGTGATCATCGCGATCGAGCCGATCGAGGGCGGCGACGCCTCGTACGAGTTCGTCAACAAGGTGACCGGTGGCCGCGTGCCGAAGGAGTACATCCCTTCGGTGGACGCCGGTGCGCAGGAGGCCATGCAGTTCGGCATCCTCGCCGGCTACGAGATGACCGGCGTCCGCGTGACGCTGCTCGACGGCGCGTACCACGAGGTCGACTCGTCCGAGCTCGCGTTCAAGATCGCCGGTTCGCAGGCCTTCAAGGAGGCCGCGCGCAAGGCTTCGCCCGTGCTCCTGGAGCCGATGATGGCCGTCGAGGTCACCACGCCCGAGGACTACATGGGTGACGTCATCGGCGACATCAACTCCCGCCGTGGCCAGATCCAGGCCATGGAGGAGCGGGCGGGTGCCCGCGTCGTGAAGGGTCTCGTGCCCCTCTCGGAGATGTTCGGCTACGTCGGCGACCTGCGCAGCAAGACGTCCGGCCGTGCCAGCTACTCCATGCAGTTCGACTCCTACGCCGAGGTTCCGCGGAACGTCGCCGAGGAGATCATCGCGAAGGCCAAGGGCGAGTAAGGGGCTCCGTTCAACGGACTCCGTGACAACGCTTTAGGCTTGACCCCGGAGCCTGCAAGTGGTCGTTCCGCCGTCACCCGGCGGGACGACCCGGGCCCGGGTTTCCCAGCAAAGATCACCTGGCGCCGATGAAGTAAGGCGTACAGAACCACTCCACAGGAGGACCCCAGTGGCGAAGGCGAAGTTCGAGCGGACTAAGCCGCACGTCAACATCGGCACCATCGGTCACATCGACCACGGTAAGACGACCCTCACGGCCGCCATTACCAAGGTGCTGCACGACGCGTACCCGGACCTGAACGAGGCCTCGGCCTTCGACCAGATCGACAAGGCTCCCGAAGAGCGCCAGCGCGGTATCACCATCTCGATCGCGCACGTCGAGTACCAGACCGAGACGCGTCACTACGCCCACGTCGACTGCCCCGGTCACGCGGACTACATCAAGAACATGATCACGGGTGCGGCGCAGATGGACGGCGCCATCCTCGTGGTCGCCGCCACGGACGGCCCGATGCCGCAGACCAAGGAGCACGTGCTCCTGGCCCGCCAGGTCGGCGTTCCCTACATCGTCGTCGCCCTGAACAAGGCCGACATGGTCGACGACGAGGAGATCCTGGAGCTCGTCGAGCTCGAGGTGCGTGAGCTCCTCTCCGAGTACGAGTTCCCGGGCGACGACGTTCCCGTCGTCAAGGTGTCCGCTCTGAAGGCCCTCGAGGGCGACAAGGAGTGGGGCCAGTCCGTCCTGGACCTCATGAAGGCCGTCGACGAGTCGATCCCGGAGCCGGAGCGCGACGTCGACAAGCCGTTCCTGATGCCGATCGAGGACGTCTTCACGATCACCGGTCGCGGTACGGTCGTCACCGGCCGTATCGAGCGTGGTGTCCTCAAGGTCAACGAGACCGTCGACATCATCGGCATCAAGACCGAGAAGACCTCCACCACGGTCACCGGCATCGAGATGTTCCGTAAGCTGCTCGACGAGGGCCAGGCCGGTGAGAACGTCGGTCTGCTGCTCCGCGGCATCAAGCGCGAGGACGTCGAGCGCGGCCAGGTCATCATCAAGCCCGGTTCGGTCACCCCGCACACCGAGTTCGAGGCCCAGGCCTACATCCTGTCGAAGGACGAGGGTGGCCGTCACACCCCGTTCTTCAACAACTACCGCCCGCAGTTCTACTTCCGTACGACGGACGTGACCGGCGTCGTGACCCTCCCCGAGGGCACCGAGATGGTCATGCCGGGTGACAACACCGAGATGAAGGTGGAGCTCATCCAGCCCGTCGCCATGGAGGAGGGCCTGAAGTTCGCCATCCGTGAGGGTGGCCGGACCGTGGGCGCCGGCCAGGTCACCAAGATCGTCAAGTGACGTTCTGACCTGGTAGCTCCTGCTGCGAGCACCTGAAGGGGCCCGCACGACTTCGGTCGTGCGGGCCCTTTTTGTGTGACGCGGCAGCTCGGAGCGTCAACGAGCGCGGCTCGGTTCGCTCGGTCGCATGACCGCTGCCGCATATCCGCGCGGCGTATGCCAGCGCGCCCGTAGCTTCACCTCATGGTCAGCTCATCCCATGAGGCCCTGCACCGGATCTTCCAGAAGGATCCAGGGCTGTTCGCCCGCGCCACCAGACGCCTCGGCGTCGCCTTCCCGCCTCCCGTCTCCACCACCGCACTCTCCACGGACCTCACGGAGACCCGGCCTCTGGAACGGCGGGTGGACACGCTCCTGCAGATGGACACCGAGGACGGCAGTTTCCTCCTGGCGGTCGAGTCGCAAGGCCGTCCGGCCCCGGGGGACGGCCGAGTGGGCCGCCCGGCAGGTCGACATCGGCCCACGTCAGTGGTGCTCGCTCAGCCTGCGCCCTCTCGTCCTCGGACCCGACGACGTGCCGGTGATCGACAGCCCGGACGAAGCCGCTCGCGACATCCCGCTCACGGTCCTGTCCGCGGCGCTGCACCGTCGTGACCCAGGCGCCGATGCCATACTGAACGCGCTGGCCAAGGCACTCAAGGGCTTGTCGGCCGACGACGAGAACACCGCAACCACCTTCATCGAACTCACGGAACAGGGCCTGGGCACGACGCGGGCCGCGGATTTGTGGAGGCATCTCATGGCCGTCGACCTTTCGTTCTTTCAGTCGCAGACCGCGCAGCAGCTCCGGGCGGAGGGCCGGGCGGAGGACCTGCTGGTCCTCCTCGGGCACCGAGGCGTCGAAGTCTCCGAGGCGGACCATGAGCGCATCGTCGACTGCGGTGATCCCGACGTGCTGGGCCTGTGGTTCAGGAGGGCCCTCACCGCGACGTCGACGGCGGAGATCTTCGCGTCGGACGGGGAGGCCGGGGCGGAGGTCGGCTAAGGGTCTCCCGGTCGGGTTTCCGGCGGGGGCGGTAGCCGTCGCCGAGAAACGGGACTGCGCCTCTCGTCGGCGTCAGGGCGTTCGGCGTAGGCCGTCGACCAGGACGGCGGCGAGGCGGCGGGCGTCGTAGGCGGGGTCGTTCTCCGCGCCGATGCAGAGGTTGCCCACGCCGCGCATCAAAGTGAGCGCGGGGATGTCCTCGCGGATGTCGCCGGCTGTCCTCGCGGCGTCGAGCAGTTGGGTGCAGACGGGGACGAGGCGGTCGAGGAAGTACGCGTGCAGGCCCTCGAAGCCTTGCTGGTCGGAGCGCAGGACGGCGGCGAGGCCGTGCTTGGTGACCAGGAAGTCGACGAACAGGTCGATCCACTGACGCAGGGCGTCGTGCGGGGTCGGGGCGGAGTCGAGGAGGGCCGGGCCGGCCTCGGCGCAGGCCTCCACCTGGTGCCGGTAGACGGCGATGATCAGGTCCGCGCGGGTCGGGAAGTGCCGGTAGAGGGTGCCGAGACCCACGCCGGCCCGGGAGGCGATGTCGCGCACCGGGGCCTCCACGCCGGACGTGACGAAGACCGCGGCGGCCGCCTCCAGCAGCGTCTCCTTGTTGCGCCGGGCGTCCTTGCGCCGTGACGCGGCGCTGCCCGCGTCGCCGTCCTTGCCGTCCCTCTGGTTCACCGCGTCGTCCTCCACCTCACGCATGCCTCCGCATGGTCTCACGCACGCCCGAGGGCGCCTCCGCGTGCCCGGGTCGCCGGTACCACTGGCGAAACGGAACGTTGTTCCGTATCGTAGAACGCGTACCGGAACCTTGTTCCGTTTCCCTGCCCGTGAGGAGACCACGGCATGCAGTACCGCACCCTCGGCCGCACCGGCGTCCAGGTCAGCACCCTCGCTCTCGGAGCGATGAACTTCGGCGCCATCGGGCGCACCACGCAGGAGGAGGCCACCGCCATCGTCGACGCGGCCCTGGAGGCCGGCGTCAACCTCATCGACACCGCCGACATGTACGGCGAAGGCCAGTCGGAGGAGATGGTCGGCAAGGCCATCGCCGGCCGCCGCGACGACATCGTGCTGGCCACGAAGGCGACCATGCCGATAGGGGAGGAGCGCAACCATCGCGGCAGCTCACGCCGCTGGCTGTTCACCGCCCTGGACGACAGCCTGCGCCGCCTCGGCGTCGACCACGTGGACCTCTACCAGATGCACCGCTGGGACCCGACGACCAGCGACGAGGAGACCCTGTCCGCCCTCACCGACCTCCAGCGCGCGGGCAAGATCCGCTACTTCGGCTCCTCGACCTTCCCCGCGTACCGCATCGTGCAGGCGCAGTGGGCCGCCCGCGAGCACCGGCTGAGCCGCTACGTGACCGAGCAGCCCAGCTACTCGATGCTCCAGCGCGGCATCGAGTCCCACGTCCTGCCCGTGACGGAGGAGTACGGCATGGGCGTACTGGCGTGGTCCCCGCTGGCCTCGGGCTGGCTGTCGGGGGCGGTGCGCAAGGGCCGGGACGTCGCCACCCACCGCTCGGCGATCCTGCCGGAGCGCTTCGACCCCTCGCAGCCCTACAACCAGGCCCGGTACGACGCCGTCGAGCGGCTGGCCCGGGTCGCCGACGAGGCCGGGCTCACCCTGATCCAGCTCGCCCTCGGCTTCGTCACCACGCACCCCGCCGTCACGGCCGCGCTCATCGGCCCCCGCACGGTGGAGCACCTCCGGTCGCAGCTCGCCGCCGCGGACACCGTGCTGTCCGCCGACGTCCTCGACGCGATCGACGAGATCGTCGCCCCCGGCACGGACCTGGCCCCCGGCGAGAAGTTCGACACCCCGCCCGCGCTGCTCGACGCCTCCCTGCGCCGCCGCCGTCACTGACCACCGCTCCACCGGAAGGGGGCCTCGGCCCATGTCCGACACGACACACCCGCCCGCCCGGCCGGGACGGCCCAGCTTCGGCATCATGACCGCGCCCATCCAGGTCGGCTACGACGACCTCGTCCGCGTCTGGCGCGAGGCGGACGAGGTGCCCGAGATCGAGCACGCCTGGCTGTTCGACCACCTCATGCCCATCTTCGGCGACCCCGAGGGGCCCGCCTTCGAGGGCTGGACGCTGCTGGCGGCCCTCGCGGCGCAGACGCGGCGGCTGCGGCTGGGCGTCATGGTCACCAGCAACCGGTTCCGGCCGCCCGCCCTGCTCGCCAAGATCGCGACGACCGTCGACATCGTCTCGGACGGCCGGCTCGACTTCGGTATCGGCGTCGGCTCGCGCCCGCATCCGCCCGCGGCGTGGCGCGAGTACCCCGCCCACGGGCTGCCGTTCCACGACCCGGCGCAGGCGGTGGCCGGCCTCGCCGAGGCCTGCGCGCTGATCAGGCGGCTGTGGACGGAGGACAAGCCGTTCGACTTCCACGGCGAACACCACCGGCTGACGGGGGCGTTCGGCAACCCCAAGCCGGTGCAGCGCCCGCATCCGCCGATCCTCGTCGGCGGCCGGGCCTCCGCGACGCTGCGCGTGGCCGCCGAGCACGCCGACCTGTGGAACATCCCGGGCGGCGACATCGACGACGTCGTGCGCCGCAGCGCCCTGCTGGACCGGTACTGCGCCGACATCGGCCGCGACCCCGCGTCGATCGTCCGGTCGATCCACCTCCCGGTCGACACGGACCGGCCCGACGCCGTACGGGAGGCGGTGGGGGAGGCGCTGGAGGCGGGGTTCCGGCACGTCGTGCTCGGGCTGCCGGCGCCGTTCCCCGAGGGCATCGCCCGGTGGGTGGCGGAGGAGGTGATCCGCCCGTCGGCGGGATGAGCGCGGCGAAAACCCCGCGCGTGCACGGGTATTGACGCGCCGCTCGGCAGAACCGTACCGTCCGCCCATCCCTAATGTTTCGTATCTGTCTTCGAAACATTCGAGAACGACGAGACGGGAATGAGAGCCCCCGCATGAGACCCCTTCGTTTCACCACCGTGGCCCTCGCCACCGCGGCACTGGCCCTGCCGCTCCTCGGCGGTTCCGCGTCCGCCGCGGCGCCGGGCGGTCCCAAGCCGCCGCCGCACTCCCACGCCTCGCACGACCGGCTGCGCGCGGCCGCCCCCGAAGGTTTCGTGATCGGCACCGCGGTCGCGGGCGGCGGCCACCACCTGGAGCAGGACTACCCGGACCCCTTCACGCACGACAACGAGTACCGGAAGGTCCTGGGGCGGGAGTTCAGCTCGGTCTCGCCCGAGAACCAGATGAAGTGGGACTACATCCACCCCGAGCGCGACCGCTACGACTTCGGGCAGGCGGACGCGATCGTCGAGTTCGCCCGCAGGAACCACCAGGTGGTGCGCGGACACACGCTGCTGTGGCACAGCCAGAACCCGGCGTGGCTGGAGCAGGGCGACTTCACCAAGGCCGAGCTGCGCGACATCCTGCGCGAGCACATCACCACGGTGGTCGGCCGGTACAGGGGCAGGATCCAGCAGTGGGACGTGGCGAACGAGATCTTCGACGACCAGGGCAATCTGCGGACGCAGGACAACATCTGGATCCGTGAGCTCGGTCCGGGGATCGTCGCGGACGCGTTCCGCTGGGCGCACAAGGCCGACCCCAAGGCGAAGCTGTTCTTCAACGACTTCAACGTCGAGAGCGTCAACGCCAAGAGCGACGCCTACTACGCCCTGGTGAAGGACCTGCGCGCGCAGCGGGTGCCGGTGCACGGCTTCTCCGTGCAGGGCCACCTGAGCACGCGGTACGGCTTCCCCGGCGACCTCGCCGACAACCTGCGCCGCTTCGACGCGCTGGGCCTGGAGACCGCGGTCACCGAACTGGACGTACGGATGGACGTCCCGGAGGGGTCGCTCCCGACGCCGGCGCAGGAGAAGCAGCAGGCCGAGTACTACCAGCGGATGCTCGAGGGGTGCCTGGAGGTCGACGGCTGCAACTCGTTCACCATCTGGGGCTTCACCGACAAGTACTCGTGGGTCCCGGTGTTCTTCCAGGGCGAGGGCTTCGCGACGGTCATGACGGACGACTTCACCCGCAAGCCGGCGTACTACGCAGTGCGCGACACGCTGAAGGAGGCGGCCCTGGAGGACGACTGCAGGAAGCACGGGAAACACCACAAGCACGGGAAGGGCTGAGAACGCCCGGCGGGGGCGCCCCCGGCGGGGACGGCCCCGCCGTCTTGTTCCAGAGGGCCCGGGCCTTGCGGGCCATCACGTACGACGCGCGGCGGCCGGCCTTCTACGGTCGTGAACATCTCGAGGGTCGGGCCCTGACCGGCGTGACGCGCCGGGCGCCCGTCGCCGTGTGGTCCGGGGAGTCCTACCGGGCGCGGCGCATCACCCCGGCTCCAGGGCTGATGAGCCAGCGGAAGTGATCGACCAGGGGTTCCACCACCGCCGGGTCACGGAGTACTACACCCACCTCGATGTTGTCCGACAGCCCGCGATCGGTCAGATTCGCGCTGCCCAGCAGGGCGGTGTGCCGGTCCGCGGCCAGCAGCTTGGCGTGCAGCACTCCCGATCCGCCGCTCCGGTGCCAGACACGTACATCGGCGGGGAGAGCGGTGAAGGCCGTCGCGGCGTGGGTGGACTCCTCCAGGAGCAGGTCGACCTGGACCCCACGCCGGGCCGCCCCGGCTGTCGCCGCGACGACGTCGTCCGCCCCGTGGGCCGCGAAGCTGGCGATCAGCAGTGACGTGGAGGCCGAGCGGATGACCTCCAGCGCGATTCCGCGGGTCAGACGCCCCGGCATGGCGGCGCTGAGGGGCCCGCTCACCACAGGCCGGGCGGGTGGCGGCCGTGGCGACGACCTGACGGCGGTGACCGCCAGGGCGAGCGCCGCGCCGGGCAGGCCGGGACACTCCGCACGCCAGACCTGGACGATCGCTTTCAGCTGCTCGGCCAGGCCCGCTGCGGGCTGACCGGCGGCATAGTGTGTGACACGTGGGTCGTCGGGACCCGTCGCACGGGCCAGGAGCTCTTCCCATTCGGTGAGGAGATCGTCCGGGAGGCGGGCACACAGGGCCGCGAGAAGGCGGGGCAAGCGGTGTCCCGTACCGCCGTCACGAGCGGCGGGCACCCGCGCCCGCGGCCGGCCCGTGGCGTCGCAGGACCCCCGGTCACCGCCGCCTACCGCACCCTGAGGGCCGCTCACGGCCTGAACGCGCACATGTCGCCCGCCAGGGTCTCCACGAGCAGGGCCCGGTCCAGGTAGTGGTTCCCCCGCTCGCAGGACGTCTCCGCCGCGAACAGGCACGCATGGCAGGCGGCGCCGTGCAGCCGGCCGTGGTCCCGCGGATCGTGCTCGGCGCACATCGGGTCGGAACTGCACAGCCTGGCCTCGTCCAGGGCCCGGTCGAGGGCCGGTCCGAGCCGCTCGCCGCGACCGAGGGAGACCAGTCCGCCCAGGGTGCCCTCGCTGTCCGGTGCGGCGGTGTACAGCAGGATGCCGGACATGGGATCGGGGCCGGAGCGGGCGTAGACCCGTTCCGCTATGCCGGAGGCCCCGTAGCCGCACTCCAGGGCGAACTGGCGGATGAGGACGTGCGCGAGGGTGTGCAGCAGGACGTAGCGGATGCCCGGCCAGCGCGGCTCCATTCCCCGGGCCAGGCACCAGTCCAGGTGAGCCGCCCGGAGCACCCGCTCGCGGGCGAGTACGGCCTCCTGCCGTTCCCAGGCGGACAGGTGCGCCTCGTCGAGGGCCAGGAACACCCCCTCCCCGCGCAGTTCGGCACAGGGGACCCACGTCGGGTCCGCCCTGCTGAGCGAGGCTCCGGCCGGTGCCTGGGTCTCCTCGGCCGGCAGCCATTCCGGAGCCTCGATCCGGGTGAAGCCGGTCAGGGCCGACACCTCGCGCAGCCGGTGCACCAGGACCACGCTGTCGAGCCAGTCCGCGGTCCCGGCCGGGACCCGCCGTTCCCGTACGGTCGTGAAGTCGGGCAGTGTGTGGTCACGGGGCTGGGTGAAGGCCCGCCACTCGGGAGTGGTGAGGTCGAACTCGTCGTCCTCCTCGCTCTGTTCACCGGTGAGCGACTGCGCTTCCCGGGTGATCGCGGTCCACACCGCGTCCGCCCCGTACTGCTCCAGTTCCGGCCAGCACGCCTGGGTGGGCAGCAGCATCTTGGCGGCGTCGGCCGGAACCGCGGCGAGCGGGGACAGCAGGCTCCAGTGTTCCTTGACCGCCTGCGTGAGCGGTTCCTCGGCCCGGGGGATGCTGAACACCCGCAGTTGCGAGGCGAACCAGCTGTTGGTGGCGCCGAGCGAGATGGTGCGGGCGTGCTGGTCGCAGCCCGGGGTGAAGGTGCCGAGGTGCGGGTGGTGGCCGCGGCACGCCGGGAGGTTCCGCTCGCCGGCGTGGCCCAGGGCGTCGGCCATGGAGCGGACCTTGTCGCAGGTGCAGCGGACGAAGACGTTGGCGGCCTCACCGGTGGTGCCGGCCACGGTCAGGGTCAGGGTGCCCCCCTCGCAGGGAGCGGCTCCGCCGTGGACGAAGTAGACCCACGGGAAGTCGTCCATGTGCCCGTCCGGGCAGGCGACGAGGAAGCGGGCGGGCAGCGCGGTGGGCTGTCCCTTGCCGCCACCGCCGCAGTTGGCGTGGACGTACTTGGTCTTCTCCGGCCGGTACAGGTTGGGCCGGAACTGGAAGAGACCGCTGGAGGCGGGGGCGAGCTGGTTGCAGCGTTCGCGCGAGCACCGCAGCCAGCGGGGGAACAGGCTGACCGGGACGCCCGTCCTGGTCCAGTCACCGTAGGGGTCGGACGGGTTCTCCGGGAGGTGCGGAGGGGTGCGCAGGGCGGCCACCTGGTTGCCCAGGCGGCGGCGGACGGCGGCGAGCAGCCGGTCCTCGGTCAGCACGCGTGCGCGGACCGGGTCCCAGTCGTCCAGCCCCATGACCATGGTGGACAGGTTGGGCAGGTCGGTGACGGCCCCGATGCCGTAGGTGTGCAGCAGCTGGCTGGGGCGCAGCTCGCCGACGCGGAGCGCCTGGGGCGCGGGGCTGGTCATGAGTTCTCCCAGGGGTCCTCGTCACGGTCACCGTCGGCGGCGGCGTCGGCCGGCTGCTGTCGCGGCACGTAGGGCGGTTCGTCCCCGGCCGCCCCGTCCGCCGGCTCGCCGGAGAAGATCAGACGGACCGGCGGTTCCACCTCGCGCAGCGAGGTCGGGCAGGTCATGAGCCGCCAGGGGCCGCTGTCGGGTTCGATCAGCAGGGGAGCGACATCGCCCTGGCGCCTGGCGGCGCGGTAACCGAGCACGGCCCCCGGTGCCCGCCGCTTCTGCTCCCAGTGGTCCAGGCGTGCGTCGAGCCGGGCGCGCACCTCGTCCACCACGTGCCGGTCCGCGGTGACGTCCCGGGCCCGCAGCTCCAACGAGCGGACGGCGTGGCTGACCACCTCGCCGCGGCGGTCCACGTACTGGGCCCCGCGGTTGGCGTTGTAGTCCGGCTTGAGATTGCGGACCAGCGCCGCCAGGACTCCGGTGAGCCCCCGGTCCACGGCCCGGTCGGCGAAGGGGGTCACGGACAGCGCCTCGACGTGCTGGTAGAGCGTCGCGTGGAAGGACTCGAACGTCTCGTAGTGCGAGAGGTCCCGTGGCCGCGCCCAGTTGAGCAGGGTGAAGACCAGGCCGGGGGCCCGGCGGCCGACACGGCTGGTGGCCTGGATGTACTCGGCGGTCGACTTGGGCTGGTTGTTGACGATCATCACGCCCAGACGTGCGACGTCCACACCGACCGCGATCATGTTGGTGGCGAGCAGCACGTCGATGGGCCGGGGCGAGCCCTTGGCGCGCCGGCCGAACCCCACGTCCAGCTTCTCCAGGATGTCGGGGATGGCCTCGGAGGCCATCCGGCTGGTCAGCTCGGCCGGCTCCCCGATCCGCCGTACGGACAGCCCCCGCTCGTCGGTGCGCAGCAGCCTGGCCGCCACGTCGTCCTCCACCAGCCGCCGCATACCGCCGAGGTCGCGCAGGCTGTTGAAGTAGCCGACCGACGTCATGTAGGGGTCGGTGAGCCCGCTCGCGCCGTACGTCTCGTACAGGTGCTGCGCGGCGGCGAGCTGGGCGACGAAGACCCTGATGGCGACGGACTTCGTCCGCACGCCCGGCGCGCAGATGCCCATGTAGCGGCGGCCGGGTGTCTCGTCGGTGCGGCGGCGCCGGGCGAAGAAGGTGTCGTCCGCGCTCAGCCCGGACGGGGGGAAGACGGCCGTCCGGCGGGCGAAGAGGTCGTGGATCTGCCGGTCGGCGCGGCGGACGGTGGCCGTGGACGCGATCACCTTGGGGCGCACGCTGTGGCCGGGTTCGGGCTCCCACGTGGAGAGCCGGTCCACCGCCGTCTCGTACAGGCCGGTGAGGGAGCCGAGCGGGCCCGAGATGAGGTGCAGCTCGTCCTGGACGATCAGGTCCGGCGGCCGTACCCGCGGAGCGTCGACGGTGGAGGCGGAGGGGTGGTCTCCCGCGGCCGGATGGCTGGACGACTCCCAGTCCGCGTCCACGGCGGACGGGGTGACGTACCCGTGCCGGGTGCACCGCCGGGACACCTGCCCGAACAGGGCCTGGGTGTCGCCCTTCCAGGGAAGCTGGGCGAACTTGTCGACCGTGGCGATGACGAGGGCGGGCGGGAAGCGGTAGATCTCCTCGTCGACCACGAGGACGGGCAGCCCCCGCTCGTCGGCGGGCAGCCCGAAGACGCTCCCGCCGAAGGGGCACTCGTAGGCGTCCGGGCAGGTGACGAAGGTGCGCCGCAGCGTGGTGTCGACGCCGATGTCGCGGCCGGCCTCCATCTTCGAACCGCACCAGGGGCAGCTGGTGAGCTGGTGCGGCGACCCCATCCGGCCGAAGCCGCCGAACCCCTTGTCCCGCTTGCGCTCCTTGGCCCAGTCCGCCGCCTGGTCGGTGGTGTTGGGGGTGACCCGGCCGCCCACCCACAGCCCGATGCGGAACGGGTTGCGTCCCCAGCGGTCGGGTGCCTCACGGCGGATCACCTCGCAGGCGCAGATCAGCGCGGTGGCGCGCTGGAACTGCTGGATGGTGAGCAGCCGCAGCGTGTACCGCATGATGACGGCGACCCCGTGTTCGGCGTCCAGTCCGCCCAGGTGGGGCTTGCGGCGCCGGATCGCCAGGGTGAACGCGGTCAGGCCCAGGTACGCCTCGGTCTTGCCGCCACCGGTGGGGAACCACAGCAGGTCGGCCAGCGCGCCCTGGTCGTCCGCCCGCTCCGGGTGCGCCGGGTCGGCGAGCGAGGGCAGGTTGAGCAGCAGGAACGCCAGCTGGAAGGGGCGCCAGCTGCGGTTCTCCGGGAGATCGGCCCGCTCGACCGCCTCCTCCAGCGACTGCGCCGGTGAGCGCCGGCGGTCGGCCGCCGCGATCGTGTGGACACGCTGATGTGCCATGGCGCGGTTGGTGAACCGGAACGCCGCGAGCGCCTCGGGGTCGTCCCGCAGCAGGTCGATGCCGGCCTGGATGCGGTCGGCCGCCCGCCCGGCCCGCCACATGTTCGCCTCGGCCTCGGAGCGGTAGGCGTCGAGCCCGGAGGCCGGATCGTCCACCGACGCGAGCTGCCGCACGATCCAGGAGCGGTAGCCGTCGACCAGGGGGAGGAGCGCGGCGCGGAGCGGCTCCGGCTCCAGTTCGCTCAGCTCGCGCATGTCCAGCACGAGGTCGGTGAGCTCCGGCAGGTCGTGGTCGCGCTCGTCGCGGTGCGGGTCGGGCACGTCCGTGTGCGGCACCTCGTACGTCGGCGTGGCCGTGGTGGAGAGGCGCACCGCACGCCGCGGGTCGTCCGGGTCCGGCTCGGCGTGCACGCCCGTCCCGTGCCCCACCGCGAACTCGGGGTGGAACCGGTACGTCATGGCGAGCGAACGCCGCTCGTCCTCGTCGCCGCCGGCCGGTTCCGTGTTCCGCCGGGGGAGGAAGGGGGCGGTGCCGGACGCTCCCGTGACCGTCATGGAGGCCTGGAACATCCAGTGGGCCGAACCGGGCCGGTCCTCCTGGCCGTTGACGAGGAAGAGGGACACCAGCCACGAGCCCTCGTGCCGCCGGGCCCGGCCGCGCACGACGATGTGCGGGAAGTCGCGTGCGTGCACCGGCTGTGCCGACAGCTTCCCCTCGACCAGTTTCACCGTGACTCTGCCCGAGCAGGGCACCCGGTGGAACACCCGGCGTGGATTGCCCTCGATCCTCGACTCGCCCCGCTCGTACCGCGCCCAGGAGCAGTCGACGGCGAGCTCCTGCACTCCGTCCTCCACGCGCAGGGTCAGCCCCAGTGTGGAGGGGTGCAGGCTGGGCACGTTGGGCGCGGACGGCTCCGGGTCTCCGGCCTCCGGCTCCTGGTCGGGCATCATGCCGGGCTCGTCGAGCGTGTCCGGCACGATCTCCTTGCCGACCGGCCGCACGCCGCCGTGCTCCTCGCGGCGGCCTCCGGGTGCGAGCCGCCCGATGATGTAGTGGTCCATCGGGTTGCCGGACAGTTCCTCGGGCTCGTCCCCGCTGGGTCCCAGCAAGTCCCGCACCACCAGCTCGGCGAGCCGGTCGCGCAGTTCCTGCGGGGTGGGCGCGGCGAGCACCGGGTCGGCGTCCGCGGAACCGGCACCGATGGTGGCGAGGGGATCCTGGGTCACGCGCACAGACTAAGTGCGGGCACCGACAACCGGCAGGGACTTGTCCGCTCACGCGCCACGCCGCATGCCGCCGCGGACTTCCGGCCGTCCGGCTCCGGCCGGATTCCGATCATCGACGTTGGCAGTGAATGTGACGCTCGTTACTCTGCGCTCCTTGGAGGGTACGAAGCGCGTACGACCGTCGTCGGCGCAAGCGGCGAGGCCGGTGAGGGATCGGGGCACGCGGGGGACGGATGGCAGACAGTACGATCGGCGGTGTCCCGCACCAGATGCCGTATCCGCACTTCGGTGTGGAGCTGGGGCCCGCTCCGGCACCGGACTGGGTGGAGCACTCCACGGGGTTCGGGGACAACAGGCATCGCGGGCACTTCGGTGAGCAGTTCGTCCGGATGCTCGCCGTCGCCGCCAACATCGACGCGGCCCAGCGTGACCGCGACCGGGTCGGTGTCGACTGGCAGCTGGGGCATCCGGGCCGGCCCGGAACCCATCGGTTTCCGGTCATCGAGGCGCAGGTGAAGTGCACCTCTTCCCCGCTGATCCGTGAGGACCACATCGCGTACGACCTCGAGGTGCAGCACTACAACTTGCTGGCGGGACAGGGCTACGACGTTCCCCGGTTCCTCTTCCTCGTTCTGGCGCCGACCGACACGATCACCTGGTCGCACGCCACCCCCGACCGGTTGCTGCTGCGGAACGCCGCCTACTGGGTGTGCCTGCACGACAAGGAGGCCGCCGACGAGACCCAGAAGACGCGCCGGGTCCACATTCCGCGTGCCAACCTTCTGACGGTCGACTCCTTGCACGGCCTGTTCTCCGAGACGTATCGGAATCTGGCGGGGGTGTCATGAACGTCATCACGGACGCGGAGTTCGAGGAGGCCCGGACACTCGATCCCGAGGCCGTACGGCGCTATCTGGGCGGCAAGGGATGGCGCGCGGAACGCAACCTGTCGGGTGCCGAGCTGTGGGAGCGGGCAGCGCAGGACGACGAACCGGGACCGCCGTACGAGGTGCTGGTGCCGTTCGAGCGGAAGCGTGACTATCCGGGCCGGATCGCCGACATCCTGGAAACTCTCGCGGTCGTGGAGGCGCGACGCCCCGGCGACATCCTGCGAGAGATGCGACTGCCGCCGGTGGACTGGCAGTTCTTACGATTGGTGCCGCCTGGCCCGGCCGGCACGGCTCCGCTGCTGGACCTGGTGTCGGCGCTCACTGGTCTGAGGGAACTGCACACGGCCGCCGCGTCCTCCGCGCTCACTCCGCAGGCGGTGCAGCCAGGCCAGAAGCCGCAGGCGGTCAAGGATCATGTGGCGGCGGTCCGGCTGGACCAGACCCGGGTCGGCAGTTACGTCGTTGCGGCGCACACCCCTCTCTCGCCTCTGCCCCGGCCGCGGTGGCCCTCGCTGTTCGACGACGACGCGTTTTCGGACGGTCCGGGATCGCGGCGACCGGAACCATTCGCGCGCAAGGTGTCCCGCACCCTTTTCGCGGGTGTGACCTGTGCCCGTGCGGCGGCGGAGGAGACCCTGGAGCGGGACTCGCTGACCGACTTCGCGCCCTATGCCGAAGCGGGCCTGTCCGCCAACCTCTGCGAGGCCCTGGTGAAGATCGCGGGTGAGGAACGGCGCGGCTTCTCCTTCGCGTTCGCCTGGTCCCCCGAGGTACGGATGGAGCAGGCGTCTCCTCCGGTGGAGATCGCCCGTCGGCATGTGGAGGTGCTGGAGGAGGGCGCGAAGGATCTCAGGGCGCGGCTGGGACGAGAACCCGAGGCGGTGCTGCGCGGTGTGGTCACCCGGCTCAGTGGGCAGGGCGACAGGGAAGCGGCGGTCTACGGTTCGCTGCTCCGCGAGGAGGACTCGCGGGTGCGGAGTGTGCGGGTGGATTTGCGTCCGGAGGACGTGGACAAGGCGACTCGGGCCTGGCGTCGGGGTCTGGAAGTGGCGGTGACGGGTGATCTGGAGCCCTACGGAACAGGCTTGCGCATGCGGCAGGTGGTCGGTTTCGTCGTCCAGGAGGAGTGAGGCAGCGGCCGGGCACGGCTGCGTGAGCCCCACCGCGACGCCGGTGGTGCGCTGTCGCGCCCGGCTCCGCGCTCGTCCGGTGACCGGAGGACCGCACCCTTGCCCCGGTGCCCCGCGGGGGAGACCGTGAGCATCCCGGCGTTGCTCGTCCTGGGGGCGGCGGGCGGTCTGCTGCGCGGGGCTCTGGACGCCTACACGCGGTTCGTGTCCTGGCAGGCCGATCGCCGTTCGCACCGGCAACTGGCAGCCACGGGGACAGGAGTGGGGGAACCCCCTCGGCTCCAGGTGTACTTCGATCCCGCGGTCGACCTCGTCGCGGCCGTCGTGCACAGCCTGATGGGCGCCGGGGCAGCGGTGCTGTTCGGCACCTCAGGACAGATCAGTGGTCAGTACGCGGCCGTGGTGGTCGGTATGTCGGCGCCCATGCTGCTCACCCAGCTCGGCCGCATCCAGTCGGTGAACGACGTGGTGACGGGCGACCGGCAGTGGGCCGGGGCCGCGGAGACGGCCGCGGACACAGGGGCGCCGGCGACCGGTGCCATGGAAGCGGGCGGTGCGGACGGCTCTTCTGCCGGGCCCGACGTGCCACGTGTTGCCCCTCGGTCCGTGACGGCGGCCCTGCCCGCACCGTCCGCGGATCCGGCCCGGCCCGCCGAACCGGCCGGCGAACCGTCTTCTGCCGTACCATCCACGCTTCCGCTCCAGCAGTCCACCACCGTCGCGGGCGATCTCATTCGTGAGCCGATGCGCGACCCGAACCTCGACCGTACTCGGCTCACGGGATCCGTCCGTTCCGGAGACACTGCCATCCCTGCGAGCCCGGTCGACGGAGCCGGATCTGGCGTCGACGACCGGGGCGCAGCACGATGGCGACAAGGGCCGGCGATCGGGGAGGAGGGACGGTGAGCCTCACTCCGCACGCACTGCTGGACGAGGACCGCGCGGATTACGAGCGAATCCTGGACGCCGCGTTGCGCGCCGTCCCGCACACTCCAGGGCTCGCGGCCGGGGGCCAACGGGTCTCAGTCGAGCAGCTGCGCACCATGGCGTTGGCTGCCACTTCGCTCATCACCGCAGCCGCGACGACCGAGTACAACCACTACGTGCGGCTTCGCGAGGAGCTCCGTGGCCGGGCCGCCACTCCTGCTCCGCACGCCTCGTTCCGCTCCGAGGCCCGCCCGCGGGCCGCCGCCGGACCTGCTGCGGAAGCAGCTCCGGGCCGCCGGCTGGGTGCGGCTGTGCTGGGTGTCGTACGGCGGGGTGGCCCTGGCACCGATGGCATGGTCGCCCCACAGCGCTGGGCCCGGATGTCCTACCGCCGTCGGCTGCTGGCAGCGCTGCTGGGCCTGAGCGTACGTCCGGAAGCACCCAGGGCGGTGGGACGGGCGCCCCGCGCCTCTGAGCCGCCTACGCCCGCCGGCACTCCGGTTCGCCGGCGTCCGATCGAACTCGGTTCACTGGGCGGGTATCCGGGAGTGGCCGAAGTTTCCGACAAGGAGGGGGCCGGTCTGTTCGCTGTCCTCGCCGTCCTGTCTGTTTTCGTCTCCGGGGCCACCGCGGTGCTGTCTCTTCTTGTCGGCTACCTTCTCCAGCATTTCGGAGGCGAGTCCACGGTCACCCGGAGCTTGCTCGTCGTCGGCTGGTCTGCCGGAGCCGCGATGGTGATCTTGGCTCTCGTCTGCTCAGTCCTCCTGGTGGTCGTCGCGCTGCGTGCTCAGGGCCAGCCTGCTTCGGAGACCAGAGACCGTTACGCATCGAGCGCGGAACTGGTGGAGGCCAGAGAGGCATGGAGGGAAGCCCTGCTGGAACGCGGCATCCTTCCCTTCCTGCACGTCACCCTCAACGATCCCGCCACGCCGCCCTCGTCCCCGGACTCCTCCTACGCTCCCACCCGCAGGGCTCCGCTCCGGACCGGCCGACGCCCGGGACCCGCCCCACGCCCGACGCCCCCCAGAGCCCGCGATACCGCCGGCCCGGAAAAGGGGCGCGAATAGCGAGCGGACGGTGGAAGCGGCGAGAGCGACGCCTCAGGGGCGAAGTGAACGGCGCCTGCTCAACGGCCGGCTCCTGAGGCTGCTCCGGCCGTACGGCAGTCGCGGCAGTGGGTTTCGGTTTCGGGGGCGCGGAAGGCATGGTCGCAGCCGTCGCAGTTGCGCAGCCGGTGGCGGGCCGGTGGTGGCGGACCGGCCGGGGTTCGGTACGGCGGCAGGGGTGGGAGTTGCGCGGCCAGGCGATGGGCGAGAAGGGCGGCGGGACGGCGGAGAGGTTCGTCCGGTAGGTCGGTGGTGAGGGCGCGGCGTACGGCGGCGGGGGTGACCTCGCGTTCCAGCCAGGCGGCGACTCCGGGGGCCAGGTGCTCGGTGTCGGTCGCGGAGAGCAGGAGGCGGGGGTCTTGGCGGCGCAGGGCGGCGAGGAGGTCGGTGGCCTGCTGGAGGAGGGCCGGGGCGGTGTAGCCGGGCTGGGGGACGGCGGGGAGTGCCTTGCGGGGGCGGGAGCCGCGCGGGTGGGGCGTGCGCTCCGGCGCCGGTCGGGCTTGCGGGGCGGCGCAGCCGGTGTCGGCTGCCTGCCGCGAGTGGCCCGGCTGGTTGCAGGAGATCGTGCGGGTGACGATGCGGCCGGCGGGGGTGCGGACGCGTTCCCGGCGCAGGTAGCCGTGGGTCTCCAGCTCCCGTAGGGCGTCGCTGATGCGCTTGGTGCCCTCTTTGAAGCGGGAGGCGAGGCTCTTGATGTCCACGGGGGTGCCGGTGGGGAGCGACTGGATGTGGCAGCCGAGGCCGATTGCGAGGAGCGAGAGCTCCTTGTGCTGGGTGAGGTGGTTGCCGATCACCACGAAGCGAGTGGTGTGGCGGGTGTTCTCGTGGATGACGCCGCCGATGTGGTGACGCGATCGGGTCGGATTGCCGTCGGGGGCTGACTGGGCGCGCGAGGGCGCGCTAGGGTTTTGGGTATCCATCGGGAAGGTTCCAGCTTCCTTGGTGGTCAGGCCCTCGCACTGGGATGCCAGTCCCGGCGGGGGCCGAAGTCTTTTTCGGGTTGTGTGCGCTGAGCGTAGAGGCGTTGGGGGTCCGAAAATCCAGCTGAGCCGGTGATGTTCACCCGCCTGAGTGATCGCGCGCCTCGGGCGGGAAAGGGTGGGGCTTGGTGGGGTGCTTTCCCCTCAAGTCCTTGATTGGTAAGGCACTGACGGCACCGGATCTTCAGATCTCGGGTTCCGGTGCCGTAAGCCGTAGTTCGGCCCAGACGGTCTTGCGTGGGAAGCGGTCCTCGGTCACGCCCCAGCGGTCCGCGAGCGCCTCCAGAAGAAGGAGGCCGCGGCCCGACTCGGTGTCGGGGGAGGGCGGTTGGGGCTCGGGCAGGCGTTCGCCCCGCGTGTCGGTGACCTCGATGTGGAGGGTGTGGTCCACCACGTGGAACTCAAGACGGAAGTCCCGGCTCGGGACGCGGCCATGGGTGACGGCGTTGGCCGCCAGTTCGGCCACGACGTGGCGTGCGGCGTCCGAGTCGTATCCCGGCTGCGGAGCTGGGCGCCCGTGAGGAGACGGGCGAGGCGGGCACTGCGCGGGGTGGCGGAGAGCAGCACGCTGAAGTGGGGGGGAGTGGCTGGTCGGTTGAGCCGTGGTGCCGGCGATTTTCTGATGCACGGCATTCAGAATGGTGGGTCGCATCCGTCGCCTTGCGTGATTACGAGGGCGAGTGCCGCTCCTGTCGGTGATGTGTCCGAGGCTGTCGGCGTTGTCGGCGCGGGGCAGCAAAGAGGGCTCGGTTCCTGTACCGAGCCCTCTTCACGACCGCTGCTCAGTGGCTGGAGAAGCCGGCTTCGCTGCCCGTGCTCACTGCTTGGGGACTTGGATGCTGACGTACCAGCGGACGGACTCCTCCGTCACCACGGTGAAGTGGAGCTTGCGGGGCGAATTCAGATTCATCTGGTTCGCGTTTTTCTCCACCTCCACACCGGAGCACCCCAGGGAGAACCCTCCGATGCCTTCGAGGGAGATTTCGAGATCAACCGGCATCGAGCGCGAAATGCAGTTCACCTTGATCCAGGACTCTCCCTTCGGGAGTTCTATCGTGCCGAACTGCTGGACTCCGCGATGAGGGCCTTCGGAGAGGATTTCCTTGTATCCGGCGTCCACCTCGGGGGCGGTCAACGGTTCCTGGGGAGGTGGTGCGACGGTCGACTGGGACGAGTCCGGAACGTTGGGTTTGTCCGAGCCGTCCTCGCCCGTGCAGGAGGTCAGCACCCCGCACAGGACGGCTGCCGTGGCGAGGGCCGCGCGACGGGATCGCATCAGGAACTCGTTTCCCAGTACTTGAATCCGACGGTCTCGTTGGCGACGTCAGCTTCCCCGTACGAGATCTGGGTCTTCTTGCAGTTGGGCAACTGGTAGTACTTCTGCCACTTGACGTGGTGACCCCATGAGCCGAACTGCGCGTTGCCGTACTTGTTGCGGCTGATGTCGCGCCGGTACTGGTGCTGCGTCTCCCAGGACACCTCCTTGACCGACTCGCGGCTCACCTCGGCCTTCGCCTCGGCCACAATGCCGCTGACGGACACTCCTCCGCCGACCGTGATTTTGGTCGCCACGGATCCGGCTTTCACTCGCGTCAGAACCATGGTCCCCCCGGGGCCGTCCTTGTAGATCGGTCCCTTGCCCAGGTGCTTCTTCGAATGGGCGTAGATGTCGGTCTTCCATCCCCCGTCACAGACGCCCAGCGGCGCAGGTTCCGGAGAATCTGCGAAGGCGACTCCCGGAGTCGCGACGGTGATGGCGCATATGGCAACGACTGCGAATGCAGCGCGCTTCATTTTTCCCCCAGATCTGACTTGCATGCTGCCGGGGACTGGTTAATTCGCCCGGCTTATCGGTCGCGATCAGATCATGCTTTGATCGACATCGGGGGGCATCTGCCCATCCCGTTACCCACTCGTTATCACTTGAGTTTCTTTTGAGCTTCCATAAAAGGGGTGTCTGTGGGTTCCATCTTCGTTGGTTCAGGGGGAGTAATTAAATTCAAATTTGAAGCAGCCTGAGGGTGCCGCCTCTCTGGGGTTTCGATGGCCCGGGAGGGGGCGACCGTGGGTACTCAGCGGGACGCGGTGTTTAAAAGTACGAATTATGCGTTTCTCGCACTGGTGGTCCTGTCGCGATCTAACGTGAGTTGTGGCAGATCTCCCTGCATGTGGTGACTGTCCGATGGTTGTCCGGTGCTGTCCGGACTGTCGGGATGGTTGGTACGGGTAGGGCGCCGCGGTACGGCGCGGGACGACGGAGGGGTGCGGCATGACGGCGGTGGACGGTGAGGCGGTACGGCCCAGGGCTGAGGCGGACGAGCCGGGGTGGGAGGTGGACCCGGACGACGAGTGGGGCGTCGCCGTCATCACCACGGTGGGGCGTCAGTTGAAGCTGCGGCGGGAAGCGGCGGGGATGCGGGCCGGCCAGTTCGGGGCGGCGATCGGGTACGGAGAGGACCTCGTCTACAAGGTCGAGGGCGGGAAGCGGATCCCTCAACGCGAGTATCTGGACAAGGCCGACGAGGTGTTGAGGGCGGGCGGACTGCTCTCGGCGGCCTGGGAGGACGTGAAGAAGGTCCGGTATCCGAAGAGCGTGCGGGCACTGGCGGAGCTGGAGGCCAAGGCGGTCGAGCTGGGTGTGTACGTCGGGCTCAGCATTCATGGGCTGTTGCAGACGCCGGAGCATGCGCGGGCTCTGTTCGACGTATGGCAACCGCCGTACTCGGAGGAGGAGGCTGAGAGCCTGGTTGCTGCTCGTATGGCTCGGAAGTCGATCTTCGAGCGGTGCCCTGCTCCAGCTCTGAGTTTCGTCCTGGAAGAGGCGACGCTACGTCGGTGCGTTGGGGGCACAATGGTCTGGCGACAGCAGCTCGAACACCTGCTGGAGGTGGGGCGGTTGCGTAACGTCACGTTGCAGGTGATGCCTACCAGCGCGGGGGCTCATCCTGGGCTGGTAGGCAGGATCGAGGTGCTGAAGTTCGCCGACGGTACGGCAGCAGGCCGTTCCGACGGCGCGTTCGGCGGGCGGCCGACCTTCGATCCGAAGCAGCTGCGGATCCTAGAGCTGCGGTATGGGACGATCCGGGCGCAGGCTCTCACCCCTCGGGAGTCGCTGGCCTTCATCGAGCAAGTGCTGGGAGAGACATGATCCGCAAGGCTTCTACTGGGGACGTTTCTGAACTGGCTTGGTTCAAGAGCAGTTACAGCGACGGCCCTGATGGCAACTCCTGCGTGGAGATCGCGATAGCGCCCCGCACCGTGCACGTCCGCGACTCCAAGAACGTGGCAGGGCCTCGGCTCGCACTCACGCCGGGTGCGTGGGCGAACTTCGTGACGTATGCGTCGGAGCGCTGACGCTTCAACGGCGCGCCCACCCTCGGCTGTTACTGGGGTGGGCGCGTTGGTGTATGGCTCAGAACAACGCGTCGGGTTTGGGGAACAGTCCGTCGTCAGAGAAGTCCTCCGTGGCATGCTGAGGGCTGCGTGCGGCGGCCCGCGCCTTGGCCTTGCGGGCGGCAGCCCTGCGCTTCTTGGCCTCGGGGGTGTGCAAGCCCTTGTCTAGCTCTTCCTTGTAGCGGGTGTGGTTCAACTCTAGGAGGCGGTCGAGAACTTCACTTCGGGCATCTGCGGCAATGGTGAACCGTGGGCCTTGTGGAGTTTCATGGAAGCCGTGCTTTAGATCGAGGTCAGCCCAGCCGTACGCCTCACACACCGCTTGGTCTATCTTCGTGTGTGCTTGACGAATTTCCTCGATGTCCTGAGCGGTTTCAGATTTTGAGTGGATCAGGTTGTATAGGGCTGTAAGGCCGATATTCCGAGTAGACATGGCTTCTTGCTGGATTTTTTCCAAATTCTCTCCAACGGCACGTGTTTCGGAAAAATTTTGAGGCCGAGGAAACTTCTCGTATACGTCAGAGGGTGCGTATCTGAGATCTCCACGCATATCTCCTGAATGCTTTAGCGCCCACCAGTAGTGCATAGAGCTAGACAGGACGGCCAGTTCGGAGCTGCTGCATGTTGGGAAAATAACGACCTGCTCGCTCATGACCTGGCTGGTAGACACGCGCACCGGCACTACAGTTTTGCTCACGCGAGCAATCACGACTACCTGCTGCATGCCTTCCAGCGCCGCAAGCATTGCGGGCCGCTTCTCAGCGAACTGCCACCAGTAATCTCGGTATACCTTGCGGTTGTTCCGCGTCCGTTCGGGCTTGACCTCGCGCTCCACAATGGCGAAGACATCTGCATATTCTGCTGCTTTCGCTTCCGTCCAGTCGTGGAAGTTGATTACCCATCGGCTAGCGGATGCGCCTGGTCGCTGGTTCAGGTCCTTACCGTTGAGATAGGGAAATAGTACGTCCGCGTTTCTGGCGTCTTTCGCGATCAATGCCTGAGCTTGCCTGGCTGACAGTACGAAACCTTTTCCCAACACGTATGACCCGATAAAAGACTGTGCCTCATTTTCGACTAGTGGATACGGAGTCCCCGTTGCCCGTGATGTGGGAAGTAGCGCTGGCGTAATCCCTCGTACCTCGTTGCCGTCTAGCAATGGGGCCTCATCTTGACCGACCATTCCTGTCAGCCAGAGCAATGAGACGATCACCGCAGCAGTCCCCAGCCATGGCTGGGCCTTCACCGCTCGGTATACCGTCCAGCCGTTTGCCGTAGCCTGGTCGAGTCCGACCTCTCGGGTGTCCCCCTGGGCGATCGTATTGGTAGCAATGATTCCCGTACGACGCCCCGGCGCTAGCGAAAGATTCCGCAGCAGGAAGTAAGAGCACAAGTCGGCGCTGCCCCGCTTCCCGCCCCCGATCCGATTGACCAGATACTCGCGGTAGTCGTGGCCTAGCGCACCCGTGAGCTTCTGCCCTCCCACGAACGGCGGATTACCCACCACTGCATCGAACCCGCTGGAGCCCTCGACCCCCATAATTTCGGGAAACTCCAATGGCCAATGCAACGGCCGAATCGCCTCAGCCCTCGGCCCCCTCAGCCACCCCTCCACAATCCCCCGAGCCCGCTCCGCAGCCTCCTCGGCCTCGGCCCCGTCCCCCATCGCAGCCGCGACCAGCCCGGCCACCGCCTCCAGTCGGTTCCGGTACGCCTTCCCCTTGGCGTCCTCCTTGGCCTCGGCATGTGCCGCCCGCCCCCGCGCGCCCCCGACGTTCTCCACGCCGGTGATGTCACTGGCCTCCTCGTCGGAGATGCCCTCCGCCGCCAGCGCGGCCCCCACCACCGCGTCCGCCGCCAGCCGCAACTTGCCGCTCAGGGACTCGGCCTTCTCCAGCAACTCGACCTTGTCGCGGACCACCCGGATGTCCGTGACCGCCGTCGACTCGATCCTCCGGCGCAGCTCCGCCGCCTCCGACAGCAGCGTCTCCGTCACGTCCAGCGCCCGCGACACCTCGGGGCTCAACTGCCGTGCGCCCGAATCGAGATGGAACGCCTTCACCTGCTCCACATCGATGACCCCGACCAACGAGTCCCCGCACCGCAGCGCATGGTCCAGGAACGAGAACGGCCGCCCCTTCGACAGCGTGACCAGCCACAGCGACAGCTTGGCCAGCTCCACCGCCATCGGGTCGCGGTCGACCCCGTACAGACACCGGTCGGCGACCAGCCGCCGCGCCATCTGGTGCAGTTGCTCACGGTCGTCCTCGTCGACGTCCCGCGCGATCTCCGGCGGCAGGCCGTCCCTCAGCCACGCCTCGACCACCCGGTCGGACAGGTACCGGCACGCGGACACCAGGAACGCTCCCGAGCCCATCGCCGGGTCCAGCACCCGCAGCTTCAGCAGCTCCTCGGCCGTCTTCGCCCGCCAGACACCCGGCTCCGCGCCCTCCGCCGGACCCGGCGCGAAGCACAGCGGCGCGAGCGTGTGCTCGACGACCTCCTCCGCCAGCGCCTTCGGCGTGTAGTGCGTACCGGTGTCGCGCCGGTTGCCCGACCGCACCACGACGACCGAGCCCGCCGGCCACACCTTCGGCTCACCACGCAGGTCGATGCCGTACAGCCCCGAGAAGGCCGCCGCCCGCCCGGTCAGCGCCGCGTCGCTGCCGCACGCGGTCTCCAGCTCGGCGGTGACGGCACCCGACTTGGCCAGCGCGGCCGTCACCGTCGCCGGCTTGGTCCCGGACGCCGCCGCGACCTCCTCCGCCAGCGTGCCGGCTTCCGCCCACTCCTCCAGCCGGGCCAGCGGCAGTACCGCCTCGTACTTCTTGTCCCGGCCGAAGGACACCCCGACGTACGGCTCGTCGGCCCAGCGGCAGCCGTACTCCAGCAGACCCTCGTAGACATGGCCGATCTGCTCGACGTCCAGGCCCTTGTACGACAGCCGCTCCTCTCCCTTGAACCCCTTGCGGGCGCGCAGGGTGAGGAGGGCGTCGAGGATCTCGTAGACGACCCGGTCGGTGACCTTGGCGTCCACCAGCCAGGGGAAGCGGGCCGGGTCGAAGAGGGAGCCGCCGTACGGGGGGATCCACAACCGGTCGTGGGTGCAGCCGCCGTGGATCGCGGCGAACGTGGCCAGCAGGCGCGGCCAGGTCGCGGCGGAGCGGTCGCCCAGTTCGCCGCCGTGCAGGCGACGGGCGGTGCGCAGTTCCTCGTGCAGCGGGCCGACGGCGTACGAGGCGTCGTACAGCTCGTCGCCCGCCGGGAGGAGGCGCTGCTCCTCGGCGTAAAGGAGGAAGACCAGGCGCATCATGACGGTGAGCGCGCCCTCGTAGACCTGCTGGGCGGGGACGTCCCGCAGCACGGCGCCGTGCGACTCGCGGTCGAGCCGGGACACCTCGGCGACCAGCAGGGAGACCGCCTCGCGGACCTGACGACCGAGGGTGTCGGTGACCTCGGACTGCGCGGCGGCGGTGCGGGCGAACAGACCGGCCGTGGAGTCGGACGGCTTGCCCGCGGCGTCCAGCGGCGGGCGGACGATCCGGCGGGCGGTGAGCAGGCTCGCGAAGGCGCGGGCCAGCAGCGGCTCCTCGGACCACAGGTCGGCGTCGAAGACGGCGACGGTCGTGGCCTCCTTGGGGCGGGCGTGGACGAGGGCCCACTCGCGGCCGTTGGTCAGCAGGGCGAGCGGGACCTGGCGGGCCCGGCACAGGTCGGCGGCCCGGTCGGCGAGGGAGGGCTGCTCCCCGCGCGGGCGGGTGAGGGACGCCTCCCACTCCGGCGTACGGAACAGGAGGGCGCGGGGGGTGAGCCCCGACTCGCCGGGGCCGAGGAGGACCGCGTCGGGGGTGTTCGCGCCGGCCCGCAGCGACTCGGGGATCGCGGAGCCGTCACGCAGGCCGGGGGAGCGCCAGCCGAGCAGCTCGTCGAGGACCAGCTTCTCCCAGGCGTGACGCAGCAGCGCCGGGTCCTCCTGGACCTCCGCCCAGGCCTGCCGCAGCCGTGTCCACGTCTCGGCCGGGATGGTGTCCAGGCCCTGCGGGAACGCGCCGACCAGCACCGGCAGGGAGACGAACGGGCCGTCGGGGCGGAGCAGGCGCAGCCAGTCCTCGTGCTGTTCCGCCGGTGTGGGGACCTTGCCCTTCGGCGGCACCTTCTTCTTGGCGGCGGCGGTCGGCATCAGCGGGTCTCCTGGCGGGCGGTCACGGTGAGGGAACGGGGGACGAGGAAGGTGACGGACACCGGGAACCAGCGTGTGGTGGGGTCCGCCCAGCGGCGCCGCAGGGCCGACGTCTCCGACTCGATCACGTCCGGCAGCCGCCGCAGGCGCTCCTGGAGGGCTTCCCGGTCGGCGTGGAGCTGGCGGCGTTCGTCGTCGACGTCGAACAGCGACTCCTGCTGCCAGTGTCCCGTATCGTCCAGGCGCTCCCGGATCGACCGGCCGAGATCCTCCAGGACCGCGCGCATTCCGTCGACCTCCTCCTCACAGCGCTTGGCGAGCAGGGTCTGCAGAGAGCGGAAGCGGCGGTTCGCCTGGGTGTTCAGGGCTCTGGAGAGCCGCTTGTCCAGGTTGTCCGGCCACAGCGCGGACAGCTCGTCGCGGATCCCCTCCGGCGGCAGGTCGTCCGTCGCGGCGGCGAGCCACTTCTCGACGTCCTCCTTCTTCGCCACGGCGAGCTTCCCGCTCTCGATGAGACCGCCCGCCGCGATCACCTCCTCGTGGAGGCGGGCGCCGCCGCTGCCGCTGATCACGACACGGCCGTGCGCCACGACGGCGGGAGTGCGCAGGACACCGTCCGGGACCACACGGGCCGTCACCCGGGACAGCTTCCTTTCCTGGAGGCCCTGGGGGGCCGGGCGGCCCTCGCCGTCCGCGTGCCGCGGCCGCGCGTCGCCGCCCGACCACAGCTCCGCCCGCAGCAGCCGCAGACACATCTGCGTGAGCCGGTGGCCCAGGTGGAGGTAGACCACGTCCGTGCGGTCGCGGGCCTCGGCCTCGTCGAAGACGACCGGGCGGTCCGCGCCGGTCAGCGGGTGCCGCAAGCCGTCGTTGCGGGCCCGCGCCCAGGCACCGGGCAGCTCGGGGAGCCGGAAGCAGTTGGCGTTCTTGCGCGGATCGGGGTCGGGAACCTCGATCAGGTCCTTGCGGTGGGCGAGCTGGAGGCCCGTCCGCACGACCCGCTCCACCGTCGCCGCGTTCAGGTGCAGCTCCTGCCGGCTGTCCGTGAGGGCGTTCACCAGCTGCTCCAGGTCACGGGCGAGGTCCCGCTCGACCTTCAGCACCGCCTTGCCGGACCGCTTGGTGATCTCCGCGTCGGCCGTGGTCCAGTTGGAGCGGCGCCCCAGCATCTTCTGCTCGACCTGCGCGGCGATGACCTCGCCCGCGCTGCCCAGGTCCTCGCGGATACGTTCGGTCTTGCGGGCGGCCACCGCGAGGAAGTGCATCTCGTCCTCCAGCGCCCCGTCCTCGTACCCGGAGTCCGTCTGGTGGTCGTGGGCGGCGTCGAAGCCCTGCCAGCCCTCCGGGACGAAGTGGTGGACGTCCACCTGCTCCGCCCGCTGCCCGTGCCGGTCGACACGGCCGTTGCGCTGCTCCAGGCGGTTGGGGTTCCACGGGATCTCCCAGTGCAGGACCCGGTGGCAGTGGGCCTGGAGGTTGATGCCCTCGCTGGCCGCGTCGGTGCCGAGCAGGATGCGCACGGGGGACAGGTCCGGGCTCTCCTGGAACACCGTCTTGACCTGCTCGCGTTCCTTCGGGTCCTGGCCGCCGTACAGCAGGGCGATCCGGTCCGCCGGATACTTGGCCGCGAGCAGCTGCTCGTACAGCCAGCGCTGGGTGTCCCGGTACTCGGTGAAGACGATGACCCGCTGGTCCTCCCACTCACCGAGAGGACCGTCCGGGCAGGTGATCTCGTCCAGCCACTCACGGAAGCGCGCGAACTTGGCGTCCGGGCGCTTCCCGGCCGTCACCGCCCAGGCGTCCAGCTCCTTCAGCAGGGTGCGCTCGCGGTCCGACAGCGGGCGCATCGCCTGGCGGGCGGCGGTCAGGGCGCGGGCCGTCGCCTCCGCCTGCTCCCGCTCGCCGTCCTCCTCGGCCTCCTCCACGCCGTCGATCAGCGGCCTGAGCACACGGACGCTCGGCGCGGGAGCGGCCTCGCCGGCGGGAGGCCTCGACGTCATCGTCTCCAGGTGCGTGGCGATGGTCTCCGCGAACGCCTTCGGCGACGACAGGAACCGCTTCTTCAGCAGCGTCGTCACGAAGTCCGCCGCCGTCCCGCCGGCCTTCCCGCCGCCGTTGCCCTCACGGCGGGAGCGGGCGTACTCGGCGAGCTTCGCGTAGGCCGCCCGGGTCTCGTCGCCGTACCGCACCTCCAGGGCGTGCGGCACGCGCTGAGGGAAGCGGGGCTTGTCGTTCCACGTCCGGGGCAGCTCCGACTTCAGCCGCCGCACCATCACGCGGCGCAGCTGCTCGTCCGTCGGCTTGACGCCGCGCGCGAAGCGGTGGTCGTCGAGGAGTTCGAGGAGCGCCGTGAAGGACTCCAGGTAGCCGTTGTGCGGGGTCGCGGAGAGGAAGAGGCGGTGCTCGCAGTGCGGGGCGAGGAGCTTCACGGCCCGGGTGCGCTGGGAGTCGACCGCGTACCTGCCCGTACCGGACGGGGCACAGGTGTGGACCTCGTCCACCACCAGCAGGTCGAAGGCGCGCGGGTACTCCGGCACCGGCGGGAGGATCTCGCGCAGCATCCGCATCGGACGCTCCCGCTTCAGCCAGTCGACCGACACGATCAGACGCGGGTGGTGCGTCCACGGGTTGGCGTAGAGCCCGGCCGAGCGGCGCAGCTCGCGCAGCAGTCTCGTGTCGACGATACGGAAGTCCAGGCCGAACTTGTCCCGCATCTCGTCCCGCCACTGCAACGTCAGCCCGGCGGGGCAGACGATCAGCATGGAACGCGCCCGGTGCCGCAGCATCAGCTCCTGCATCACCAGGCCGGCCTCGACGGTCTTGCCGAGGCCGACGTCGTCCGCGATCAGCAGGTTCGTGCGGGGCATCGACAGGGCGCGGACCACCGGGTCCAACTGGTAGTCCTGGATCTCCACACCGGAACGGAACGGCGCCTGCAACGCCGTCTTGTCGGCCGAGGCGATGGCGCCCCAGCGCACGGCGTCCAGGAACGCGTCGAGACGGCCCGGCTCGTCGAACCCGGCGGCCGGCGACGGCAGTTCGTACTGGTCGTGGACGCTGGTCGCCTGCTCCAGCTCCCACACCACCCGCAGCTCCTCGTCCCGGGCGTCGTCCTCCACGGACGTCAGCGAGACGAGGTGCGGCGCGGCGGCCCCCGCGCTGCGGGCGGGGTCGTCGGTGGCCAGGGCGGAACGGGTCACCTCGGTGACGACCCAGGGACGATTGCGTACGGTCACCAACTGGCCGGGGGCGACGGGTGCCGCGCCGTCGGCGGGGCGGGCGAGGTCGGGGCCGCCGTCGGCCGCCGTGTCATCAGTGTCATCCGTTGCCGGCCGTACGGCTGCCCCACCCGTCATGATGCCCCTGTTCTCCCGTTCCGCCGGATCGGCGACGCCCCGTACGGTGCCCGTCCGCGCCGCCACGAAAGCCTAAAGGGCGATGTGGAGGATGTGTGCGCGTATGGCGAGGACCGGATCAAAACCCACCGGCGCTCCGGACTCCGTACACCCTGTCCGGACATCGGATGATCCTGCCCGCCGTCCCGTTCTCCGCACGCCAAGTCCCGCACAGCGGACGATCCGACCCGCCCCTTGGTATCCAGTTAACACAGGGGTAACACTGGGAAGGTCGGCCGACCTGTCGTATACGACCAGGGCGGCCGCTGTCCTGCGCGCGGCAACGGCGCCGAGCGCCCCTCACCGGCTATCTGTACCGGTGTCAGCCGCGCCAGAAAGGGATTCCGTGACCTCACGCCCCGACCCCAAGACCTCGCTCGACCGGCTCCGCGCCGAGGTGGAGCGCCGTAACCCCGCGGAGCCTGAGTTCCACCAGGCCGCCCGTGAGGTGCTGGAGACGCTCGCCCCCGTGCTGGCCGCCCGGCCGGAGTACGCCGAACCCGGTCTCGTGGAGCGGCTGGTCGAGCCCGAGCGGCAGATCATCTTCCGGGTGCCGTGGACGGACGACCACGGCCACGTCCACGTGAACCGGGGCTTCCGCATCGAGTTCAACAGCGCTCTCGGCCCGTACAAGGGCGGCCTGCGCTTCCACCCCTCGGTGAACCTCGGGATCGTCAAGTTCCTCGGCTTCGAGCAGATCTTCAAGAACGCGCTCACCGGACTCGGCATCGGCGGCGGCAAGGGCGGCAGCGACTTCGACCCGCGGGGCCGCAGCGACGCGGAGGTCATGCGCTTCTGCCAGTCGTTCATGACGGAGCTGTACCGGCACATCGGCGAGTACACCGACATCCCCGCCGGTGACATCGGCGTCGGCGCCCGCGAGATCGGCTACCTCTTCGGCCAGTACCGGCGCCTCACCAACCGCTGGGAGGGCGGCGTCCTCACCGGCAAGGCGGCAGGCTGGGGCGGCTCGCTGATCCGCCCGGAGGCGACCGGCTACGGCAACGTGCTGTTCGCCGAGGCCATGCTGCGCGCCCGCGGCGAGGACCTGGAGGGACAGACGGCCGTCGTGTCCGGCTCCGGCAACGTCGCCGTCCACACCGTCCGCAAGCTCATCGCCCTCGGCGCCAACCCGGTCACCTGCTCCGACTCCGGCGGCTACGTCGTCGACGAGAAGGGCATCGACGTGGAGCTGCTGCGCCAGGTCAAGGAGGTCGAGCGCGGCCGGGTGAGCGACTACGCCCAGCGCCGCGGCGGCTCCGCGCGGTACGTGCCCGGCGGGCGCGTCTGGGAGGTCCCCGCGGACATCGCGCTCCCGTCGGCCACGCAGAACGAGCTGACCGCCGACGACGCCGCCGTGCTGATCCGCAACGGCGTGAAGGCGGTCTCCGAGGGCGCGAACATGCCCACCACGCCCGACGCCGTCGACCTCCTCCAGCAGGCCGGCGTCGCCTTCGGCCCCGGCAAGGCGGCCAACGCGGGCGGTGTCGCGGTCAGCGCGCTGGAGATGACGCAGAACGCGTCGCGCACCAGCTGGAAGGCCGACCAGGTCGAGGCCGAGCTGGCCCGGATCATGACCGACATCCACACCACCTGCGCCGAGACCGCCGAGCGCTACGGCGCCCCCGGCGACTACGTGACCGGCGCGAACATCGCCGGGTTCGAGCGGGTCGCGGACGCGATGCTGGCGCAGGGCGTCATCTGACGTGTATGCCGTACGACCCCGCGCACCGCGCCGTCACGGCGTGGGGATGCCCGCCGGGCGGGCCGGGCGGCCGAAGCGGGCCGGGACGCCCGGCGAGTACAGCACGCTGACCGGCGCACCGCCCGGCGCGGGCAGCCCCGCCGCCGCGACCAGGTCCTCCGCGCACTCCAGCAGCTCCGCCCGGTACAGCGGCCAGCGCGGATGCGCGTTCGGCAGATACATCGGCCGCCCGAAGAACACGCCGTGCATGCCCCAGCGGGCGGTGAGGAAGTGCTCCAGCTCCGTCGGCTCGGCGACCGCCTCGCCCCGCCGCACCGTGAGCCGCGTACCGGCGCCGCGCGGCCCCGGCCAGCGGCGGGACGCGGTGTACGTGACGGTGCGGTCGTCCACGTGCCGTACCCGCATCCGGGACCAGACGTACGGCATCCCGAAGCCGAGCCGGCCGACCAGCACCGGAATCAGCCGGGAGGCGTCCAGGGACAGGAACACCACCCCGCGCCGGCCGTGGTCGTCCACCGAGTACAGGCGGACGTTGGTCTCCGGGAAGTTCCCCAGGTACGGCACGCCCGGCAGCCGCAGCCACCCCACCCGGTGCATCCGGAACGCGACGAGACCGACGTACGTCACCCCGTCGAGGGTGTCGGGCCTGGCACCCGGCGGCAGCAGCGGGGCCACGTCGGCAGGGTCCGCCGCCCAGTGCACGAACGTCAGGTCCAGCCAGGACTGCGTGAGCAGCGGACGCGCGATCGGCTCGGGAGGGTCGGGCGTGACGGGCTGCGGGGTCGCGGGCACGGCGCCAGTATCGCGGACGATGCGGACCCCGCGGTGGCCCACATGGCCCTGGCCGGAGCCCGGAGGAGTCGGCCACGCTGGACGTATGCAGAAGCTCTCGCTCGACGCCCTCGCCCGCACCCACCTGGAACAGGCCGCCACCGCCTCCAGCGGCCGCAGCGCCACCACCGTCTTCGGCGGCCACGAGCACACCCTGCGCCAGACCCTCCTCGCGCTGACCGCCGGCACGAGCCTCGCCGAGCACGACAGCCCCGGTGAGGCCACCCTGCTCGTCCTGCGCGGCCGCGTCCGCCTGACCAGCGACGACGCGGAGTGGGAGGGCCGCACCGGCGACCTCCTCGTCATCCCGGACGCCCGGCACGGGCTGGAGGCGCTGGAGGACGCGGCGGTGGTGCTGACGGTCGCGAAGAGGGGGTGACGACTGACGGCCCCGCGCCGCACGCGGCGACGCCTCGATGGCACGATGTCGGGACGTCATCGACCGAAGGGGGACGCCGGCGACATGGCCCGTTACATGGAAGCGCTGACCGTCGAACGGGGCGGTTTCCGGATCAAGGTGCCGGAGTCCTGGTGGGAGTTCGACGTCCGTCCCGAGTCGCGGGACGACGCGATCCACCGCATGGTGAGCGAGCGGGTGCGCGCCCACCCGGAACTGGCCCCGCACCGCGACACGTACATCTCCTTCCTGCGCAAGGCGGCGGCGGACGCCTGGAAGTCGGGTGCGCTGTACTGCGGCTGCATGGCGGAGAGCTTCGGCGGCGACACCCCGATCACCGGCTCGGTCACGGTGTCGCTCGTCGGCGGCCGCACCAGTAAGGGCGACCCCCTCCCCACCGACCCGGAGGCGGTCACCGCGCAGCTTGCCGTCAAGGAGGCGAGGCGGGAGGGCGACTCGTGGCGCAAGGTGACGACGGTCGACATCCCGGGCGTGGGCCCGGCGGCCCGGACGTACGGCATCGAGGACGTACCGGTGCCGGGGGACGAGCTGAACCGCACGATCCGGGCGGTGCTGATGCAGACGTTCATCCCGGTGCCGGGCCAGGAGGGCAAGGTCGCCCTGGTCGCGGGCAGCAGTCAGGTCCTGGACCTCGCGGAGTCCTTCTTCGACATCTTCGACGCGATCACGTCGACGTTCCGGTTCGTGGACTGAGCGGACTGAGTGGACCGAGCGGGCATGACGCGGTCGTGGGACTGGGTGACGGGGGAGGGACTGCTGGGTCTCGACGACCCGGCGGAGTGGGACGCCGCGTTCGAGCGGGGTGAGCGGAGCCTGGGCACGGCGGCGATCGGCCTCGCCTTCAACTGCCCACTGGAAGACGCCTCCCCGCGTCTCGTCCGCGCGACGCAGCTCCCGGACACCGACCAACGGGGCTTCGCCTTCACGGCGGTGGGGACGGCTGCGCGGCTGAACGGGGCGCTGACGCCGGACCTGTACGAGGTGCTGCGGGCTGCGGGCCCGGGCCGCAGGAGCATCGCGGTGAACGCGGTGGACGACACCCTGACCTTCGTACCGTTCCGCGACCTGCCGCCGTGGCTGAAGCGGTGGGCGGTCTACGTAACGGTCCGGGACAAGCTGGAAGCCTGGTGGTTGCGGGGGGAGGATGCGGCGCATCGCGTGTGGCAGGTCGTGCGCCGTGGATGACGCGGCACTGGCGGAACGGGGATTGGGAGGGGGCTGGATGTGATCGTTCCGTCGAGACTGCTGGGAGACCTGCTCGGACAGATCCACCAGGAACGAGCGGCTCATCTGGCACTGGACTTCGCACGGCACGTCCTGGATCTGCAGCGGGACGAGATCGAGGAACCGGTCTCGGTGGCATGCCTGGAGTACATGGACGCGGTTCATGAGGCGATCGGTCTCGGATCGGCCGTGCCCCGTCTGCTGGAGGCGGAGGAGCGGCTGAGGGCGGTCGCCCAGCGGAGGACGGGCAACCGCTTCTTCCTGGCCGGGGGCGCGGACTTCACCATGGACGCGGCGCGGGTCGGTGCCGGGCCGATGCTGGACAGGGCGTACGGGCGAGGCCCGTTCAGTCACCCGTCCTGCCTGTCCGTCGCCCGTCAGTTGCAGGCGGAGGCCGGCCGCTGGGCCGCGCGACACCGTGACGACGATGCCGACGAGCGTCTCACCGCCCGCCGCGCCCGCTGGGAGGAAGCCCGCTGGCAGGTGCGGCACGTCATCGCGTCGGAACCGAACCCGCACGGAGACGCGTGAGGAGGAGCGGCCCTGCGCATCGGCATGAGAGGTGAGTAACGCCCGACTGACGCCCCTGCGGCGAGAAGGGCCGCTCTTTCGGTCGAACTGCCGTGCCCGGTAGGTTCACGTGTGCATACGGGTGTTGACGATGTGCGCGTGACGGGGGTTGCGGGATGGCGGGTCACCGGCCGACGGACTGGCATGTTCTCGACCTGGACAAGGACCCGACCCCCGGTGACCCGGAGCGGGTGCGCAGGCTCGCG